>NZ_JBMFQT010000004.1:0-105464 GCF_049968455.1 Hydrotalea sp. | reverse complement strand
ACTATTCCTTGCTTAAATGTTCACCCAATGTGGGTATCGGTTATAAGTAAATGGATTAACCAATTTAACCAAGGCGATACTGAAATGTTGTTGCATTAAAACGTATCTTTAATTCCATGTATTTATACTTAAAAGCCGCTCATATTATTTTTGTGGTAACCTGGTTTGCAGGTCTTTTTTATATGCCTAGGTTATTTATATATGCCACTGAAGCCGCTGAAAAACCTGAAATAGAACGTAGTATTTTGCGCAAACAATTTGAAATAATGATACGCCGATTGTGGTATGGAATTACCTGGCCATCTGCCATAATAACCTTAATATTAGGCGTCAGCGTATTAATTTCAAGTAACTATTACAGCGTAATTTTTTCACCTGAAGGAAGATGGCTGCTCATTAAATTAATTTTTGTTGTTTTATTGTATGCTTATCATTTTTCATTGCAAAAAATTGTTAATCAGGAATTGAAAGGCATTTATAAATACACATCTCAGCAATTGCGTATATGGAATGAAGTGGCTACTCTTTTTTTGTTTGCCATAGTTTTTTTGGCAACAGTAAAACAAAGTATTAGTTTATTGTGGGGTTTTGTTGCATTGATAGCCTTGTTGATAGTTTTGTTAACTGCAATAAAAATTTATAAACTATTGCGTAAAAATTAAATTTTATGCTAAAAAAATTAATTGCATTATTTACATTATGTCTGCTATTTCAAACAATGTTATTGGCACAAAGTAATATGACTAATAATTACATGATATATGATGCTGCGCAACATAAAACCATTCAATTATCTGAGTTAATAAGTCATTTACAAAAAGCGCAAGTAGTTTTTTTTGGCGAAGACCATAATGATGCAGTAGCACATTATTTAGAAGATACTTTACTGAAAGCTTTAGTGCAAAGCAATAAGCCCGTAGCGCTTTCATTAGAAATGTTTGAAACCGATTGTCAAGCTCCTTTAAATGAATATGTTGCCGGCTACATTAGCGAAAAACAATTTTTGGCCAGTGCCCGACCTTGGAATAATTATGCAGATTATAAACCGATGATTGAAACGGCAAAACTGTATCATTTGCCGGTAATTGCCGCCAATGCACCGCGCAGGTATGTAAATATGGTACATCAAAACGGTGTGGCATCATTAATGCAATTAGATAAACTTTCAAAATCTTATTTGCCGCCTCTGCCTTTTACGGAAGCTCAACAAGCTTATCAACAAAAATTCGAAAAGATTATGGGTGGGCATGAGCAGTTTAATCAAAATATGTTTGATGCTCAAAATTTGTGGGATGCAACCATGGCAAACAGCATTTATCGGTTTTGGAAAAAGCACAAATCATTCACCATTTTTCAAGTAAATGGCCGCTTTCATAGCGACGATAAATTAGGTACTTATGCACGTTTGCAAGCCTTAGCTCCCAAACTGAAAATGATGAATATTAGCTGTTTTAGTGATACACAATTTGAACATCCTGATTGGAAACAATTCCAAAATTTAGCCGACTTTGTTATTATTACCAATCCTTCAGTGCCTAAAACCTTTTAGTTATATAGCTTTGCTGAACTGTGCGTGTTGTTGATTATTGTGTATATGGTTGCGGGCTAAACGAATATCAAAAGCGCTACAAATATTTCTAATAAAATGTTTACCTAAAGGCGTTACCGTTAAAACATTTTCATCTAGTTCAATTAAATTGTCTAATTCCAATTTTTCTAATTCAGGCAATACAAATTTGGTAATAATACCCTCATCTTCTTTATTTAAAATAGTTTGGCCATTACAACTAATATCTAAAATGTATTTTTTAAAGTGCTTGTCTTCATTGGTTAATACAATGCCTTTACTTATGGCTAAAGTACTATTGCATACTGCTTCATAGTAATTGTGTAATGTTTTTTCATTTTGTGCAAAAGCATCCCCAATATCACTAATGGCTGATACACCTAATCCAATCATAGATTGCGTTTGCTGGGTGGTGTAGCCCATAAAGTTTCTGTGTAATTTTTTATTTAATTGTGCTTCATGTAATGAATCAGTGGGTAAAGCAAAGTGGTCCATTCCAATATCAATATACCCCGCCTTGCTAAACATTTCCTTCCCTAATTGATATAGTTGCATTTTGGTAGCGGCATTGGGTAAATCATGTTCATCAAATAATCGCTGTCCTTTACTGGTCCATGGTACATGTGCATAGCTGTAAAATGCAATACGGTCGGGTTGTAAAGCTATTGTTTGTTCAATAGTTGTGCGCATGCTTTCAACCGTTTGAAGCGGTAAACCGTAAATTAAATCAAAGTTTACGGAATTATAACCAATACTACGGGCCGTTTCAACAGCTTTCTTTACATTTTCAATAGGTTGTATGCGGTTAATAATGGCTTGTACTTTTGGGTTGTGATCTTGAATGCCATAACTAACTCGCTTAAAACCTAATTCAAATAATGTTTTTAAATGTTCAAATGTTGTGTTGTTGGGATGTCCCTCAAATCCAAATTCGTGATCGGGGTGCACCTTTACTGTTTGTAAAATGGAATGAATGAGTTTATACAAATTTTCCGGGGAGAAAAATGTGGGTGTGCCACCTCCTAAATGCAATTCACGTAAAACAGGTTTTTCTTCCATTAAGTTTAAATACAATTGCCATTCTTTTAAAACCGCTGCTAAATATTCACCTTCAACCTGATGATTAGTTGTAATTTTTTTATTGCATCCGCAATACGTGCATAATGATTCGCAAAAGGGTAAATGAATGTATAAACTAATACCGTCAGTTTCATTTGAAAATTTGTTACGCACTAAATTTTCCCATTGCTTAATTTCAATGGTTTCATTCCAAAACGGAATAGTTGGGTAACTGGTATAACGGGGCACAGGTACATTGTACTTTTCTAATAATTGTTGATTCACCTGCATGATAATAAATTTTCACAAAACTAAAATGCAGTCATCTTCTGTAAAATGATTAAAATCATAAGCTTCTGATATTGGCGTAAAATAGCCAAGAGCATCTTGCAATAAATTTTTAACTTCAATGTTCATTCAATCAACTAATTACGATGCGAAGTTTGTTTAAAATATTGCCTGTTGCCTGTTTGTTTTTTGCCTGTCAATCTAAAAAGCAGGTTGATACAATTGTTTACAATGCCCACATTTATACGGTAAACGCACAATTTGATACTGCCCAAGCTATTGCCATTCAGCAGGGTAAAATTGTAGCTATAGGAACCAATGATTCCATTTTGCAACATTACAATGCCAAGGAAATGTTGAATGAAAATGGTAATACTATTTTCCCTGGTTTCATTGATGCACATGCTCATTTTGTAGGTTATGGGCAAGAACTATTTACTGCCGATTTACGCAATACCAAAAGCTTTGAAGAGGTATTAGAGCGATTAAAAAGTTTTGCGGCATCGCATCCCAATGAAGCCTGGATTTTGGGTAGGGGCTGGGACCAAAACAAATGGCCCGGAAAGGCATTTCCCAATTCAGTAGAAAAACTCAATCAACTGTTTCCAAATACACCTGTTTTTTTAACAAGGGTTGATGGGCATGCAGCCATTATTAATGAAAAAGCCATGCAATTGGCCCAATTAAAGCCGGGACAAAAAATTGAAGGTGGTAGTTTTGAAATGTTTAACGGGAAGCTTACCGGGGTATTAATTGATAATGCCCAAAAACCGGTTTTAGCAGTAATGCCGCCACTGTCCGCTAAGGATTTCTCTGTCCGCCTGCAAGCTGCGCAACAAAACTGTTTTGCGCAAGGCTTAACTACCGTTACTGACTGTGGGCTTAGCTATAAAGATGTGTTACGAATTGATAGTTTGCAAAAAGCCGGCGTACTCAAAATGCAGCTATACCTTATGCTTAGCGATAGAAAAGAAAATTATGATTACTTTTTACCCAAAGGCCCCTATAAAACGGATCGCTTATTTGTAAATGGATTTAAGTTTTATGCAGATGGAGCTTTAGGAAGCCGCGGTGCCTGCCTTTTACAACCCTATTCCGATAAACCGGGTTGGTATGGCTTTTTGTTAAGTAGCCAGCAACATTTTGATTCAATGGCGGCTATACTTAGCAAAACTAATTTTCAAATGTGTACCCATGCTATTGGCGATTCTGCCAATCGCGTAATGCTGAAAATCTATAATAAATATTTGCAGGGTAAAAACGATAAACGTTGGCGTATTGAACATGCACAAATCGTAAATCCTAATGACATAGCATGGTTTGGTCAGGCTTCTATTGTGCCTTCCGTACAGCCTACCCATGCCACCAGCGATATGTATTGGGCGGAAAGCCGTTTGGGTAAACAGCGAATAAATTCAGCTTATGCCAATAAAGCCCTTTTAGAACAAAATGGATGGTTGCCTTTAGGCACCGATTTTCCGGTGGAAGATATATCGCCGTTTAAAACCTTTTTAGCTGCGGTATTTAGGGTTGATAGTACCGGATTCCCTGCAGGTGGTTTTCAACCACAAAATGCACTTACGCGCCAAGAGGCTATAAGAGGAATGACTATTTGGGCCGCTAAAGCCGGTTTTTTAGATAAAGAAACCGGAAGTTTAGAACCCGGTAAAAAAGCCGACTTTATAGCGCTTGACAAAGATTTAATGCAAATTCCCTGGCAGCAGGTATTGCAAACAAAAGTGTTGCAAACTTTCATTTCCGGTGAAAAAGTTTACTCAAAATAACGTTGTTTGGTGAATGTCATTTCTATTCAAATGAATGTAAAGGGAAGGCCTAACTCAGGCACTTATTCCTTACCTTCGCAACTTTTAAAACCGTATTCTTAGTTTTCAAATTTATGAGCAATACCTATCGCGAATTTCAGACATTGCATTTACCCTCTATTGAAAAAGAAATTTTGCTGCGTTGGCAACAGGATCAAGCATTTGAAAAAAGCATAACCTTACGGGAAGGTGCACAGCCCTTTGTGTTTTATGAGGGGCCACCCAGTGCAAACGGAATGCCGGGTATTCACCATGTTATTTCGCGTACATTAAAAGATTTGGTTTGTCGTTACAAAACCATGCAGGGCTTTCAAGTTAAACGCAAAGGAGGCTGGGATACGCATGGGCTTCCTGTTGAATTGGGTGTAGAAAAAGAATTAGGTATTACTAAAGAGGATATTGGTAAGAAAATTTCAATTGAAGACTATAACCAAAAGTGCCGTGAAGCGGTTTTACGCTATAAAGATAAATGGGACGAAATTACCACTAAAATGGGCTATTGGGTTGATTTGAACGACCCCTACATTACTTTCGATAATAAGTACGTAGAAACCCTTTGGTGGTTATTGGCGCAATTGTATAAAAAAGGCTTACTATACCAAAGTGTAAGCATTCAACCCTATTCACCGGCGGCAGGTACAGGCCTTAGTTCACATGAATTGAATCAGCCGGGTACTTATAAAGATGTAAAAGATACCAGTTGTGTGGCCATGTTTAGAGCCGTACAAGATGAACAATCTGCTTTTATTCATCAACTTTTACATGGCGATGAGTTTTTCTTTTTAGCATGGACAACCACACCTTGGACATTGCCATCCAACCTGGGTTTGGCTGTTGCAGCCAATGTAGATTATGTACTTATTAAAACCTTTAATCCCTATACCCATTTGCCCATTAATGTGGTATTGGCCAAAGATTTAGTGCACAAATATTTTAAACCTGAAGCAGAAAACAGCGATTTTGCTGCTTATTCGCCTAACGATAAAATGATTCCCTGGCAGCAATTGGCGCAATTTAAAGGCAGCCAATTGGAGAATTGCCGTTATGAACAATTAATGCCTTATGAGGCCAATCAACCTGCCTTATCTGGAGGAAATCCATTTAGGGTAATGCTAGGCGATTTTGTTACTACTGACGACGGTACCGGCATTGTACATATTGCCCCTGCTTTTGGCGCCGACGACTTTAAAGTGGGTAAGAAATATGGCATAGGTATATTAACCTTAGTTGACAAACAGGGCAAATTTGTAGATGGGTTAGGTGAATTTAGTGGTCGTTATGTAAAAAATTATACCGATGATCCCAATTACCAAGATGTAAATGTGGATATATGTGTTAAACTGAAAAAAGAAAATCGAGCCTTTAAGGTTGAAAAATATGAACATAGCTATCCCCACTGTTGGCGCACCGATAAACCCATTCTTTATTATCCTTTAGATGCCTGGTTTATTAAAACCACTGCATTAAAAGATAGAATGGTTGAATTAAATAAAACCATTAACTGGAAACCCAAAAGCACCGGAGAAGGTCGTTTTGGTAACTGGTTAGAAAATATGGTTGACTGGAATTTAAGCCGCAGCCGCTATTGGGGTACCCCTTTGCCCATTTGGCGAACTGAAGATGGTAGCGAAGAAATTTGCATTGGTTCTGTTGAAGAATTAAACAACGCTATTAAAAAAGCCAATGAGGTTTTAGATGGAAATATTAACCAACATTACCTACACCAGGGTATTTTAGATTTACATAAGCCTTATGTAGATGAAATTATTTTGGTAAGCCCTTCAGGAAAGCCCATGAAAAGGGTGCCCGATTTGGTGGATGTTTGGTTTGATAGTGGTGCCATGCCCTATGCACAATGGCATTATCCTTTCGAAAACAAAGATTTTATTGATAAAGGCAGTGCCTTTCCCGCCGATTTTATTGCCGAAGGAGTTGACCAAACCCGTGGATGGTTTTATACCTTACATGCATTAGCGGTAATGCTTTTTGATAATGTTGCTTATAAAAACGTGGTATCCAATGGGTTGGTATTAGATAAGAATGGCAATAAAATGAGTAAGCGCTTGGGTAATGTGGTAAATCCTTTTGATACCATTGAACAATTTGGTGCAGACGCTACCCGCTGGTATTTAATTACCAATGCCTCACCTTGGGATAATTTGAAATTTGATTTGGAAGGTATTAAAGAAGTTCAGCGTAAATTCTTTGGAACCTTATATAATACTTACCAGTTCTTTGTACTATATGCCAATGTAGATGGATTTGCTTTTCAGGAAGCTTATATTCCGGTGGCTGATAGGCCTGAAATTGACAGATGGATTTTATCTTCTTTGCATTCCCTTATTCAAAAGGTTACGGATGCGTTTAACGATTTTGAACCCACTATTGCCGGACGAGCTATTGAAGATTTTGTAAATGAACAGCTAAGTAATTGGTATGTGCGTTTGTGCAGAAGAAGATTTTGGAAAGGAGAATATGAAACAGATAAAATAAGCGCTTACCAAACTTTGTATGAATGTTTGGAAACAATTGTGCAGTTAATGGCACCCATATCACCCTTTTTCAGTGATGCTATTTTCTGTAATCTGAATGCTGTTGCCAAAAGGTTTAATGTGCAGTCTGTACATCATACCAATTTCCCTAAACCCAATTCAGCGTGCATTGATGCCTTATTGGAGGAAAGAATGCAATTGGCGCAAGAGGTAAGTTCATTGGTGCTATCTATCCGTAAAAAGGTAAACATTAAAGTAAGGCAGCCATTGCAAAAAGTAATGATACCTGTATTAAATGCAAACATGCAAACGCAGTTGGCAAAAATGACGGATTTAATCAAAGCTGAAGTGAATGTTAAGGAAATTGAGTTTTTAACGGATACGGAAGGAATAATTAAGAAAAAGGTAAAACCTAATTTTAAAGCGTTAGGTGCTAAAATGGGCAGCAAAATGAAACAGGCTGCTGCAATAATTAGTCAATTAAATCAACATCAAATTAGTTTACTGGAGCAAAATGGAGCCATTAACATTCAATTAGATGAGGAGGAGGTGCCAGTTTCTTTAGCTGAAGTTGAAATTTTGGCAGAAGATATACCCGGTTGGAGTGTCGCTTCTAAAGGAACCCTCACCGTAGCCTTAGATATTACAGTTACCCCCGAGTTGGAAAAAGAAGGAAATGCCCGTGAATTGGTAAATCGTATTCAAAATTTAAGAAAAGACAATGAATTTGAATTAACAGACCGTATATTCGTACACATTATGGAAAATGCCTCATTAAAGCCTTCCATAATTCAATTTAACGATTATATTTGCCGCGAAATTTTGGCAGATTCCATTCAATGGGTATCCGATTTGCAAAATGGGGTATCAGTTGAAATTAATGGTGAAATGCTAAAACTGGCAGTAACCAAAAAAGGATAAAAAGTATGGCTACCAAAAAAACTGCGCCTAAAAAAACAGCAAAACCTGCCGCAAAAGCGGTAAAAAAGGCGGCTCCGGCCAAAAAAGCCAGTGCAGTAACTAAAAAAGCAGCATCGGCTAAAAAAGCGTCACCCGCTAAAAAGGCCTCTGCACCTGCCAAAAAGGCTGCAGTTGCTAAAAAATCAGCACCGGCTAAAAAAGCTGTTGCTACAGCAAAAAAGCCAACTGCACCGGTAAAAAAGGTCGCAATTCCTAAAAAGGCACAACCGGAGAAAAAGGAAGTGGTAGCTACTGCAAAATCTAAGCAAGAAAACAATTATTCAGAACCTGTTAAACACGTGCAGACAGCAAAAACTGCAACAGTTGCCATGCCAAAGAAAAAACAACCTGAACCTATAAAAGAAGTAAAAGTTCCAAAAACCAGTACCAAAAGTAGTATACCTTATAATCCGGGATACACCCCTTTGGAAAAAAGGGTTGAAACAAGTAAACCGGCAGAGTCAATAGTTCGGTACTCTGATTCTGAGTTAAATGAATTTAAAGAGCTTATTAACAAAAAGTTAGACAGCGCTAAACGCGAATTAGCTTATTTGCAAGGATTAATCACTCGCAAAGATGAGCTGGGTGGCGATGAAAGTGAAGGCCGTTACATGACCATGGAAGATGGGGGAATGAGTATGGAACGCGAACAATTAAGCCAAATGGCTAGTCGCCAAATTACTTATATTGATCACTTGGAGAAAGCTTTAATGCGTATTGAAAACAAAACTTATGGTATTTGTCGTGTAACCGGTAAATTAATTGATAAAGCACGTTTACGCGCAGTACCTCACGCTACACTTAGTTTAGAAGCAAAATTGGGCTTGGTAAAAGGTCCCGATAAAGGTGGAAGTAATGAATAAGACAGCATAATCTTAGCACATACTTTTACAGGCTACTTTGAAAAAGGTAGCCTGTATTTTTTATATGCTAATTTAAAAGAAGATGGAAATTGGTATTTTTCATCACTAATGTCAAACACGATCGATCTTATTTAATGCACTTCCTGCATAGTTACCAATCTTTTATAAGTGCCCTCTAAATTAATGAGTTGGTGATGAGTACCGCGTTCTATAATCACACCCTTATCTAAAACTACAATTTCATCCGCATGTTTAACGGTTGATAAACGGTGTGCAATAACTATACTAGTTCTGTTTTGCATCATGTGGTTAATGGCATCCTGCACTAACCGTTCACTTTCAGTATCAAGAGAAGAAGTGGCTTCATCTAAAATTAGAATAGGCGGGTTCCTTAAAATAGCACGAGCAATGGTAATGCGTTGTTTTTCGCCACCGCTCAGTTTATTACCTCTGTCGCCCACATTGGTATCATAACCATCTTCCTTATTCAATATAAAATCATGCGCATTTGCAATTTTAGCCGCCTGAATAATTTGTTCTCGGGTGGCATTTTCACTGCCTAAAGCTATATTGTTGGCAATGGTATCATTAAATAAAATAGGCTCTTGCGTAACAATACCAATATGATTTCGAAAACTTGTTAAATCGTAATTTTTAATATTAATCCCATCAATTAAAAGTTCTCCATCATTTACATCTAAAAAGCGAGGTATTAAATCTGCAAATGTGCTTTTACCCGCACCACTACTTCCAACAATAGCAACGGTAGTCCCTTTGTGTATTGTTAAATTAATATTGCGTAAGGTAGAGTATTCATCATAACTAAAGCTAACATTTTTAAATTCAATAGCATGGTTAAACTCATTAAATATAATAGCATTGTCTGGTTCGCTAATGGTTACCGGTGCTTTTAAAATTTCTTCAATTCTTTGTATGGCCGAACTTCCCCGTTGTGCATTATAAAATGCAGTTGATAATGATTTAGCCGGATTAATAATTTGTGTAAAAAATAAAATATAAGTAATAAATGCATCGGGTTGTAAAAAAGTGTTGCTACCCAATACAAGGCGTCCTCCAAACCATAAAATGCAACACAATACAATTACTCCTAAAAATTCCGACATAGGTGAAGCTAAATCGCGTCGAAAATTCATCTTATTTCTTATCTCATTTAGTTTGTTATTGGTACTAAAAAATTTGTTGCCAATAATATTTTCCGCATTAAAGGCTTTTATAATTCTTAAACCGCCTAGTGTTTCATCCAAAATACTCATCAGTGAGCCTTGTATTTCCTGTGATTGTGTTGACTGCTTCTTTAAACTTCGGCTTACACGGCCAATGATAAAGCCCGTTAAGGGCAATAAAACCAATAAAAACAACGATAATGCAGGGCTTAAAAAAATAAGTGTAATTAAAATAATAATAATATTTAAAGGGTCTTTTACCAAACCCTCTAAAGTGCCAATGATGCTCCATTCAATTTCATTGGCATCATTACTCATACGGCTTATAATATCGCCTTTACGTTGCTCTGTAAAATATCCAATGGGAAGTATCAGAATTTTTGAAAACAAATCAGCTCTTAATTTCGTCATTACATAGTTACGCATGGGCGTTAATGAGCGGTATGATAAATAAATGAACAGATTTTTTAAAAAAATTGAAATAATAACCACCAGGCAAATAAATGCCAAGGCATACATTTCGCTATGGGTCTTAATCAATTGGCTTAATATGTATTTTAAATATTCTAAAATACCGCTGGCGCTAAAAGAAAAATTGGGTTTTAAGTCAATTAATTTTTCTTTTCCAAACAACAGTTGCAAAAAAGGTGCTAACATAGCAAGTGAAACCAGCGAAAATACAATGGATAAAAAGTTGAAAACAACATATAAAACAATGTTTTTTTTCTGTGATTTCAGGTAAAATAAAATTCGGGAAAATCGCTTCATATATTATATTACAATAACAAAGCCGCAAAGTAACTAAATTTACCTCCAAATAAACCTTAAAGATTATGCAGGAAGGAAAACGTCAGAAACAGGTTGCAGCTGTGTTGCAAGAAACACTCAATGATATTTTTATGCATTTGGGCTTAAATATGATTGAGGGAGGCATGGTTTCTATTTCAAACGTAAAGGTTACTCCCGATTTATTAGAGGCCAGAATTTATATCAGTTTGTTTAAAATTGAACAACCCGCAGCTGCCATGAAACGCATAGAAGATCGGGCTTGGGAAATAAAAAAGCACTTGGCCGAAAAGGTAAAACATCAGCTAAGGCGAATACCTGTATTGCAATTTTATTTAGATGATACTTTAGATCATGTTTTTAAAATGGAAGAAATTTTTAAACAAATAAATGCTTCTAAAAAACCGGATTCCGGTTCATAGCCTACTGCTATTGCCCAACTTTGAAAATTGTAACACTTGAATTTTTTATTTGCCAGGCGCTATTTTACTTCAAAAAAATCTACCAATGCCATTACCCTTATTGCATGGATTAGTATATCTGCAATAATGGTAGGTACTGCTGCATTAATTATTGTGCTAAGCGTATTTAATGGCTTTGAAGATTTAGTAAAGGGGTTATATGCTGATTTTTATGCCGACTTGCGCATAACACCGCAAGTGGGTAAAACCTTTTTGTTAACACCCAAACAAATTCAGCAAATACAAAATACCGAAGGCGTTGCCTTTTATAGCTTAACAGCTGAAGAAAAAGCTTTATTGGTGAATGGCGATAATCAATCTATTGTATTTGTAAAAGGGGTTGATAGTAGTTTTACGCAAGTTAATCCGGTACAAACGCATTTAATACGTGGTAGTTTTAATCTGGGCACCATACAAAAGCCCCAGTTAGTAGTTGGGGCGGGTATTGAAAATGCATTGGGTTTAGATGTTGAAAAAAGTTTATATCCAGTAACCTTGTATATGCCCAACAGGCAATCTGCTAATATGCTTTCAGCGGAGGGATTATACTCATTTAATGCAATGCCGGCCGGCACTTTTATGATACAAGAAGATTTTGACAATAAATATGTATTTACCAATTTAGCTTTTGTAAAGTATATGCTGAATATGGATGCAAATACTTTTAGTGCCGTTGAAATTAAATTAACCAAAACTGCCAATACGCAACAAGTACAAACTGAATTGCAGCATTTGTTGGGAAATAGTTTTAAGGTACAAACACGTTATCAACAAAATGAAAGTTTGTATACTGTAATGGAAGTTGAAAAATGGGTTATTTATGGAATTTTATCCATCATTCTTATTATAGCCGCATTTAACATGATTGGTGCATTAACTATGTTGGTACTTGAAAAACAAAAAGATATTACCGTTTTGAAAGCATTAGGTGCTTCAGATGGCTTAATTCAAAAAATCTTTCTAACGGAAGGTTTTTTAATAGCTGCCGTAGGCGGTGGGGCAGGAATGATATTAGCATTGGTTATTTGTTATATTCAAATAAAATTTCATTTAATTAGTTTGGGAGGTGGAACATTTATCATTGATTATTACCCCGTAAAATTAGCTTTGGGTGATTTTGTGTTGGTTATTGCAACTGTATTTGTAATTACTTTGCTAGCTGCCTGGTTTCCTGCATTCAAAGCTGGAAAAGAAAAATTATCATTAAGAAGTTAGTGTAACAGTAAATAATAAAAAAAGCCGGACATTAAATCCAGCCTCAACAAAAATATGTTCTTAAAATTAATAATCTCCCAATGTTTCAGGCAATTGGTTTAATGCATCCGCTAATTGTGCATCACTGGGTGCAATTCCGTGCCATTCATGGTGCCCTTCCATAAAGCTTACCCCTTTACCCATTACAGTTTTCATCAAAATACAAATGGGCTTTCCTTGTCCGGTTAATTGTTTGGCTTTATTCAGGCCTGCCACTACTTCATCCATATCATTTCCATTCATTTCTAAAACATGCCAGTTAAAAGCCTCAAACTTAGCTTTTAAGCTTTCCAGGTTCATTACTACACTGGTAGGTCCATCAATTTGTTGGCCATTGTAATCAATGGTAGCAATTAAATTATCTACTTTGTGGTGAGCAGCAAACATAATTGCTTCCCAATTTTGGCCTTCTTCTAATTCACCATCTCCATGTAATGAAAATACTAAATGTTTATCACCGTTTAATTTTTTAGAAAGTGCTGCACCAATGGCTACACTCATTCCCTGGCCTAATGAACCACTGGCAACCCTTACGCCCGGCAAATGTTCGTGGGTAGTTGGGTGCCCTTGCAAACGTGAATTTATTTTTCGGAATGTATTTAATTCTTTTAAATCAAAATAGCCTTTGCGAGCTAATACGCTGTAAAATAATGGGGAAATATGTCCGTTCGATAAAAAGAAAACATCTTCGCCAATACCATCCATATTAAAAGGGATGTGTACATCCATGATGTTGAAATAAAGAGCAGTCATAAAATCAGCACATCCTAATGAACCTCCAGGGTGTCCGCTTTGTACTGCGTGTACCATACGTAATATATCTCTTCTTACTTGCGAGGCAGTTTTTTCTAAAGTTGCTACATCTTCCATAGTCTAAAATTTTGAATTGGCAAGATAATTGATATTTAAATATTATTAGCGTTAGAGCAGCTAATGTTATGAGAAATTGATTTTTTTAGGCTTTTTATCTACAAATGTTAAAGATTTAAAAAAAACGTTTATATTGCCTTCGTAATTCTACCCCTCAAACTTGATTACTCATTCGAAAAAAATCCTACATGGAGAAAATATTTATAGGGGGAATATTGGCATTTGTTATTACACTACTTGCAATTCCTGCCATTATACAAATTGCAAAGATGAAAAAATTATACGATGTGCCGGACGATAGAAAGGTACACGCTTCGCCCATTCCTTCATTAGGAGGTGTAGGCATATTTGCAGGATTTTTAATTGCCCTTTTATTAATGAGCGATGTAGCTCCCCGTGGTCACAGTTTTCCCTATTATATTGCTGCATTTGTCGTTGTATTCTTTTTTGGGGTAAAAGATGATATTTTAGTCATTACACCATTAAAAAAGTTTTTAGGTCAATTAGCAGTAGCTTTCATTTTAATGTACAAAAGCAAATTGCTGATTGATGATATGCACGGTTTTTTAAATATTGGCATAATACCGCCCGTGTTCAGTTATCCATTAACCATGTTCACTATTATTGTGGTAATGAATTCTTTCAATTTAATTGATGGAGTTGATGGGTTAGCAGCATCCATTGGGTTAATTACCTGTATTATTTTTTCAGTGTTCTTCTATTTAAATAACGACTGGTTGTATGCATTAATGGGAATATCCATGTCAGGTGCCCTAATTGCTTTTTTACGTTTTAATTTATCCCCTGCTAAAATATTTATGGGTGATACTGGTGCTATGTTGTTAGGGTTGGTAAACGCTATATTGGTTATTCACTTTATTAAAACTGCGGAAGGTTCTCATATTCTACCCGTTTTCGCAGCTCCTGCTATGGGTTTTGGCATTCTTTTATTGCCGTTATTAGATACGCTTCGGGTTTTTGCCATTCGTATATTTCATAAACGATCTCCTTTTTCGGCAGATAGAAATCATTTGCATCACTTACTGTTAGACCGTGGTTATTCACACAAAAAAATAACTCTTTGTTTATCTATATCAGCTATTTTATTTATTGTACTTAGCTATTTTGCTTTACCAATGGGCACCACTAAGGTTATTTTGGCACAAATTTTTGTGTTTTTCACAGCCATATTCTTGTTGTATTTAGGTAAAATTCGCCAACAAAAAAACAAACAGTTAATATTGCATGAGGCCGAACCCAATACTTATGTAGCTATTAACACAAATAATACCACTTCCGTTGCTGCTATTGCAGAAAAATAATTTTATTAGTATAAGTTCTTGCTGTTTTAGCTATGAATTATAAGGCCATATTCCTATCGTGTTATATTCTTTATTAGCTTTGCGCCACTTAATCTTTTTAAAAATATGACTGAAGAACTGAACCTAATAATAGATGATGTTGAAAGTGGCATGGGAAAAGCCATCGTTCATTTAGAAGTTGAATTAACAAAAATTAGAGCTGGTAAAGCTAGCCCGGCGATGCTTGAGGGTATTATGGTAGATTATTATGGCGCGCCAACACCTATTCAGCAGGTGGCTAACGTTAGTGTTTTGGATGCCAGAACTATTAGTATACAACCCTGGGAAAAGAAAATGTTGGCTGCCATTGAAAAAGCTATCATGCAAGCAAATATTGGCATTACGCCTCAAAACGATGGCAATCAAATTCGTTTATTTATGCCGCCGCTTACTGAAGAGCGTAGAAAAGAAATGGTTAAAAAAGCGGCAGCTGAAGGTGAACAAACCAAAGTGGCTATTAGAAATATTAGAAGAGAAGGTATTGAACAGGTAAAGAAATTGCAGAAAGATGGGTTAAGTGAAGATGCAAGTAAAGACGCTGAAAAAGCTATTCAGGAAATTACAGATAAGTACATAAATTTGGTTGAAAAGCATTTATCAGTAAAAGAAAAAGAAATAATGACCGTTTAATCAGTCAACATTTTATATAAAATAATTTGGCAAATGCTATAAAGCGTGTTTGCCTTTTTTATTTGAATTTATTTGTCAGGTAAACGCCACTTAAAATTATCAATAAACTAATTAACTGATTCCAACCAAATGCTTCACCGGCCAATAAACCCCAACCCACTGCAACAAATGGAATTCCATAGGTAACCATCGATGCAAATAATGCGCCAGATTCTTTTAACAAAACATAAAATAAAATAGTGGCCACTGCAGTTCCCATTATACCCAATAAAGCACTGAATAAACTGGCTTGTATAAAAGCTGTACTAAAGTTTTGGGAAAAATAACCTGTAAAAGCTAATATTATTAAACAAGGTATTATCAATAAACCAAATGCAACGCTGGCAATATGCAATGAACCAATACCTTGCAGGTGTTTTCGAACATAGTTTACATTTAAACCATACAAAAAAGTGGCCAATAAAATATAAGTGGCATATCCTAAATGCGTAAAGCTAAATTCTCCTTTATGATAAAATAACAATATGAGGCCTGTAAAACCAACAATAACACCAAGAGCTTGTTGTATTTTAGTTTTTTGTTGAAAAAACATTATTCCTGTTGCAATAGTAAAAAGTGGCGTAAGCGCATTTAAAATTCCGGCCAATGCACTGTTTAGTTCTGTTTCGGCTAAACAAAATAAATAGGCCGGAAAAAAACTTCCTAATAATCCGGAAACCAAAACAGGCCAGCGCTTTATTTTAGGGATTTTTTTATACGCACTTATTCCAAATGGGGCTAAAATAACACCTGCACTTAGAATGCGTATGGTTGCAACCTGATAAGGAGTTAATGCTTTCAAGCCTTCTTTCATTAAAATAAATGAACTGCCCCAAATAAACGAAAGTATTATAAATAAAAACCAACTGAAAAAAGGCTTTCGCATTCTAAAATTTTTGCAAACCTAGTTTTTTGTTACAAAATAGTGGTATATTTAAAAAAATCGTTAATCATGGCCAAAATTCGATTAGCCAATATAAGTACACTTCCGCCAAAAAAAACGGATAAAAATAAAATTATTGCTGCTACCGAAAAATTAATAGTGCAGTTGGATGAGTTGCAAAATTTATTATATGCACAGTCTAAATATGCCATACTAGTTGTGATACAAGGTATGGATGCTGCCGGGAAAGATGGGGCCATACGGCATGTATTTGGGAAACTGAATCCCCAAGGTGTACAGGTTACTTCATTCAAAGAACCTACATCATTAGAATTATCACACGATTTTTTGTGGCGCATTCATCAGCATACACCGGCTCGTGGTATGATACATATATTCAATAGAAGCCATTATGAAGATGTTTTGGTTACCAGAGTTCACAAGCTCATCAACAATAAATTGGCTTTTAAAAGAATGGGTGCCATTAATGATTTTGAGAATTTATTGGTTGAACATAATCACACTCATATCTTAAAATTCTATTTGCATATATCGCATAAAGAGCAATTAAAACGATTGGATGAACGCATAAAAAATCCTCAAAAACAATGGAAATACAACGAAAAAGATTTTGAAGAATCTAAATTATGGCCTGAGTATATGGAAGTGTATGAAGATTGCTTAAATAATTGTAATAAAGTGCCCTGGATTATTACTCCTTCAGATGCACATTGGTATAAGGAATATATTATTGCTAAAAATTTATATGAATTATTGAGTGGATTAAAAATGCAATATCCGGGACTTAAAAAATAATTTTAAGATATGGTGAAATACACTTATTTTTAATTCAACCAAACCTTAGATAAAATATGTCGTTTTTTAAAGAATTCCGTGAATTTGCCACGAAGGGCAATGTAATGGACCTGGCAGTTGGTGTAATTATAGGTGCCGCTTTTGGGAAAATTGTTGATTCGGTAGTTAATGATTTAATTATGCCCATTATAGGCATTTTATTTAAAGCCGATTTTACGAATTTGTACATACCTCTTTCTTCAAAGGTAACTATGGGTTTAACCCTTGTTGAAGCAAGAAAACTGGGGCCTGTACTTGCTTGGGGTAGTTTTGTAACTGCGGTTATTAATTTCTTAATTCTGGCTTTTGTTATTTTTTTACTGGTAAAAGCCATGAACCGATTAAAGCGCAAAACGGAAGCCCCTCCACCACCTCCACCACCCGGGCCTACGCCTACGGAGCAATTGTTAATGGAAATTCGTGATGCATTAAAAAAATAATCAATCATTAAGCCTTCCGCCCGAATACCTTCGGGCGGTTGTTTTTTGGTGGATAAATAAAATGGTGATAAAAGTGAAAATACCAGTGCTTTTCCTTTATTTGCAATACTTAAAGCTGTATATGTGAACCAGGAAACCTACCAAATTAAAATTGAGCATTTTGAAGGCCCGTTCGATTTATTGCTGTTCTTCATTGAACGCGATGAATTGGATATCTACAATATTCCTATTAGTAAAATAATTAAAGATTTTCTTGATTTTATTCATGCGCAAGAGCGCTTAAATATTGAGTTGAGCAGTGAATTTATTCTGTTCGTATCAACCCTTATGCGTATTAAAGCCCGATTATTATTGCCACGTAAAGAGGTTGACGCACAAGGTAATGAAATTGACCCCAGGCAAGAATTGGTTGATAAAATTTTAGAATATAAACGCTTTAAAGAAGCTGCTGCAAAAATGGCCGAAATGGAAGCTAATAGGCAATTGTTAGTTAAGCGGGGGAATTTGCAAGCTGAAATGGCTAAAATTACTGAGGAGGCCGGCGAAGGAACCGAAATACAAACAATTACCCTTTTTAAATTGATGAAAACATTTGAAAAGGTAATGCAACGTGTGCACGATAAACAAAAAATGCCTACGCATACGGTGGTCCGTTATAATTATACCATAGAGGGTAGCCGCGATTATATGATGGAATTTATGGCAAAAGAAAAATCGGCTACATTTGAAAATATATTTGAAATATGCGAGAACCGTATTCATGCTATTTTCTTGTTCCTTTCCATACTAGAATTAGTGCAACAGAAATTTTTGAAAATTATGATTGGTGAAGGAAGAAACAATTTTATATTAGATTGGAATGAAAATAGGGAAGATGATTTAAAATACGCCGGCGATGAAGTAGAACGAGCAGCGGAGCATGATCCAGAACCCAAAGCTGAAACGGAGCAGTTAGACGACAATAATCCTGAACTGTTGAATTAACAAAAAAGACTGTAAATTTTAGTTTACAGCCTTTTTTGTTAGGTTTATTTATGCTATTGCGTTTAGTACCACATCTCTTACCTGACTCATTAAAATTCTTTCCTGTTGCATCGAATCGCGGTAGCGAATGGTAACCGTATTGTCATCTTTTGTTTGATGATCAATAGTAACACAGAAAGGTGTTCCAATGGCATCTTGACGACGATAGCGTTTACCAATGGCATCTTTTTCTTCATAAAAACACCTGAAATAATTTTTGCACTCATCCATTAAATCACGTGCTATTTCCGGTAAGCCATCCTTTTTAGTAAGTGGTAAAACTGCTAATTTAATCGGAGCAATTTTTTCGGGAATATGCATCACTACTCTGCTATCGGTAGTGCCGTCTTCCTTTTGAATGGTTTCTTCCTCATAAGCATTGGAAAGTATGAGTAATACCATTCTATCTAAGCCAATAGATGTTTCAATAACATAAGGTACATAATTACCATAAGGTTTGTTGGTAGCAGGATCAATATCTGCATCAAAATATTGCATTTTTTTCTTGCTGTAGGTTTGATGCTGGCTTAAATCAAAATCACTGCGCGAATGAATTCCTTCCACTTCTTTAAAGCCAAAAGGAAATTCAAATTCTATATCGCATGCCTCTTTTGCATAGTGCGCTAGTTTGCTGTGATCATGATATCTATATTTTTCTGCCGGTAATCCTAAACTCAAATGCCATTGAAGGCGCACCTGTTTCCAATATTTATACCATTCACCTTCAGTGCCGGGCCGTACAAAAAATTGCATTTCCATTTGTTCAAACTCACGCATTCTAAAAATGAATTGTCTGGCAACAATTTCATTTCTAAAAGCTTTTCCAATTTGTGCAATACCGAATGGCACTTTCATGCGGGCTGTTTTTTGCACATTCAAAAAGTTTACAAATATACCTTGTGCAGTTTCGGGGCGTAAGTAAATGGTACTGGCTTCATCGGTAACAGAGCCCAATTGTGTTTCAAACATTAAGTTAAACTGACGAATGTCGGTCCAGTTACAAGTACCACTGATAGTGCAAACAATTTTATGCTCTTCTATTAATTTTTTTAATCCTGTAAAATCATCTTTCGCTAATAAGGCATCCATTTCCTGTAATAGTGCATCTGCCTCTTTCTGCTTGCCTTGATCTTCTAAAATAGCTGCATGTGCTTCAATTAAATGGTCAACCCTATATCGCTTTTTGCTGTCTTTATTATCAATCATAGGGTCGTTAAAATTATCCACGTGTCCACTAGCCTTCCAGGTAGTAGGGTGCATGAAAATAGCGGCATCAATACCTACAATGTTTTCATGCAGTTGCGTCATGCTCTTCCACCAATAATCTTTAATATTTTTTTTCAGTTCACTGCCATACGGACCATAGTCGTATACTGCACTTAATCCATCATAAATTTCGCTACTCTGGAAAACAAAGCCATACTCTTTGGCATGGGCTATAATTGCCTGAAAATTATTGTCTTGTTGCGTACTCATAATGTGCAAATATACTTGTCTGAAAATGTTTAATGCAGCTGCTTTTGTATTTTTTATACAAACAATTGTTTGTTTAGTGCAGCTTTTGGTTTAATTGATGCCTATTGCCATCACGATTGGTTTTTTTAATCATATTTTTTTGTAATGCTTCTGTAAGATTAACTCCGGTTTGATTGGCTAAGCAAATCAGTACCCAAAGCACATCAGCCATTTCATCGGCCAACGCATCGGCATTTTCGCCTGCTTTAAATGATTGTTCGCCATATTTTCTCACCATTATTCTACTTAACTCACCCACTTCTTCCATTAAAATTCCTAAATTGGTTAATTCATTAAAATAGCGAACACCAATGGTTTTAATCCATTCATCAACCTGTTGTTGTGCTTCCGCAATAGTCATATTTTTTTTATTTATGCGTTTTTATAAATGGTTTTTAATGCCATAATGGTAGCAATAGATTGGGCACGTTGTTTTATTTTTTCGGCATTTTCTCCGGCAAACAATTCATCCACTGTTTGTTGAAATAAACTTACCCAACGATTAAAATGCACCTGTTTGAAAGGCGAAAGTTGATGCAAGTGTTGATGCACAGCCATTGCATTACCTTTATAGGTTGCAGTTTCAAACAACACGGATTCCCAAAAATTTACAATGATGGGTAAGTGTGTTTTTAAATTTAAATGCGCAACTTCATTAAAGAAATGTTGTATTAATTCATCTTTTAATGCTTTAGCATAAAATGCTTCCATCAATGCTAATAAATCATCCCTATTGGTAATATCGTTTTTAGTTATCATAAAAATTGGTAACAACTGTTACTCTCTATTTTTCGAATCAATGAAAATGGTAACAGGTCCATCATTCAGCAAAGCTACTTTCATATCAGCACCAAAAATACCTTTTTCAATTTTTTTGCCTAAAGCATTTTCTAAACTCGCAATTAGCTTTTCATAAATGGGAATAGCTATTTCCGGTTTGGCTGCTTTAATGAACGAAGGGCGGTTCCCCTTCTTGGTAGCTGCATGTAAGGTAAACTGACTTATTAATAATATGTTGCCATCTATTTCTTTCAAGCTTACATTCATAAGTCCTTGTGCATCATTAAAAATGCGTAGTTGCACAATTTTATGGCTTAACCACTCTATATCTTCATCCGTATCGGCTGCTTCAATACCCGCCAAAATCAATAAACCTTGTTGAATAGCACCCACCGTTTCTTCGTGTACTTTTACTGATGCTTCTGTTACTCTTTGTATAACTACTCGCATATGTGTTGAAATGAATGGTTTAACTTTACAGAAGTATGAAGATAAATATTCAAGATGAAATTATTTTTTCAACTGCACGCAGTAGCGGCAAGGGTGGGCAGCATGTAAATAAAGTGGAAACCATGGTTGAGGGGCGTTGGCCCATTATGCAATCGAATTTGGTGAGTGAAGAACAAAAGCAACAAATTAACACACATTTACGTAACAAAATTACTAAAGATGGATTTTTACTGGTAAAATCGCAAGTGGCAAGAACACAGTTGGACAATAAGGCTATGGTAATTGCTAAAATGAATGAATGGGTAAATGCGGCATTAAAGCCTAAAAAAGCGCGTATAGCTACCCGACCTACTGCTGCCTCTAAATTGAAAAAACAAATGGATAAACAAAACCGCTCGGCTATTAAACATTTGCGGAATAAAAATTGGAAAACCTATAACAATTAAAAGAAAATTGTAATGAAACAATTGTATTTGTTGATATTGGGTTTGTTGGTGGTGATTAGTTCATTTGCTCAAAGCCTGCAATTAAAATTTATTCCCCTAGCGGGAAATACTTCTTTGGTGCTGAACGACAGTATTTACCAAACAAAAGCCGGTGAGCCGATAACAGTTCGAAAATTTTTATTTTATGTAAGCCATATTCATGTGAAAGATGTTCATGGTAATACTATTCCGGTAAAAAATAATTATTATTTATTTTCTGCAAGCGATACCGCCACCTGGAACATTCAATTGCCTATTCAACCACAAATACTGAGTGCAGTATCTTTTACCATTGGGGTTGATAGTATAAAAAATGTTAGCGGCATTCAAACGGGTGCTTTAGATCCTATGTTGGGTATGTTCTGGACATGGAATACCGGCTACATTTTTGCTAAGTTAGAAGGAAATTCAACTGTTTCGCCACTTCCACAGCAAACATTCAGCTATCATGTTGGTGGTTATAAGCATAATGAGAATGCTTCAAAAACCATACATATACCCATTAACAGTTCCCATAAAGTTTCAACCATCATAATTGGTGCTAATGTATTAAACTGGTTTAATGGTGTTAATGATTTAAGCATAAAAGCCCATCCGTTATGTCATTCACCGGGTAAATTGGCAATGCAAATTGCAGATAATTACAGTAAAATGTTTCAACTATTAAAAGTTCAATAAAGGCGGTATTGTGTATAAAGCATATGAAGTGGCAAATTACCATAGCAAGTATTCTTATTTTTTTAATAATGGCTACTGCTTTTACCAATAATGGCAGCAAGCCTACTCCGTTAGTATTTAAAGTGCCACCCGGCTGGCCGCAACCGGTGTATGATTTTAAACAAAATCCGCTAACCTTGCAGGGCTTTGAATTAGGCAGAAAATTATTTTATGATGGCAGGTTAAGTAAAGATGGAAATTTTCCTTGTGCCAGTTGCCACCAGCAATTTGCTGCTTTTGCTACTTATGATCATAATTTAAGTCATGGGTATGATAATTCATTCACTACCCGTAATGCGCCGGCCTTACAAAATTTAGCTTGGCAAAAAGCTTTTATGTGGGATGGTGGGATTAACCATTTAGATGCACAGCCTTTAGCGCCCATTACTGCACCCAACGAAATGGCAGAAACAGTTGAAAATATTATTAAAAAATTAAGTGCAGATGCGGAATATAGAAACATGTTTAAAGCTGCTTTTGGTAGTCCGCAAATTACAACGCAACGTATTATGCAAGCTTTAAGTCAGTTTGAAGTAATGTTAGTGAGTAGCAATAGTAAATACGACAAAGTAATGCGCGGAGAAGCACAATTTAATTTACCCGAAAGTTTAGGCTATGCTATTTTTAAACAAAAATGTGCTTCATGTCATGCTGAACCTTTTTTTACTGATTTTAGTTACCGAAACAATGGTATGCCAATGGATGCTGTGTTAAAAGATGAAGGACGTATGAAAATAACGGGTAATCCGTCCGACTCTTTAAAATTTAAAGTACCCAGTTTGAGAAATGTAGCAGTTACTGAACCTTATGGACACGATGGACGTTTCTTTTTCCTAATTAATGTTTTTGACCATTACAGAAAAAATATGGTAGTAGATCCAACTACCGACAGTTTGCTAAAAAACAAACTTCCGTTATCTAATTATGAAATAGGACAACTAACAGCTTTTTTGTATACGTTAACTGATACGGCATTCTTAAAAAATCCACGATTTGCGCCGCCTAACTTCAATAATCAGCCACCTGCTGAACATGTGCATTAAATGAAACTGTTAAAGTATTTGCTCAACAACGGCACTAACTGTAACCTATTTGTTATTTTAGCGCCTTATAAAGATTAAACGATTGAGTAGTATAAAGAAATTAGCCGGACAAACCATGTGGTATGGAGCCAGTTCCATTGCTGCACGTTTTATTAATTATTTGCTTACTCCTTTGCTTACCTACGGCCTGGCAAAAACCAGCGACTACGGTAAAATGGGCTTAATTTATGCTGCCATACCTATACTGAATGTAGTATTTACTTATGGTTTTGAAACGGCTTATTTCAGGTTTTCATCCAAAGAAGAAAATAAAAATATTATATACGATACGGCAGCCTTATCCCTTTTTTTTTCCACTATTGTTTTTTCAATTTTACTGTGGCTAAATCAGTCAGCATTTGGTGCATTTACCGGCTTAACCAATTTTCCCGAAATTATTCGCTTAAGTATTATTGTAATTAGTTTAGATGCTTTATCAACTATTCCTTTTGCTAAGTTGCGGCAAGAAGAACGTCCTTTGAAATTTGCTTTCGTAAAAATTGCAGGCATTTTATTAAACATATTTATTACCTGGTTTTTCATTGTGTATTGTCCCAAGCAATTGCAACAGCCCAAAGGCAGTTGGGTAGTATTGGTTTTTAATACTGAAACCAATCCAATAGTGTATGTAGTTTTTGCGAATGTGGTGCAATCGGCGGTAACCTTATTATTGTTGTGGAAGGAAATAGCCAAAATACAATTAAAGTTTAATGCACGTTTGTGGAAGCAAATGATGATTTATTCTTTACCCTTGGTTATTGCGGGCATGGGCGGTATGATTAATGAAACCTTTGACCGTTTAATGTTGCGTTGGTGGTTGCCCGGAAGTGAAACATTTAGAGAAGAACAAGTAGGCATTTACAATGCTTGTTACAAACTTTCTATTTTAATTACATTATTTATACAGGCATTTAGAATGGGGGCCGAGCCTTTCTTTTTTAAACAAGCCGAAAGCAATAATCCACAAAAAGTATATGCAAGGGTAATGAAGTTTTTTGTGATGATTATTTCTATTATGTTTTTGGTGGTTGCCCTGTATTTGCCGGTATGGAAACATTTTATTGGTCCCAAGTATTGGTCGGGGTTAAAAGTGGTACCCATTTTATTATTTGCCAATATGTTTTTGGGTATTTATTATAATCTGAGTATTTGGTATAAAATTACCAATAAAACTATGGCAGGTGCCTGGGTTACTTTAGCCGGAGCCGCCATTACCATTATCATTAATTATGTATTTATTCCATACTTTAGTTTCATGGCCTGCGCATGGGCAACGTTTACCTGTTATGGAAGTATGATGGTAATTAGTTATGTATGGGGGCAAAAAGTTTATCGCATACCTTATGCCTGGAAAAAGTTAATAGCTTATATGGTTATTGCATTTTTGTTATTTTTTGTACACCATACCATAACAGCCTATATTACACATTATGCCTTTAGTTATATTTTAGCCACATTATTGCTATTATTGTTTATAGGGTTTTTGTTAAAAATTGAGCGAAAGGAAATGCAAAAGCTGCCATTTGTAGGAAAATACCTGGCCTAATTAAGGCATTGGTAAACACAACCGCAATTCATATATCTTTGCCGCTTTAAAAAAACATTCAGTGAAAGCGAAACACGTTATTATTCTGATAGCTGCTATTATACTGGCCGATCAGGCATTAAAGTTTTATATAAAGCTACACTATTACGCAGGGGAAGAACATCATGTAATTGGCAATTGGTTTCGGCTACATTTTGTTGAAAATGAAGGAATGGCTTGGGGTTGGAAGTTTGGGGGTGGTTTCGGGAAAATTATTTTAACCTTATTTAGATTGGTAGCCGTTATTTGGGGTACTTTTTTATTGCGCGATTTTATCAGAAAAAAATACCACACCGGTTTTATTATTTGTGCATCACTAATTTATGCAGGTGCATTAGGTAATTTAATTGATAGTATGTTTTATGGGTTGATATTTGAGAATAGCGATGTGTTTGCTCAAAATGTAGCTAAACTCGTACCCTTTGGCAGTGGCTATGCAAATTTTTTGCATGGTAGAGTAGTTGATATGCTGTATTTTCCAATTATTGATACGTACTATCCTAAGTGGTTTCCGGTATGGGGTGGTGAACGTTTTGAGTTTTTTGAGCCCGTATTCAATATTGCCGATGCATCTATTTCAGTAGGCGTAATAGTTTTACTGTTATTTCAAAATAAATTTTTTGGAAAAAAACATACGGAAGCCGAAAAAGAAACTGCTACACAGGAAGCTAAAGTTTCTTAATTATTTGCCTTTTCAGATATGGCATAGATTGTTGCAATTCCTAACATTCATTGGGGAAACAGGATGATTATATTGCATAATACAAAACTATTATTCTTGGGTTATCAATAAAATATTCTATTGGAAAGGATGATCAGCTTCTATAAATCACTAGTCGATATCTTTTCAAAATACTGCTTTGTATGTCATAATGAGGTTTACTTTTTGTGCACCGCCGTTAATAGTAACCGGATTTAATCCACCTTGCCCATCAAGGCCGGAAGCATAAAGTTTTCCATTTTCAACAATGGCTAAGGAATATTGCCCATCGGGTAAATTAATTTCGTAAAAGCCATTAGCATCTGCTGTAATTTCTGCCACCGCCGGTACATTGAAGCTTTCGTAAAAACTAGCGGTGTTGGGTACCAATGTTGCATTTTGCTTTAAGGTATAAGGGTAAACTTTTATTGTACGCTGCACAGCGCAATGTTTACAGGTATTGGTGGCCGGCAGTACCATGGGCATGCAATTGCCTTCCATTGATGATACAGTACCCCATACCCCTTTTGTAATAGTTACCTTTTGTGCATTTTGGGCGTTGGTATTTTGTATGTCACAACCGGAAGTAACGGTATTGCTTTTATGACAAGCATAACTTGCATAAGTCAATAATATCCATACTAATAAATGTTTCACGGAACAGGTTTAAATGCTCATTTTACAGATACAGTATACTAAAATTATAGTTGAAATTATTTCTAATGCCCAATTATCTATACTGCTTCATTAATTTACATGCCACTGTGCAAGGGTGGAGTTATAAGGCATCACTGTGGTACTACCCGGTACTTCAATAGCAATTAAGCCAATTCCCTCTGCATAATAGAAATACGATGTTTGAGCCGTAGCATAATTAATAGCAGGTGGTACTAAAGCCTGAATATCGAGTTGTACTTTAATTACGTTGGTAAAATTGTTGCCATTGTAACTGGCCGTTAGGCCACTACCCAAAAGGGTAAAATGGTATTTTACTTTTATATTTTGATTGGATACCACTACTGAAACAATGGGTGAATCCCAACTAGTACCTGCCGGTACACCGGCTTTCAAAAAGGCATATTCAACCGGTTGTACTGAAGGGTCAGGATAAATACTACCATAGGTATAATAGGTGTTACCACTTCTTCTGTATAAAGAAGTATCGCCTAATCTATCTACAAATACGGCATAGGTCTGCCCTGTGTTGGCAACATTCGCCAGTACCGATAAAGCATGGGTGGTAATAGTGTCGTTTAGCTGACTATCGTTGTAAGTCCAATAACTGCCGGCTGTAGTGGGAAAATAATTTCCTATTACTGCTGTGTTGTAAGGTATGGTAAACTGGCATGCCGAACTGCCGAAAGTAATAACAAAGTTGGCATCAACCGGTAAAATAGGTTTGCCGTAGCCTTTTAATTTAATGTTTTGTGTGCCGGTTGATAAAACAATGGAAGAATCGGCAAACCAAAAACCGTTTGCTGTATCAGTAAAAATATAATATTTACCCGGTGAAATAATATTAACAGTTACTACAATGTAATTGCTATCAGTTAATACGCTATCTACTACATAAGTACCATTTACAAATACATTTTGGCAATTTCCGGTACTATCTTGTAAAGTGCCAATGGCAACACCGCTATAGCCTTTTCCGGTTTCGTAACTATATTCCTTGCTACATGCCTGAAAAAGAAACATAATGGTTAATGCAAAAATGCCATATTTAAGAATTGCCTTCATGCGGTAAAATTAATGATAAATGTTAATGTAATGATAGTGTTTACACTAATAACGCTGTTTGGTTGGTAAAATTTTTATGATGTAATAAAGCATCTACGTTAGTTAAAGTAATATGTGTTATTTCTTCTAAAGCTTCTTTGGTAAAAAATGCCTGATGCGCTGTTACTAATACATTTGGAAAAGCCATTAAGCGTTGTAGTGTATCATCAGCAATAATATTTTCAGATAGGTCTTTAAAAAATATTTTCTCTTCTTGCTCATATACATCAATACCCAAATAACCCAATTGATGGGTTTTCAGGGCCTCAATTACGGCATGGGTGTCAATTAATCCACCGCGACTTGTATTAATGAGCATGGCGCCTTTTTTCATGTTTTGTAAGGTGGTTGGGTTAATTAAATGATGCGTTTGGGGTGTAAGTGGGCAATGCAATGAAATAATATCAGCTTCTTCCAAAACCTGTGCCAAAGATAAGTAGGTGATTCCCAATGCAGTAAGTGAGGTGTTGATTTGTATGTCGTAGGCAATTACACGGCAACCCATACCCGTCATAATAGTGCAAAATGCAGCTCCAATATGGCCCGTGCCAATTACGCCTACCGTTTTTCCCTTTAATGTAAAACCCAATAAGCCATTGAGTGAAAAATTTTGTTCACGAACACGGTTATAGGCTTTATGTGTTTTTCTGTTTAAGGTTTGTATCATTGCCAAAGCATGTTCTGCCACCGCTTCCGGAGAATAAGCAGGTACCCTGCATACCTTAATTTGGTGCTTTTTTGCAGCTTCAATATCCACATTATTAAATCCGGCACAACGTAAAGCAATTACTTTTACCCCCTTTTGTGCCAGTACGGCTATTACTTCTGCAGTTACTTTATCGTTAACAAATATACAAATTGCATCAGTTGGTTCTACAGCCTGCACAATATGTGGGCCTAAATGTGTTTCAAAAAAAGTGAATTCAAAACCATAGGATGCATTTCCTTTAATGAAAAACTCTTTATCATATGGTTGTGTAGAAAAGAAGGTAATTTTCATGCAAATAATTTTAAGGCAGATATGTAAAAAAGCTGCTTAATTAGTGTCTTAAAGGTAATGTAAGCTTATGTGGTAATAACGTTATGTGGAAAACAATCCATCTTCTCAGTAGTAATCAAAATAATTCAAAATAAACTGCCCTGTGTGCCCGGCCGCATAAATTGCTGCGTATTTAATTGCCAATGTTCGGTATTTAGTTGGTATTTGCGATTATAGTTTTTAAATTGTTGTTGTACCAATGCCGCAATGGGGCCTTCGCCGCGCATTCTAACCCCCCAGCGGCTATCATTTACCTGCCCGCCATGGGCTTGTTCAATTAAATGCCACACTTTATTAGCCCTGTCGGGAAAATTTTTAAACAGCCAGTCTTTAAACAAACTGCCAATGGCGCCATTTAACCGAATAAAGGTATAGGCTGAAAAGCGTGCGCCTGCGGCGGCGGCTTTTTCCATAATGGGTTGCATTTCGTGTTCGTTTAAGCCGGGAATCATAGGGCCTAACATTACTCCGGTACGTACCCCCATTTCGCTTAAAGTTTCAATAATGCGTAAGCGTTGGGTAGCGGTTGTAGTGCGGGGTTCCATTACACTGCGCAGGGGTTCGTTCAGTGAGGTAATGCTTACCAATACACTCACCAGATTTTTGGCCGCCATGGCTTGCAGTATATCTGCATCGCGTAATACGGCTGCATTTTTAGTAATAATGCCCACCGGCTGATTAAAGCTTTGACACACCTGTAATAATTGCCGGGTAAGTTTAAACTTTCGTTCGGCAGGTTGGTAGCAGTCGGTATTGCCACTTAATACAATAGGTTGGCATTGCCAGCTTGGTTTCATTAAAAAATGGCGCAGCAATTCCGGTGCATTTTGTTTTACCAATATTTTACTTTCAAAATCGGTGCCGGCGCTATAGCCCCAATATTCGTGTACATTACGGGCATAGCAGTAAATGCAGCCATGTTCGCAGCCTTGGTATGGGTTCATGCTGTATAGCATGCCTACATCGGGGCTATCTACTTTGTTTACAATGCTTGTTGCTTTGGTAAAAATATATTGTGTAGGGCAGTTGCTGTTTTCCCAATCATCTATGGCTTCAATATGCCATTTTTCGGTATGGTTTTGTAAAAAATGATTGGGGGTGTTTATTTGTGCCCCTCTGCCTTTCAGGTATTGCAGTGCTGCCTCTTTTTGGGCAGGCAAGGGTTGTTGATTGGGATTGCTGTTCATGGTGTTGGTAGTTGTGTACAATAAATGTGTAATGCTTTTTTTACACAAATGCCTGTTCGTTAGTAGCAGTAAATGCTGCCCCGTATTGTTGCGGTATAAGTGTGCGACGCAAGCGGTGCCGCATAGTACTACAAAAGCCGGTGCCATACTAATAATGAATGCCTTTTTTGTTGTTGCTATTGGGTTTATTAATCGTACCGCCCGATAATAATCCCTTTTCTAAAATATGAATAACGCAGGTAACTACACCCCATATGTACTGCTCGCTAAATTCGGTAATTTCAATAGGGGCATAACGGCTGTTTTCGGCCAATAGGGTAGCGCGATTAAAATGCGTTTGCAACCGACGCACCAATAGCTCACCGTTAATAGCTGCCACAATAATTTTGCCCGATGCTATGGGTACACTTCTGTCAACAATTAACACGTCGCCGCTATGAATGCCGGCCTCCGTCATGGCATCACCGTTCATACGGAAGAAGAAGGTAGCCGGCTTGTTCATAATCAGTTGTTCATTCAGGTCAATACCCCGTTCCATATAATCGTCGGCGGCAGCACCAAACCCATTGGCATTGGCGGTGGGAATGTGGTGCTGGGTAAAATCTTTACTGCCACGGTAGGCAGGCGTGTAGGCAATATTATCTATCATAAAAAAATATTTTGCTGTTTACTAAATTATTTAGCAATTTTATGCTAAATTTGTTGACAATCAAAAAAATGTTTATGCACACAGTATCATTAACAGCCACGGGGGCAGGCAAGCTTCAACAAACAGCCTATTCATACAGTTTAGTGGTAGCCTTGCCCCATTTTGTACAGCAAATGCTGCGGCAACAACAGGCATTTTTTACGGCACAATATGGGTATGTGTGTGGCGCACCTCGGTTATGCATAGCCCATTTTACTGCCCACGAAGCCATGGAAAATACTTTGTTGCGCTACTTGCAACGCATTGCCGGTATGCAACATGCATTATCGGTAACATTAAACAATTACAGCAGTATACCCGAACATACCATATATGTACGTGTGCAACAACCTGTTTGTTTTCAGCAATGGATACAGGCATTGCAACCCATTGATAATTATATTAGTGACAACGGTTTTCCGCATTTACAAATTACGCAACGTGCCCATATACCCCTTGCTGCAGCATTGCCGCCTAATGTGTACCGAAAAGCTGTTAGCCACTATGCACAGCAGGTGTTTTATGCTGCATTTATGGCAACGGAATGGGTATTGTTAAAATGTAAAAATAATTACAGCAATGAGGTGCCGTTATGTAAATATCATTTGTTGTAAGGTGTAATACCGGCTATGGTACCTTGTAGCATCGCCGGTTGCGTCGCAATCACTTCATCGTTCCGGACAATGGGCATCAGTTATTCGTTTATTCAAATATTTCGTTTGTTTTTAGTGTGGTATGAATACACAACAAGTTAATACGGCACTGCCTGCAACAGTGGTTGCCAATGCCGATAAAAATAAGGATACATGGTATGCTATTGTTGATTGTAATAGTTTTTATTGTAGTTGTGAGCGTTTGTTTAGACCCGATTTATGGAACCGGCCGGTAGTGGTGCTTAGCAATAACGACGGTTGTATTGTTAGCCGAACCGATGAAGCTAAGCGATTGGGGATTGAAATGGCCGGTCCTTATTTTAAAGCCAAACCGTTTATTGAACAATATGGCGTAACTACTTTTTCCTCTAATTACAATTTATATGGCGACTTGAGCAAGCGGGTAATGGATACTTTGCGCTTTTTGGTGGGTGAACAAAACACGGAAGTGTATTCGGTTGATGAGGCTTTTTTAGCCTTGTCGGGTTGGAAGGTTGCCGACTATAAAGCATTGGCTTTGCATATACGCAAAACAGTAGAGCGGTGGACGGGTATTTCAGTATCGGTGGGCATTGCCCCTACTAAAGTGCTGAGTAAAATGGCCAACCATATAGCTAAAAAAAATAAACAAGCCACGCAATGCGTATATGTGTTAGATACGCCTGAAGTAATACAGCAGGCATTAGCACGAACACCGGTAGGCGATATTTGGGGCATTGGCCGCCGTTATGCCGAAAAGTTGAACAGCTTTGGTATTTATGATGCACTGCAGTTAAGCCTTATGCCCGAAAATTGGGTACGCAAACAGTTGGGTGGGGTTGTGGGTGCTCGATTATTAAAAGAGCTAAAGGGCGAACCGGCTATTGGGCTGGGCGATGAATTGGTTACCAAAAAAATGATTGCCACTACCCGCATGTTTGGTATACCCGTTACGGAATTGCAGCAGGTAAAAGAGGCAGTGGCAACTTATATAGCCCGTGCTGCCGAAAAGTTGCGTAGGCAAAAAAGTGTGGCATCGGTTATTACGGTATTTATGGTATATAAAGCCGAGCAGTTACCGGGTGGGCATTTCAGGCATGGCCCTTCGGTAAGTGCTTCAATAATATTGCCTAATGCCACTGCTAATACCAATGAGCTGATAAAGCCGGCTTTGCAATTAGCCGAGCAGTTATATGCACCCGGCAAAATATACAAGAAAGCAGGGGTACTGTTAAGTGGTATTATACCGGCCGAGGCCCCGCCCGGCAATTTATTTGTGCCGCCACCCGGTAATGCCAATGGTAAATTAATGGAGGTAATGGATAATATTAATGGAAGTATGCGGAATGATGTGTTGCATTTTGCGGCCGGTGGAACCGGCCGCAACTGGAAAATGCGCCAGGAACTGCGTAGCCCCCGTTATACCGCCCGTTGGAAGGAATTACCCTTGGTGCAGTAGGGCTGCAATTATTCAAATGTATACCCATTGGCTTCTCCTTAATGGGTACCCCTAGCTAATTGCTTCGACCCTGCTTCGAGACTGGTTCGACTCAACAGCGTTGCGCAACGCTGTTGATAGGTAGATGGATGGCAAAAGGGTGGAACCGGAATGAATGGGGGGTAAGTAATAGATTAAAAAAAGATGAAAATAATTTTATTTTAATAAAATTTTAATTATTTTTATCATAACTAAAATCATTTTACTATGAAAAAATTAATCATCCCCCCCCACAATTACAAAACAAATGCGGTAACAATCTTTTGCTTTTTTATGCTTTTTAGTATGATTGCTTTTTTGTTTGGTTGCCGCAAATATGACAGTATGCCCAATATAAAAAGCCCCAATTATGCGCAATTACAACAACAGTTTTTTAATACCGGTACTACAGCGGATATTGCCATAAAAAAATTAGCTGCCGATATTAGAAAGCAGGATAGCCTATTTCATTTTTTACCAGCATTTGTAAAGAAAAATGGCATACCGAGATGGGATAAAGTAATATATAGCAGCAATCATTCTAACTCAGGTAAACAATTATCTACATATGGGGTTAATGCAGCAGGTAACACTGTAAAATACACGCAAAGTAATAAAACGGAGGGCAGTCAGGGTATATTTTTTATACCATTACAAGCGCAAAATACTAATACCATTCAGTCATACTTAGTGGCTTATAAACACAATGATAGTTTATATACTTACCGGTTGTATAATCGAGATTCATTAAATGCCATTCACCCTAAAACGGTAGAGGCTAAAAATAACTTATTAAATACGCAGGCAGTCTTTGGGTATTTTGAAAAGGAAATTAATAATCAGAAGGTACTAGAAGTTAAAACGCCGATAGAGGGAAAAATAAGAGATGTGGCCGTTGTATTTAATGGGCCAAAGCAAACCAATACCCAAAGCACACAATCATCAAGAAGGACAATGGTGGGTGGTGGTTGTGAAATGAGCATAGAAGTTACGATTTCATATTCATTCGAAGTTACCCTTGATGGGAATACAGTGTACTTTACAGAAAGTTACTCTGTAACTTTAACCATTATCATTGATTGTACAGGAGGGGGAAGTTGTAATTGTGCAACACCGAGGGATGGTATTATAGATGGTGTGGGTGGCACCAGAAATAGCAATGGCAATTGGTGGGATTATGGCACCGGTTATCCTTATTTTCCTTGGAATCCGGGTGGAGGAATAAGTGGTGGCGGCCCCACTGAACCCGATTGGAGTTGGTGGTGGACTGGCGGTGGTGGATTTGGTGGAGGAAGTGGCGGAAGCGGATTTTCTCCAACAGTTACCGCTCTTTCAAATCAATTAGGGCTCTCATATGCTCAATCTCTTTGGTTGGAAAGTAATCCTTTGAGGGCAAATGAAATTTACAACTATTTGCAAGGCACAACTAATCCTCTGGCAAATAGTATCGCAAATGAGCATATTAATAAAATGATGTCAGATCTAGATTATTTAGCATTTAATCAACAATATTATTCAAGTAGCAGTTCAAACAATGTCTGGTGGGAGGATGATAATTGGTTAGATAACCCCAATAATTTTAACCTAGATTTAGACCAAGATCAGAACGGTCAATATGACCGATTAACAGCAGCGGAAAAAGCCTTAGTTAAAAATATCCAACTCATGCATATATGATAAGTAAAAACAAACCGATAGCCGAACAAGAGACAATTTCAATCTTTGGGCAAAATGGGTTAAATGATAAGAGTGATGCTTTTAGACATGCTTTTTTTAATGCCATGAACAGAAGAGACTTAGGTTTAGACCCAATGACACTTGAAAATATTGCTAAACTTTTTTCTGATGCACATGAAAGTGAAGTACCTCCTCAGTTACAAAAAAGAAAAAGATATGGATTTGTGGAACAATGCTGTTGGACATCTAGTTGGAAATGTAATGTTTCCAATTTTCACATCAAATTCAAGTCTTTCATCTGATGTACTAACTAAACTTACAAATGGAGAATTAAGATATTTAAAACCTGTTCTTTCTCCATCACAAGACCCGAATTTTTGGGGAGCTAACGGATTAAACAATCCCTTAACTGCAACACATGGAATTACAAACTCGACTCAACTTACACCGACAAATCAATAATTAATGAAACATATATTTTTTATCGTATTGCTATTTTCTAGCCTCTTGATTTATTGCAACAAGAAAGATTTTAAAATCATTATTGAAAATAAGAGCGATGAAACAATAAATTCTTTGATTCTTAACGTTCAAGATAAAACATTTAAAGTTGATAAAATAGGAGCAAGTAAACGCTCCATAATTATCATTCCATTCAATAGTATTAATATTAATGCTCATGATTTCAGAATTGAATCTAGATTTAATTTAAAAGATGGAAAATTAAATAAAGGCTTTTATTACTCAGATTTATCAGGCACTCCAAATTCAAAATATGTAATTGAAGTATATGATACTAATACTGTAATAAAATAAAAAGAACATAGTAATAAAATTTAATATACACTCGCTTTCCAAAAACATTTGTGAATGTATATACTAAGTTGAATATTTTTAATATATCTGTGGGTTTAACTTTTTATTCTCATCATACGAATTAATTTTTTTAACTGACAATAATTTCTTTGATAAATTAGTGGTAACATAAAAAAACGGGCATGAACAATGCCATGCCCGTTGTGTTATTCATTAGAAACTTACTCTTCTGTATTACAAACCTACCATGTTGGCCGGCACTACCCATTCGTCAAATTGTTCAGGTGTTACATACCCTAACTTAAGTGCCATTTCTTTTAATGTAGTACCTTCTTTATGGGCTTTTTGCGCAATTTCAGCGGCTTTATAATAACCAATTTTGGTATTTAAAGCTGTTACCAACATAAGTGAATTGTCAACATGCTTCTTAATATTGGCTTCAATGGGTTCAATGCCTACTGCGCATTTTTCATTAAAGCTTATACAACCTTCGCCAATTAAACGGGCACTGTGTAAAAAGTTATAAATCATCATGGGCTTAAATACATTCAACTCAAAATGGCCGGTAGCACCACCAACATTAATGGCTACATCGTTACCCAACACCTGAGCGGCTATCATGGTTAATGCTTCGCATTGTGTGGGGTTTACTTTACCGGGCATAATAGAAGAACCGGGTTCATTATCCGGAATATGTATTTCGCCAATGCCACTCCGTGGGCCTGATGATAACATGCGAATATCGTTGGCAATCTTCATTAAACTTACAGCTACTGTTTTTAGCGCACCATGTGCTTCAACAATTGCATCGTGTGCAGCCAAAGCTTCAAATTTATTGGCTGCAGTTACAAAAGGTAATCCGGTTAATTCAGCAATTTTTTTGGCCACCAATACATCATATCCTTTCGGCGTATTAATGCCGGTACCAACAGCAGTACCTCCCAGTGCTAATTCACTTAAATGGGCTAAACTGTTTTGTATGGCTTTCAAGCCATGGTTCAATTGGGCAACATAACCGCTAAATTCCTGGCCTAAGGTTAATGGTGTCGCATCCATAAAGTGGGTACGACCAATTTTTACCACATGCATAAATGCTTTGCTTTTTTCGGCCAATGTATCTCTTAGTTGAGTAATACCTGGAATAGTTGTTTCTATCAACATTTTATAGGCTGCAATATGCATGGCCGTGGGAAAGGTATCGTTTGAGGATTGTGATTTATTCACATCATCATTGGGGTGTAAAAATTTTTCTTTATCAGTTAATTTTCCGCCTTTTAATACGTGCGCACGATAGGCAATTACTTCATTTACATTCATGTTGCTTTGTGTGCCGCTTCCGGTTTGCCAAACTACCAATGGGAATTGGTCGTCTAATTGGCCGGATAAAATTTCATCACATACAGTTGCAATGGCTTTGCATTTTTCTTCGGATAAAACCCCCAATTCAAAATTGGCTAAGGCTGCTGCTTTTTTTAAATAAGCAAATGCCTGAATAATGGGTTTGGGCATTTGATTAATATCTCTGGCAATTTTAAAATTCTCTACACTTCTCTCTGTTTGTGCGCCCCAATAAACGTGTGCCGGAACTTTTACCTCGCCCATGGTATCTTTTTCAATTCTATATTCCATATGGTTTATTTTTAATGTAAAAAGATTTTTTGTCTATGTAGCCGCAAAGTTATGACTAAGTTTTGTTTGCCATTAAAATTGTGGATTTTGTTTCGTTAAGAAAAAGAATGACTAATATTGAGAATAGAATACCAATTATCTGCCCATGTTGTATAGAATTACTTTAGGGATAAGCTTTTTATGGATGGTACTGTTGGGAAAAGCACAAACCGATGCTAACGGATTAGCCTTATTGCCTAAGCCTACAGAAGCCCAATTGGCCTGGCAAAATCAGCAATTGTATTTATTTGTGCATTTTGGCCCGAATACTTTTACCGATAAAGAGTGGGGATTAGGTAATGAACCCGAAAATGTTTTTAACCCCTTTGCTTTGAACTGTGAACAATGGGCACGAATTGCCAAAGCGGCCGGTGCAAAAGGAATGATTATAACTGCTAAACACCATGATGGTTTTTGTTTATGGCCCAGTAAATACAGCACCCACACGGTAGCACAAAGTAAATGGCAAAACGGCAAAGGCGATGTATTGAAAGCTTGTGCAGCAGCCTGTAAAAAATATGGTTTGTCATTTGGTGTGTATTTGTCGCCGTGGGATAGGAATCATCCACAATATGGCACACCGGGATATAATGCCGTGTTTGTAAATATGTTGAAAGAAATTTTTACAAACTATGGGCCTATTACCGAACTGTGGTGGGATGGTGCCAATGGCGAAGGCCCAAATGGTAAAAAGCAAGTTTATGATTGGCCTTTGTTTATACAAACCGTGCGAAAACTATCGCCCCAAACACTTATTTTCAGTGATGTTGGTCCTGATATACGTTGGGTGGGTAATGAAAAAGGAATAGCCGGCACAACCAACTGGAATACGTTAGATACTGCTACATTTACCCCCGGCATTGGTGCACCACCAGCCGATACTTTACAAACAGGTAATTATAATGGGTGTTGTTATATCCCTGCTGAATGCGATGTAAGTATTAGGCCAGGATGGTTTTACCATAGCAACGAGGATAGTTTGGTAAAAACACCCTTGCAGTTGTGGAATATTTACACTAAAAGTGTAGGGCGTGGTGCCAATTTATTATTAAATGTTCCACCTAACCGTAAAGGCCTTTTTAATAGTGAAGATTCATTGGCGTTAATGCAATTTAAAAAATTACGTGAAGAGGCTTTTGCCAAAAATTTATTGCAACGGGGTGCAATGGTTACAACCAACCATACCAACCGAAAAGATGTGAAAAGAAGATATCCGGCCTATCACTACATTTTTAAAGAACCTGTATCAATGAATTGTGTGGTGCTGGAAGAAGACCTAACGAAGGGGCAGGCCATTAGCAGCGTAAATATTAGCATTAGTATTAATGGTGAAGTGCAGCAAACAATACCCATTACAACTGTTGGGCATCAACGCATGGTGTTTTTCCCAACTTGTAAAGCAACAGAGTTATCTGTTGTAGTGAGTGGTGCAAAAAATTTGCCTTATTTAAAACAAATTGCTGCTTACCAACTTCCCGAAAAATTATTACAAGCTGTGTTGTAGTGGGTTTACTTACCGCTAAACACAGCTTTTCTTTTTTCAATAAATGCTTGAGTCCCTTCTTGCATATCATCAGTAGCAAAGCAAAAGCCAAAAGCGTCTATCTCAACTGCATAGCCATCGCGGGCTTCATCATAACCGGCATTTAATGCACTAATGCAAGCGCCAATAGCCAAAGGTGCTTTGCTGTTAATATTGGCTAAGATTTTATAGGTTTCGGCTAATAGTTGTTCGGATTCAAATACATGATTTACTAAGCCATATTGTAAAGCAGTAGCAGCATCAATCATGTTGGCACTAATTAATAATTCCATAGCACGGCCTTTGCCAATTAATTGTGCCAAACGTTGTGTACCACCATAGCCGGGTATTAAGCCCAAGTTTACTTCGGGTTGTCCAAATTTAGCATTGTTCGCTGCCACCCTAAAATGGCAACTCATAGCCAGTTCGCAACCACCACCTAACGCAAACCCATTGACGGCAGCTATAATTGGTTTAGGGCAGTTTTCAATTCTAAAAAAAGTATCTTGTCCGGCTTTGGCCAGTTCTTTTCCTTGCTCAACTGTAAGGCCTTTGAATTCAGTTATATCAGCGCCCGCAACAAAAGCTTTATTGCCTGCTCCGGTAATTACAGCCGAAAGAATTTCTTCATTTGTATATACTTCATCTAAAGCTTTGTTTAAATCTTCAAACACTGCTTTGTTTAATGCGTTCAGCTTGTCAGGTCTGTTAATGGTAATGGTAAATATGTTGTTCTTTAATTCAGTTAAAATAGTGCTATACATAGTTTAAAATTTTCTGTGTTCTAATGTCCATTGTTGAATATAATCAGCAATTTCAGTGACTGGTGTGCCCGGTGTAAATAATTTGCCAACCCCCATTTGCTGCAATGTGTCAATATCTTCTTCCTGAATAATGCCGCCACCGGTTAATAAAACGTCATCCATTTGTTTTTCTTTCATTAAAGCAAGTATGTGTGGAAACACAGTCATGTGTGCACCACTTAAAATGCTGATACCAATGGCATCCACATCTTCTTGTAATGCGGCATTTACCACCATTTCGGGTGTTTGGCGCAACCCGGTATAAATCACTTCCATTCCGGCATCGCGCAGGGCGGTAGCAATTATTCTGGCTCCTCTGTCGTGCCCATCTAAACCTACTTTAGCAATTAACACCCTAATGGGCCTGTTTAATGCATTGGTCATACTGCCTTATTGGTGCCGACAAAAGTAAGTAAAGCATGGTTATTTTACAGCAGGTGAATTGAATGGGGCTTGCAAACTGTTGATTTTGCTGCTTAACCAATAGCCAAATCCAGGGTTGGCTTTTTGAAAAAATATAATTTTTGTTCCATTCTCTCGGGCAAATGCATTATTAAGTGAATCAATTACTGAATATTTTTCAAAAAAATGGAAGGCAGTATCATTCGCATCAGGTAAGTGTTTGGCTAATAAAATAATATTGTTTACAGATGCATTATTTTGTTGCGGCAGCCATAATAAAAAGGATGCTTCATCGCAATATGCTTCCGGTAAATGATAACGTTTTCCATAAAAATTAACTGCACCGCCCCATCCATAATTTCTGCAAAATATAATGGTATGTTGTTGCTCATTAGCAGGTAAATGGTTATAAAATTCTGCCAATTTTTGGATGGTCGATTTCCATCCAATCATGTCAGCAAAATCTTGCGGCAAACTATGTTCTTGTTGATCTTCCCAGGTTAATAAGCCGCTTTTGTTTAAATGTGTGGCAGAATAGTAAGCAGCTAATTGTTTCGGTGATGCAATAGGTAGTAGCAATGGCCATAAGAATAGGCCTATTAAAATAGTAAATGTAAGTGCAGGATATAACAACCAACGTGTATGAATTTGTGTAAATTGTTCAATTTGAAAACCGCCAAAAGCAAACAATATAGGATATAGCCCCAGTGCATAATAGTCTTTGCCATGAAGTGTCAGCAAAAGAGCAATAACGGTTAAGTAAGCCCATCCAAACAGTCTAAATGGCTTGCCCATTTTCGAGAAAAGTAACCAATATAAACCCACTAACCAAATGTAGATGCACGATACATTCAACAATAACTGCCCTTTAATAAAATCGGTATAAGCAATATGTACCAACTGTGATTTTTGTAAAAGTTCCATGTGGTGTAATACGGGAAAATGGTGCCGGTATTGCCAAATGAAATGCGGTAGAAAAATAGCAACGGCAATCAATGCTGCAATGTAAATAGCAATTTGCGTAAATACTTTACGTTGTGGGGTTAATAATAAACCTGTCAATAATCCTACAGCATAAAATGAAACGGAAGCTTTGCTTAACAAACCCATGCCCAATGCAATGCCACTAACGTATATCCATTTGGTGTTTTGTGTCAATAACCATTGAAACCAACAAAAGGCAATAGCTGTATAAAAAAATACTTCTAAAAAGTTAGGTTGGAATAAAAAGAATAATCGCAAATAGGCTCCAAACACAAAAGGAAACCAGGTAAAAAGCAGTGCCAATACTTTTCCTCCTAATTTTAGGGTAATTGTACCTGCAAGTAAAAAAGTGCCACAACCAAATAGTGCCGGCCACATTTTAATCCAAAATAACTGAGTGCCTAAGTGGTTAGTTATCCATCCTAACAGTGAAAGTAAGGGTGGCGCCTCCATGTAGCCCCAGGCCAAATGGTGTGACTCGGCTAAGTACAAAAATTCATCGCGGTGTGGTTCGTATCTGCCATTTTGTAAAAGAAAAGGCAATACAAACTGCACGCCGGCTAAAAGGAATAATAAAGTATTTAACCGCTTCATTGAATAGCAGTAAGGTAATACATTTTATTGTGCACTCCTTATTGTGCAGCCAATAATTGTAACGTGTGCTTAATACGCAGTATAGTTGCTTCTTTACCAATCAATGCAGCAATATCAAAAACATGCGGTCCAAATTTTCCACCCACCAACATAATTCTAAATGGTAACATAAGCTCACCTGGTTTTAACTGATGCGCTGCTGCCATTTCTTTAAAATCGTTTTCCAAACTCTCAGCATTCCAAATGGACATTAATTCAAGGTTGCGCATTAATTCAACGAAAAATTGTTGTTTAGTTTCATTCCATTTAGCTGCAATGGCACTAGTATCAATATTGGTAGGGTGTTGAAAAAAGAAACCTGCTTGTTCTACAAAATCGGATAATAAGTTACAACGCTCTTTAACCAATTCCATTACCTGATAAAAATAATTGGTATGGGTAATGGTAATGCCGGCATCACTAAAATATTTTTTTACTGCTGCTGCATAGTGTTGTACGGGCAATTGCTGTATCCAACTATGGTTAAACCATTTGGCTTTTTCATAATCAAAGCGGGCCCCGCCTTTGTGTATGCGTTCAATGGAGAATTTTTCTATTAATGCTTCAATAGAAAATATTTCCTGGCCGCTACCATCATTCCATCCTAGCATGGCTAGCATATTTACAAATGCTTCAGGCAAAAAACCACGTTCTTTAAATCCTTTTGTTGTGTTACCTGTAGCAGGGTCAGTCCAGTCCATTGCAAATACCGGAAAACCTAAACGTTCTCCATCGCGTTTGCTTAGTTTGCCATTGCCATCAGGTTTTAGAATTAAGGGAAGATGTGCCCATTGTGGCATTTTATCTAACCCAAATAAATATTGCCATAATAAAATATGAATAGGTGCACTGGGTAACCATTCTTCACCTCTAAAGGCATGGGTAATTTGCATTAAATAATCATCAACCACTACGGCTAAATGATAAGTGGGCATGCCATCTGCTTTTAATAGCACTTTGTCATCACTGAGGCCTGTATTAAACTCTACTTTTCCTCTAATTAGGTCGTTGCAAGTAACAGTTTCATTTTCTGGCATTTTAATGCGTATAACATAGGGTGTGTTATTGGCTAATTTTTGCAGTACCTGCTCAGGTGCTAAAGTAAGTGAATTACTGCACTGATGACGAGTTTGGTGATTGTATTGGAAATTAGGGAATTGTTTTCTTTTGGCTTCCAGTTCTTCCGGTGTATCAAAAGCATAGTAGGCGTAGCCTTTTTCAACTAATTGCAATGCATATTGTTTATAAATAGTTTTGCGCTCACTTTGACGGTATGGCGCAAATGGGCCACCGCTAACAGGACTTTCATCAGGTGTTAATCCGCACCATTGTAAACAATCAAAAATATATTGTTCAGCACCTTCTACAAAGCGTGTTTGGTCGGTATCTTCAATACGTACAATAAAAGTACCGCCATGTTGTTTGGCAAATAAATAATTAAATAAAACGGTGCGTACACCACCTAAATGCAATCCGCCGGTAGGAGAAGGGGCAAAGCGCACCCTAACTGGTTTATTTTCCATGCTGCAAATATAATACCGCAAACTGCTTTATTATAATTACAAATATCTTTGTAGTATGTATTTCGTTAAAACACCATGGTGGTTAAGGACATTGTATCCTACATTAACCTGGCGCATACCCGTAAAAGAAAAAATACTTTTTTTAACATTCGATGATGGTCCTGAAAAAAACGCTACTCCATTTGTATTAGATGTGTTGAAGGATTATGAGGCAAAAGCAACTTTTTTTTGTTTGGGGAAAAATGTAGCACAGTTAGGCAATATTTATGAACGTATTTTAAATGAAGGACATGCAGTTGGTAACCATAGTTTTCAACATGTAAACGGTTGGGAAACACCTAATCAGAAATACATTGAAGATATATTTCATGCAAAAAATTACATTGATTCATCTTTGTTTCGGCCGCCCTATGGTCGCATTACCCGTTTTCAAGCAAAGGTATTGCAAACGCCGGCTTCTAATAATATGCAGCAGCCTTTTAAAATTATAATGTGGGATGTTTTGAGTGGCGATTTTGATGCCTCTATTAGTTCAGTTGAATGCTTAGCACATGTAGTTAGTTTTGCACAACCAGGCTCTATTGTTGTTTTTCACGATAGTGTAAAAGCATTCAATCATTTGCAATATGTATTACCTAAAGTTTTAGAATATTTTAAACGGCAAGGTTATGTGTTCAAAGCTGTTACATAAAAAATGGCCAGAGTAAATACTCCGGCCCTGTTTATTCCGTACCCTATGAAAACAAAGTTGAATTTGTTTTATACTTTCTAACAATTTTGTAATTGTAACTTATAAACGATACCTGATTTTTTTTATTGTGAATGAGGTAATAAAAAATATTTTATGCAATTCATTGATACGCACACGCATTTGTATGTTGAAGAATTTAATAATGATCGAGATGCAGTAATACAGCGCGCTTTAGCTGCAGGCATTACTAAAATGTATTTGCCTGCTATTGATGCCAACACTTATGATGCAATGCTTCAATTAGAAAAACAATATCCACAAAATTGTTTTGCTATGATGGGTTTGCATCCTTGCTCTGTAAACGAAAAAGTGAATGATGCTTTACAATTGGTACATCAATATTTACAACAACGAAACTTTGCAGCAATAGGCGAAATTGGTTTAGATTTTTATTGGGATAAAACCTTTACTCAACAACAATATGAAGCCTTTGATACGCAAATGCAATGGGCGTTAGAATATCAATTGCCTATAGTAATTCATACCCGTAACGCCATGCAAGAAACCATTAACAAGGTAAAACCATTTGCCCAAAAAGGATTAACCGGAATTTTTCATTGTTTTAGTGGCAGTTACGAAAGTGCTGTTCAAATTATTGACATGAATTTTCAATTAGGGATAGGAGGAGTGCTAACCTACAAAAACGCCGGCCTATCGGCAGTGCTGGAAAAAATTCCTTTGCAACACCTGGTGCTGGAAACTGATGCGCCTTATTTAACACCGGTGCCTTATCGCGGAAAACGCAATGAAACTGCCTATTTGCAATACATTGCCGAACATTTAGCAGTAGTTAAACGCCTAAGTTTAGAGGAGTTGGCGGCTATTACAACAGCTAATGCACAAAAAATATTCCCAATATAGTAGGTAAACCCTATTTTTGCTGCCCAATTTTTTATTTTTGATACCGGCTGCTGTAACGCCGATTTAACACTTGTTGCGTCGCAATCCGTTCATCTGCAACAACAGCAGCAAAACAAACAGAGGGGTGTCCGAGTGGTTGAAGGAGCACGCCTGGAAAGTGTGTATACGGGAAACCGTATCGAGGGTTCGAATCCCTTCCCCTCTGCAATATCTTTTATCGCTATAAGTGCAATTTTTTTGTATTAATTTTTTATTAAGTTTTCTGTTTTTTCTGTCTGTAAAGCCCTTTATTATTGAGTTTTAATATTTTAAATACTGTTTAAAAAACTTAATAATTGCTTAATTTAAGTTTTCCGAAAACGGTAAAACAACCCTTTACTTTTGCCGCAAACAAAGCTAAAGTTTGTGAAGAAAGTTATTTTGTTATTAAGCTGTTTTTTAAGTTATACCCTTGTATATGCACAAATAGTTACTGTGCAAGGAAAAGTAAATGGCAGTAAAAATGAACCTTTGGCAGGGGCTACCATTACCGTTAACGGTGCAAACACAACACAGGTAGTAAAAACGAATGTGGAAGGTGTTTTTTCATTTAAAGCCAATGTTGGGCAAAAATATACTTTACAAATAAGTTATGTAGGTTACCAAACAAAAACAATAACCGATGTAACGGCTGAAACTAACGGTGAGCCATTGGCGATACATTTGGAAGATGCAGGTAACAATTTAGGTGATGTTACTGTTAAGGCTGCCTCGCGTACGCAAGCAAAAGTTGAAACCATTAATAGTGCTATTCAGTACCAAAAAAATACTGCTGTTGTTGCACAAGTTTTATCTGCTGAAGCCATTAAGCGAACACCCGATAGAAATACAGGTGAGGTATTAAAACGTATTCCGGGGCTTTCAGTAATTGATGGTCGTTATTTAGTTGTAAGAGGATTGGCCGATAGATATAACCAGGCCATGTTGAATGGAATTTTGTTGAGTACAACTGAGCCAGATAGAAAAACATTTGCTTTCGATATTTTCCCTTCTAATATTATTGATAATATTATCATCAATAAAACATTTTTACCGGAATATTCCGGCGAATGGGCCGGGGGGCTTGTACAAATTACAACCAATGATGTGCCCTTAAAAAAATTTATGGAAGTGCAAGTGGGTACCGGAATAAATACGCAAACCATAGGGCATGACTTTTACAATTATAAAGGTGGCAAATTAGATTTCTTAGGTTTTGATGATGGTACCAGAGCTTTGCCCGCCGGTATTCCTACAAAATCAGTGTTTAATGATTTATCACCTGAAGAAAAAACCAATTGGGGTAAACGTTTTGAGAATATATGGTCGGCCAATGCACAGAATAACAACTTAGCCCTGCTTTCAAAAAATTTTAGAATAGCCGGAGGCTTTAATACAACAATGGGGGTACGTAATAAGTTGGGTGGTGTATTTGCATTGAATTATAATTTATCGCCTCGACGCACTTTCTTTGAAAACAGAATATACTCTTTCTCAAACAGCCAGGCCAGCATTAATTTCGATTATACCAATAACAAATATGCTAATGATGTTTTATGGGGTGCCTTGGGTTCATTAACCCTACAATTAGGTAATTACAATAAATTGTCGTGGAAAAATATTTTTAATGTAAATACATCAGACTACACTACGGAGCGAACCGGTAAAGATTTTGAAACCAATTCAACCACTGGTGATAATATACGTGCCACAGAATTAGCCTTTAAAGCCAATACTTATTATAATACCAATCTTTCAGGTGAGCATTTTATTCGACCATTTCAAATTAAGTTAGATTGGTTTGCCAGTTTTGCCATTCTTGATCAATATATTCCTGATCAAAGACGTATTCAATACAATCAGGAAGATCCTTTGGTGCCCACATCACCTTATGAATTATTAATTAGTGCTTCAAAAACTTCACAACGCAGTGGTAGCCGTTACTATGGTTTTTTAAATGATTATATATATACAACCGGGGGAAATATTACCAAGTCGTATCGTGTAAAAAATCAATTACAAACTATTAAAGCAGGATATTTCTTTCAGGTAAAAGATCGCTTATTCGATTCACGTCCCTTTGCTATTTATTTACCCATCGATAATCCGGCATTACGTTTACAGCAGCCTGATGTAGTATTTAGTCCGCAAAACTTTGGTAATGGTACCGATAACAAATTTGCGTTTAATGAAATATATGACATTCGTTACCGATACCTTGCTAACTCAATTTTAAATGCAGGTTTTGTACAAGTTGATAATCAGTTATTGAATAATAAGCTGCGTATTATATGGGGTGCAAGGGTTGAAAATTTTGACCAGTTATTAGGCAGTGTACGCAAAGCAGATCCCCGTTACCTGCATACCGAAAAGTTAGACGTATTACCCGGTTTTAATGCTACCTATAAAGTAAATAACAAAGTAAATATCCGATTAGCTGGTTCTCAAACAGTTATTCGCCCTGAATTTAGAGAGTTGTCTTCATTTGCGTTTTATGATTTTGATTTAGGTGCCACCATTACCGGAAATCCCAATTTGCCGCGCACTAAAATTTCAAATATTGATTTACGGTATGAATTATATCCACGTGCCGGAGAAATTTTTAATGTAGGTGTATTCTACAAATACTTTCAAAATCCTACCGAGTTATATTTCAATAATACCGGCGCAGGCAGCTCAGGTACCTTCAATTATATTTCGCCCGATAATGCACAAAGTGTAGGTGCAGAGGTAGAATTTAGAAAGCGATTAGATATGTTTTATGCGCTTAAAAATTTTACGGTACAGGGAAATCTTTCCTACATCTACAACCGTGTACCCAGTTTAGACAGACCCATGCAGGGGCAAAGCCCTTACTTATTAAATATTGGTTTGCAATATGATGTGCCGCGTTTAGGATTAAATACAACGCTGCTTTATAATCAAATTGGTCGCCGTATTTATTATGTAGGGGGTAGTGATAATCCTCCGGTATGGGAGGCGCCAAGGCCACTGTTAGATTTACAGCTTGCGAAAAAAGTATTAAAAAACAGAGGGGAAATCAAATTAAATATTTCTGATATTATTAATCAGGAAGCGCGTTTTTACCACGATTTAAATGATAATAAAAAATATGATGCCGGTGTTGATGCCCTGGCAATCAGAAGGAAGTATGGTACCAACATTAACGTAGCATTTGCTTATTCAATTATAAAATAAAATTGTTCAATTAAACCAACTTTACGTATGAAGCAATTATTCATGATGCTAACTGCAGCCCTTTTTATTATTAGCGGATGCAGAAAAATTGAGGTAGATGGAACGGTGAGTAATTCCACACCCACACAACCTCAGGGAACTGAAAATACAATTTTAGAAGGAAGAATTAAAGTGAACACAACTTTAAAAGCCAACTACACTTATAAATTACGTGGTTTGGTTTATGTAACGGAAGGTGCAATTTTAACCATTGAGCCCGGTACTAAAATTGTAGGTGAATTAAATAAAGCAGGCGGTTTGGTTATAACTCGCGGTTCAAAAATTATCGCCGATGGTACGCCCGATAAGCCGATTATATTTACTTCAGAAGCTGCTAATCCTCAAAGGGGCGATTGGTCTGGCGTGGTGTTATTAGGTCAGGCACCTACCAATGCATCTTTTAATGGACAAGCAGGTATTGGTGAAATTGAAGGGGGTATTAACAATGCTGACGGATTGGGTTTGTATGGTTTGGGTGCCAGTTCTAATCCTGCAGACAATAGTGGAATTTTAAGATATGTTCGTATAGAATATGCCGGCTACGCATTTTTACCTGATAAGGAAATTAATGGTTTAACATTTGGTGGTGTAGGTAATGGTACTGTAGTTGATTATGTACAAGTTTCGTATGCAAATGATGATTCTTTTGAATGGTTTGGCGGAACCGTTAATTGTAAACACTTGATTTCATTTAGAACTTTAGATGATGATTTTGATACTGACAATGGATACCAGGGTAATGTTCAATTTGGTATTGCTTTGCGTGATAGTGCCGTAGCCGACATTTCAAAAAGTGAAGCTTTTGAAAGTGATAACGACGCCAATGGGAGTACGTTATTACCGCAAACTAATGCCGTATTTAGCAATATGACCGTATTAGGCCCAAAAGCGCAAATAAATAATAAGGGGAATAATTTGTTTTTATGTGGTGCTCAAATAAGAAGGAATTCAAGTATCAGCATCATGAATTCAATTATTGCCGGATGGCCCCAAGGTTTATTAATTGATGCCAGTAAGGGTACCCCAACCGATTTAAATTTTTCAGGTTCCAATCCAAGTTTATTTGTGCAGAATACTATGATAGCAGGCTGTACAACCCCTGTTAAATATGCACCTTCTGCCACTGCACCTACCGGAGCAACGGATGCCTCAATTTTAGGATGGTACAATACAACTGCTTATAAAAATACCATATTGAATGAAAACAGTGAGTTGGCATTAGGTGATCCGTTTAACTACTCAACTCCCGATTTTAATCCAACGGCTAATTCTCCGGCAAAGTCAGGAGCATCTTTCACTAATGCAAAATTGACAAATAGTTTTTTCACATCAGTAGCATATATCGGTGCTTGTGCTCCGGGTGATGCTTGGTGGAAAACTTGGACAAAGTTTAATTAATATTTCACTAATCACAACAACGGTTCTATATTTTGCATATAGAACAGTTGTTATTTTTTATACATATGGTTCGTTTTTTATTGATAATAATAAGTGTTGTTCTATTATTGGCTTGTGCACAACAAAAAAAGCAACCAACTTCTAATGAAGTAATCTTAATGCCCATTTATCAAATGGACAGTATCTTTCATTTATTTGGCAACAATAACTGGCGGGTAATAAAAGGCAGGGATACTTCTTATTTATATTTTAGCAGACAAAATGATTTACTGATTCATGTGTATGATTTTAAAATGCAGCAAGGCGATTCTGTTCAATCTGCATTACAAAAAATTGTTTGTACACCCAAAGGTATTTTTTGGGAAAAGTATTTAGATACTTTCCGTTTAATTTCAGCTTCTCATAAAGAAGTGCTTTGGTTAAATAATGTTGATACTTTAGTGTATAATGTAAGTATCAATCATGTACTTCAACAGCGTAATAAATCAATATTGTCTATTATGCAGCCAACCATTAATCTAACAGATTTTTTAATTCGTAGTCACTACGATTATTTGCATGGCACAAATTATGCTAATGATACATCGAAATTCAAACGTTCATTAAAAAAATAATTTAATTACCCGTTCGTTTGTAAAAGTATTGCAGGGAAAACTTAGCTTTATTATATTACGGCTTTGAAAAATTAACCCTTGCTATATGCGTTTTATTGGTATATTTATTTTAAGTATTAACACTGTTGCTTTGGCCAACAAAACAGTTTACGTTTTTCTTTAAATGAGTCGGGAAGCAATATTTTCAATTTACATTACATTTTTAAATCAGGTTTGGCTAAGGTATAATCAAAACAATCCGGGTACAACAGTAGAAGGCGATTTGCAAAAAAATACGTTTGATATTGGGTTACGCCGTTCAAGAATACAAATGTTTGGTAAAATAGCGGATAGGGCTTTTCTATATTTTCAATTTGGACAAAACAATTTTAATGCACAATACAATAGCAACAATGGCAATAGAAAAGTAGCTGCCTTTTTTCATGATGCCTTGTGTGAATATAGTCTTACAGCTGTTAATGAACTAAAATTAGGCGCCGGACTTACTATTGCTGCGGGACTTTCCAGATTTACGCAACCATCTATTAGCAGTATTTTAACCATGGATTTCCCTGTTTTTTTACAAACAACAGTTGATCAAACTGATATCTTTAGCCGGAAGTTAAGTTTTTATGCCCGTGGCCAATTGGGTAAATTGGATTATAGATTTATTCTAAGCGATCCTTTCCCTATTACTTCGTCAGGCACAAATTTATTTCCCATTAACAGTGATGCAACATTTGCACAAAACCGCCACAATTTACAGCAGCAGGTATATATTATATATCAATTTTTTGAGCAGGAACCTCATGTTACTCCTTATATGGCCGGTACTTACTTAGGAAAAAAGAAAATATGGAATATTGCTATGGGCGGTATTTATCAGGCTAATTCATCATGGCAATTACAAAATTATGACACCCTTTATCAACCCATGCAGCATTTTGCGATTGAAAGTTTTTTAGACATGCCACTGAATAGTAAAAAAGGTTCAGCCATATCTGCCTATTTAGGTTATATCAATACCAATTATGGAAAAAATTATTTACGATACAATGGCATCATGAATCCTGCTAATGGCACTGTTTTAACTGCCAATAATACTTTGTTGAACAATGGGCCTATTTACGGAAACGCATTGCCGATGTTTGGAACAGGACATATTGTTTATTCGCAATTGGGGTATTTGGTGGGTAATAAAAATGAAAAAGTAAAGGGAAAGTTTCTTCCATATGCATCTGCAACACTAGCTAAGTATGATAAATTAAACGGGTTAACTACCCACACTTTTAATGTTGGCTTGAATTATTTAATGCACGGGCAACAATCAATAATTACATTGGATATACAAAATCGACCCTTTTATACTATTGAAAATAATGCTATCGTTCAATCCGAACGTTTAAATTCAGTTACTTTACAATATCAACTATTCTTATAAATGTAGCGTTTAATATAGTTTTTCTTTTGCAGGATGTTTTTCCCATTCCGGATCATATTTTACAAACCAGCTCAGCCAGATAGAACGTGATAAACGCATAATTAAAGGCTGAATTAGTATGATTAAGATGATGGAAGTACCCATCCAATAAAAAATGCGCATATCATCAATGGCAAAAGACATGCCTATAAGAACCCACCAAGCAACAAATGTAGTAACGAAGAAAGCTACAGACAATGCATAACTAACATAACCAGTACCATAATAAAAACCTTCTTCAACTTCAGTAGGTTGTCCACAAACTGGGCATCTTTCATGCATTTCAATATTATGCTTTAAATCATAAGCATTTTGCGTAACATATATATTTCCTTGTCTGCATCTTGGGCATTTATTGGTTAGCGTTGCAATTAAATAACCCGGATTTTTTCTTGACTTACGCATATGCCTTTAACTTTTACTTCATTTAATTTAAAACAATTTCACTTATTTGTTTCCAGCAACCGCCATTATAAGCTTCAATGCCCTCATTTCTAAGTATATTTACTGCTATGCTGCTACTGGCGCCTGTTTCGCATACCAAAATATATACCCTGTTAATTTGTTTTAATGCTGGAATAGCCAACTTTAGTTTTTCAAATGGTATATTGGTAGTTCCTTTAATGTGTTCTTGATGATAAGCCTCATTTGACCTTATGTCAATAATAATTGCACCATTTCTAAAAAAACCTTTTAAATAATGTTGCACTGGTTGCTGTTCTGATATAAATCGCTTACTCACAAAATCTGTTTCTGCAAAATTCATATACGGGTTATGCATAAAATGTGACAAATGTTACGCTAATCTATAATTTCTTTATAAAAATTTTCTCTCAATTCAATGGTGTTTCTTGAAAGTGCTAACAGTTTTTTTTGTTCTAATTTTTTTAATAATCTTGAAATTACTTCTCTAGATGAATTTAACTCATCGGCAATTTGCTGGTGAGAAAGGTTAATAAAGTTGGTTTTGTGTGCTTTGGCATAACGTTTTAAATAAAAAACTAAACGATCATCCATATTCCTAAATGCCACATGGTCAATTAAAATTAATAGTTCTTCAAATCGATTGCGATAGGTTTCTAAAACATAATAATACCAGCTTTTATATTTACTCATCCACTGGTCCATTAGTTGAATAGGCACCATCATTATGATACTTTCTTCAACAGATTTTACCATTACTTTACTAGCCTCCATTTTAGAAGCACAAACCAATGAGATAGCACAAGCTTCGCCTGGTTGCAAATAGTACATTAAGAATTCAGCACCTTCATCATTTTCCCTAAAAATTTTTAAAGTTCCTTCAATAACCAATAATGCACTTTTAATATATTGACCGGTGCGTATTAATACCTCATCGGCAGGAATTGTTTTTACAATAGCGTTCGCTTCTATTTCTTCTAATAAAGCGGGCTCTAATTGCGGAAACATTTTATATAATGGCTGCATAATTTGAACGAGATTATTTATTGAGTATTTTTTCCATTTGCATGCTTCTGGAACCTTTTATTAGTACATATGTGTTATTTAAATGTTGACTTTTGAACCATTCGGCTGCTGCTATTGAATCTTCTAAATATAGATATGGGTGATTAACCTGCTTAAAATCACCTCCTACCAATATAACCGATTGCCAATTAAATTGTTGAAGCAGGTTAACAATTTGTTGATGTTCATAAACACTATCTGCACCAAGCTCCATCATTCCTCCAATCATTACAATTTTATGTTGGCTTGGAATTTTTGCAAAATTTTCAATAGCGGCTCTCATGCTTGTAGGATTTGCATTATAGGCGTCTAAAATAATATGATTATTGTTGAATTCAATTAATTGTGAACGACTATTGTTCGGTTGATAGGCTTCTATAGCTGCTTTTATTTTTTCTTCGGGTACGTTAAAGTATTTTCCTACTGCCACAGCGCATAGTACATTAGGAAGATTGTATTCACCTACTAAATGTGTGTGAATGGTTTTTAATGCATTGGTTCCTTTTGTTATTTTTACTGCAAGCATTTCATTATTTTCAACTATGCTGCCAACAATATCAGCATTTTGGGTTCCATAAGTAATCCGTTCGGTAATATTATTACTCATGTTCCATAAATAATCATAATCAGCATTCATGAATATGGTGCCTTTATTATCTCTTATAAAATCATATAGTTCACCTTTTCCTTTTCTTACCCCTTCAATTCCACCAAAGCCTTCTAAATGTGCTTTGCCACAATTGGTAATTATACCGTGTGTTGGTAAAGTGTAAGTGCAATACCCAGCAATTTCATTTTGGTGATTGGCGCCCATTTCTATTACGGCAATTTGTGCGTCTTTTTTTATAAGTAAAATAGTTAGGGGAATACCAATATGGTTGTTTAAATTTCCTTGAGTGGTGTAACATATGTAGTGTTGACTTAATACTGCATTAATTAATTCTTTAGTAGTCGTTTTTCCGTTACTGCCAGTAATAGCTAAAAATGGAATGGTAAATTGTTTGCGATGGTGTAAGGCAAGTTGTTGTAATATTTGTAGAACGTTTTCAACTACCAGTATTTTTTCATTAGGTTGGGTTGGTGCTTCATCAACAACAGCATAAGCTGCACCTTTAGTTAAAGCATCTTGCGCAAATGCATTACCGTTGAAGTTAGGTCCTTTTAAAGCAAAAAATATATCATTGGGTTGAATGTTGCGGGTATCGGTTTTAACTTGTTGGTGTTGAAGGTAAAGATCATATAATTGTGGTATACTAATCATATTGTTTCATTGAAATAGCTTGCAATTTAGCACAGGTAGCATTAATTTTAAATAAAAACGCCATCATGAATGGCAGATGGCGTTTTCTTTTGCCACAATAAAGTGGCATTGCTGTATTTACCTTTCCTTTTATCTTTTGGCTCTTCTTGCAGGGAAGAAGTTACCGGTTTGTGCTTTTCTTGATGTTCCTTCAGCTGCGCCGTAGTGAGTCATTGCACAACGGAATCCAATGGTACTGCTACTTTGGTCTTCCTCTAGGAAACGACGAGTGCCTGGTGACAACCAGTAAGGTCTGTCGTTCCAGCTACCCCCTTTTACTACACGAGACTTATCGGAAATTAATGTGGTAATGCCATATCCGTAATTAACACCACTTAATGAATCACCATCTAAGTAGTTTTTAGCATATGCTCTTTGATAATTTCTTCTTTCTCTTAAAGCAGAATCAGATTCAGGAACCATGATAATACGTCCTAGGCTATCACGTAAATTACCGGTGCCGCGGCTCATATCTACTTTTTTGAATACGTTCCCTCTGAATGGATTGAAATCATCTTCATCTAAACTAGTTAATGGGCGGTAAACATCGGCTACCCATTCGCTTACGTTTCCACTCATGTTATAAATGCCAAAACCATTAGGGGCAAATGAGGTTACTTCAGCAGGAATAGCAGCATTGTCGTTTAAACCACCGGCTACACCCATATTGTCACCTGCACCCCTTTTAAAGTTGGCTAGGAAAGCGCCTTGGTAAGCACCTGCTTTGGTTGAACGAAGGTTATCGAAGCCTGCATTTTTCCAAGCATAAATTTGTTTATTAGCTATATTTTCTTCACCTCTTGATTTTTTACCTCTTTTTACTTGCGGGTTTTCAGCAATATATCCATAGGCTGCATATTCCCATTCAGCTTCGGTAGGCAAACGATAATCACCATATAAAATACCATCATCAAATTTAACGGTGGTTCTTGGGCGGCCTTGCGAATCTTTTAAGGGGTTGCTTTTAGAAGTGGCTAGTTTTCCGGGTTGTACTTGGTATTCACCCATTAAGTAAGCTTTGGTATTAAAGTTTTCCTGACCACCACCGTTCAACTCAGTTTTAATATTGTTTTTGTTAATGTATCCTTTCTTAATTAACTCTAATTCATTTACCCTGTCAGTTCGCCAAACGCAAAAGTCGTTGGCTTGCTTCCAGTTTACGCCAACTACCGGGTAGTAGTTATAGGCAGGGTGGCGGAAATAGTATTCTACATAAGGTTCATTATAGGCCAATTCGCTTCTCCATACCAAAGTATCGGGCTTTGCAGCTTCAATTACTTCAGGGTATGCAGTAGTATCGCTAAATACATTTTCTACCCAATACAAATATTCCCGATAGTGCACATTGGCAATTTCGGTTTTGTCAATAAAAAATGAATTAACGGTAACACGACGGGGAATATTATTCCAATCGCCCATTACATCTTCCTGAGTAGCACCCATTGTAAAAGTACCACCTTGAACAAATACTAAACCTGGGGCTGTATTAATGTCTTTGGGTTTGGCAACATAAAAATTACCCTGTGTTTTATCATTATAATTCCAACCCGTTACTGACGATTTTTCGGGTTTCTTCTTAAATACATTACAAGAAGTAGCAGCGCCAATCAGCGACAATAACAGCACACAGTTTCTTGCAGTTGTAAGCAATTGCATGTTTCGAAATTTAAAGTTTTTAATCAGTAAAAATAGAGGGTAAATTTTGCGCTGTGCGAATATAGGCGATTTTTTGTACATGAAATATATAAAACCTGCATACTTACATCTAAAACCCTAATTTTAACCTTTAAAACAGGGTATAGCCGTTGTAAATGCGTATGCTAAATAAAACGATAAATTGTTTCCAGCCAAAAACTATTGCCTTTTTTTTAAAATTTTCCCTACTTTTTTTTACGCTTATTGCTGTATTAACGTTAAAAGCGCAAAGAAATTATGCAACGGGTTCGGTTTTATCTTCAGGTAATTGGTATAAAATTGGAGTTGTAAAGGGGGGTATTTATAAAATTGATGTTAATTTCTTAAAAAACCTAGGTGTAAATACGGCCAATTTGCCTTCTGCAAATATTCGTTTATATGGTAATGGTGGCCAAATGATTCCCGAAAATAATGCTACGCCCCGAATTGATGACCTTTTTGAAAATGCCATTTGGGTGAATGATGGGGGCGATGGTGTTTTTAACAACAATGACTATTTTTTATTTTATGCTGACGGAACAAAGCAATGGGTATTTGATAGTGTGAACCAACAGTTTAAATATGTAACCAATTTGTACAGTGATACTGCTTACTATTTTTTAACCATACAACCTTCCGGTAAAAGAATTTTACTTCAGCCTTCGGGGTTAAATCCAACAACCCAGGTTAACAATTACACAGAGCATGTGGCTTTTGAGCCCGATTCTGTAAACTTATTAAATAGTGGGAAGTTGTGGTGGAGTAATCCTATGAACCAATCGGCTGGATTAACTCGAAACTTTATAGTGAATGCTCCGGGTATTTTAAATGGGATGCCTATTACTATTAACTATTATTTGGCCGGTATTAGTGTTGGAGCCAACAGTAATTTTAGTTTGGCTTTGAATGGTAATTTATTTGCAACACCAACTATTAATGCAGTATCAGGCTATTTTTTAGATGCTTATGCCGCTGCTGTTCAGCAACAAGCATTTATTGCTTTAACCGGCATAGATAGTGTATTAAAACTTTCACTTTCATTTAATCCGGGGGTATCTGGTGCGCAAGGTTGGTATCAACAAATTACCATACAATTTAGGCGGCAATTAGCAATGTATAGCAATACCCCCTTTTTACAATTTGCCAATCCTACAGCAGTAGGCATAAATCAGGTGGCTCAATATCAATTAGGGAATGCCAATAATGGTACTCGTGTTTGGGATGTTACTCAGCCTTTACAACCCATTGAAATGCAAGTGCAGGTTAGTAACCAACAGCTAAGCTTTATACAAAAAGCCGATTCATTAAGGCAGTTTATTGCTTTTTCAGACGTAAATGCGCTAGTGCCCATTGCTTTGGGTCAAATACCTAATCAAAATCTACATCAAACTTTACCCACTGATTTTATTATTATAACGCATCCTCAATTTTTAAATGCTGCAAACCAATTAGCCGGTTTTCATCAAAATTATTATCAGCAGCGGGTTCAGGTGATAACAACCACACAAATTTTTCAGGAGTTTGGAAGTGGAATTGCAGATCCTTCTGCCATTCGCGATTTCTTAAAAATGTATTACGATAAATTTGGTACCGACTCAGCCAATCGATTAAAGTATGTACTGTTAATAGGGGCAGCTTCATTTGATTATAAAAATCGTATTCAGCCCAATACCAATTTTGTTCCTTCCTATGAAAGTAGTAATAGTATAGAACCTTTGAATACCTATGTTACAGATGATTTTTTTGCATTACTAGGTAATTCAGATGATATTAACCAAATTAACCCTTCACCTCCTTTGCAATTAGCAATTGGGCGTTTTCCAGTAAGAAGTATTGCTGAAGCCAACACCATGGTAAATAAAGTAATTCAATATCATAATCCTTCTACGTTTGGGGCGTGGCGTAATCAAACCATTTTTGTTGCTGATGATAAAGATAATGACCTGCATTTGCAAGATGCCGAATCTATAGCTTCTACTGCTGCACAAAAAGATAGTGCTTTAAACGCAACTAAAATTTACTTAGATGCATACCCAATGGTAAGTACTGCAGCAGGAAGTCGTTATCCTCAGGTAAACACGGCCATTGTGAATCAGTTATATAATGGAGCTTTATTTTTTAACTATAACGGTCATGGTGGATATCAACAACTATCCAATTCAGCAGTATTTGGCCAAGCCGAATTACAACAGCTTAACAATGCGGGTAAATTACCCTTGTTTATTACAGCAACCTGTGATTTTGCTCCTTATGACGATCCTACGAAAAATTCTTTAGGTGGTGGTTTATTGTATAATAGTTTAAATGGTGCTATTGCGTTATTAACTACTACACGGGTGGTTTTTGCCTATAGTAATCAAATCATTAATAATAACTACATGCAAGCTGCTTTGCAACGAAAGGCAAATGGTGCATACCCTAATTTGGGTGAGGCAGTGTTAGCAGCCAAAAACCTAACCTACCAATCAAGTGGAGATGTGTTGAACAATAGAAAATTTACTTTGCTTGGAGATCCGGCAATGCAATTAGCTTTTCCTTCATTGCAAATACAAGTAACTACATTAAATGGTAAGGGGTTAACAAGTGCTGATACTTTAAAGGCTTTAAATACCTACACATTTGGCGGTATTGTTACAAATAATCAGGGGCAAGTACAAACTAATTTCAATGGAAACTTAATTGCTACTTTGTTCGATAAACCTCAACTCATCAAAACTTTAGGAAATAATCCTGCAAGTCCCATAACAACATTTTCACAACAAACCAATATCATTTATAAAGGACAAGTATCGGTTAGTAACGGACAATTTCAGGTAAGTTTCGTAGTTCCAAAAGATATTAATTACAAAGTGGGAAATGGAAAACTTAGCTTATATGCCTGGAACAATACCCTTGATGCAGCCGGTTATACCAACAATTTTTTAATTGGTGGAGGTGATAGTTTATTACCTAATGTTATTAGTGCACCAACCATAAAAGCTTATTTAAATGATACTTTATTTGTGAATGGAAGTAACGTAGGACCCAACCCCATCTTGCTTGTTCATTTATTTGATTCTTTAGGAATTAACACTATTGGAGCAGGAATAGGCCACGATATTACAGCGGTGCTAGATGATAATAACAATAACCCTATGGTATTGAATAGTTTTTATGAAGCATTACCTAATAGTTATCAGTCGGGCTTCATTCGCTTTCCATTAAACGGTATTAATGCAGGAAAACATACCTTAACCATTAAGGCATGGAACGTAGCCAACATAGCTACTACAGTAAATTTACAGTTTACAGTTAATGCCGCTCCATTAAGTATTTTATCGGTATATAATTACCCCAACCCATTTTCAAACCAAACTACCTTTAGGTTGGTACAAAACTTTCCTGATAATGAAATACAAGTAGAAATATACGTTTATAATATGAATGGCAGTATGGTGGCAAGGTTATTGCAAACAGTTCCTAATACTCAGGGTGGTGTTTTAGAATTAAATTGGGATGGGCGAGGGCTGAATAACAAAAAAATCTTGAATGGTTTGTATTTTTATCATATTATTGCAGCCTCCAATACAGGAAAAGCTGAAGCAACATCCAAATTTATTATTCATTAAAATAGTTGAATGAATTAATTCTACTCCGAAATTTTTTTAACCCATTGGGTATTTTTATACAATTCAATTAAATATGAGAATAAGGTTATTCTTTTTACTACTTGTGTTATGCATGCTAGGCACAGTTGCCTTTGCACAAACTCAAACCGTGAATGTTACAACTACAGCAGTACCATTTTTAAGAATTTCTAGTGATGCAAGAGCAAGTGGAATGGGCGATGTTGGTATTGCTACTTCACCCGACGTAAATGGTATGTTTTGGAATAGAGCCAAATTGCCTTTTGCTAAAAATGATAATTCCATTGGTGTTACTTATTCTCCTTGGTTTAGAGATTTAGGATTGAATGATGTGTATTTAGCTAGCATCGCAGGATATCATAGATTAGACGACGAACAGGTAATATCTGCTTCTGTGCGTTATTTTAGCCTAGGCAATATTCAGTTTGCTGATGCAAACGGTAATTTGTTGGGTTCTTCAATGCCCCGTGAGTTCGGTATTGACTTTGGATATTCACGTAAATTATCTGATCAATTAGGCATTGGTGTAGCATTGCGATACATTAATAGCAGTCTTGCTTCAGGCGATCCTAATAACAGCGGTGTTATTTATAAAGCGGGATCATCAGTTGCAGGCGATGTTACCTTATATCACATTGCTCCTGATACAACTAAAAGCTATTTTACTTGGGGGGTAACTTTAAGCAATCTTGGATCGAAAATTAGTTATACTAACGATGCAAATAATAAAGATTACATTCCTGCCAACTTAGGTTTAGGTGCTGCTTACAAAGCTCGTTTAGACCGTGATAATAGTATAACATTTGCACTCGATTTAAATAAATTGTTGGTACCTACTTACGATTCTACAACGGCTCCCACTTATTATACACAAAGTGTTTTCTCAAGCTGGTTTAAATCGTTTAATGATGGTAGTAATCAATTAACGTCATGGACTGTTTCTGCTGGGGCAGAGTATAATTACGACAATACTTTTTTTATTAGAACGGGTTATTTTTATGAAAACAAATATCGAGGTAACAGAAACTATTTAACCTTTGGATTGGGTTTGAATTATCAAAATATTGGTATCAATCTTTCTTATTTAGTAGCCTCAGGATATGTTACAACCCGTAACCCACTTTCCAATACCATTCGTATTGGATTAAATTTTGATTTGGCGAACAATGGTTCAAAAAAATAAATCATATTTCAATGGTTTAATGCAACAAAAGTCCGGGTTAATAAAATCCGGACTTTTTCATCGTAATGCACAACCGGGCTTTTTATTTTAATGTAAGGAACCTTTGCACTAAATTGTTGGAACTATTTTATTACTTAAATTTTTTTATATGCGAATTGGTTTTGGCATTGATTTTCATCAGTTGGTCCCCGGACGCGATTTTTGGTTGGGTGGTGTTCATATACCTTATCATAAAGGGGCATTAGGCCATTCTGATGCTGATGTTTTATTGCATGCGATTTGTGATGCATTGTTAGGTGCCGCCTGTTTAGGCGATATTGGATTACATTTTCCTGACACGGCAGCCGAATACAAAAATATTGACAGCAAAATTTTACTTCAAAAATGTGTTGCATTAATTGGGGGGAAAGGATATAAAATTATTAATATAGATTCAAGTATTTGTTTGGAGGCTCCCAAAATAAAGCCTTATGTTAAACAGATGCAACAAGTTATAGCAAAAGCTTGCAACATAACTGAAGAAGATGTATCTGTAAAAGCTACTACCACCGAAAAAATGGGCTTCGTTGGAAGAGAAGAAGGATTGGTTGCTTATGCTACCGTGCTTATTCATAAACCAGCAAAATTGGTATTGTAGGTCAATTGTTAATATATTAGTCCATAAATATCTTTACATAAACCTGTAACGGTTAGTATAAAAACAAAACCCGCAGCTAATTAAAGCTACGGGTTTTTTCATCAACCAAACAACCAAACTTTAGTATTTTAATATTTGTTTTACTGTAGTGCCATCTTTATGTGCCACACGTAACATATAAGTTCCTGCCGGTAAGCTTTGTACCGGTAAGCTTATAATTTGACCTTTAGTAACCTGCTCTGCAATTTGATTTTGTAACATTTGTCCATTTAAATCCATTAATTGAATTTGTAAACGGCCATTCACATTTTTGTTAAACATAAAGCGAATTTGTTGGTGAACGGGGTTCCCAAGCAAGTTTAGTAAATTCGGATCATTATTTACAGGAGTAACAGCGGTGGTAGTTCCGAAATTAAATCGTACATAAATGGGGTAGTGATCGGATGTGTTATTGGATAGATAATCAGGGACTACTGATGTTACATCGGTACGAACTTTAGCTGAATTATTGATGTAACTACTTATTAAGCTGCTTGAAATGATATTATGATCAATCATTCCGGGATAATCGATGGTTGTGGCATAACCTTGATAATCTAATGGAAGGGTAAGTGCTTTGTAAAATTTAGTTCCAACAGAATCTTTCAAAATTGGATCCCACGATGAAACAGGACCTGAACCTGTTGAAATTGTACTTACTAAATCATCATTATAATCGCCTAAGATCATAACATTGCTATTGCTAAAGCTTGCATCTAAACTATCTTTCATTTCTTTTACACCGGCATATCTTCTATCATAATCTGAGCTGGTACTTCCCGATTTAGCATGAATGATGAAGAAATTAATAGTTTTTGTTACACCATTCTTGGTAATATCGGCAGTAACTAAATAAGGAACACGGCCTGTTGCCCAACTACTATAAGCAGTAGGACTACTTAACATAAAGCCTCTTCCAGTAACATTACTTACCATATCTTTTTTATACAATAATGCCATTTTTTGACCACTTAACCAGTTGCCACCTGATGGGGTACTCGCATTGGTGCAGAATGGAGAAATGGTATAACCCCAATTGCTTCCTAATGAATCAACTAATCTTCTAAATCGCATGGTGTCTACCACTTCAATTAGCGCATAAATGTCTGCATCTAAATAACGCAATACTTTTTTAACGTTGCTTTCTTGTAAATCTTTATTAGTTGGTCCAAAACCACTGCTTCCAAACCATTCAATATTCCAGTTAATAATATCAATGGTATTACTTCTATTAATGGTATTACCATATACTCTTGTGAAGTTTTTGTTTACGGCAGCAATAGCAAAATTAATTTGTCCGCTAAACTCTAGGTTGTTTTGATTAGGTGCAAATCGCACAAATGCCTTAACGTTTGGCTGAGCTAATTCACTAGGGGTATATTGTATGCTATTGCCATAATTGCTGCTATCTTTTGAAACCTGAAACTGTGAAGGTGCTGTTATGGTAAGATTGCTGTTTGCATCTAATACTGTAAACTGAATAGCTTTCCCCGCAGTGCTTGCTCCGGCTGCAGTATATCCAAAAAACAAATCATTGGGTTGAACTGTAATGCTGGGTTGCGGTATTTGAGAACTATTATAAATAGTTATATTATCTAATGTAGTTCTGGCAGCTCCATCAGTTGGGTTTGAAGCATAACGCCAGGCAATGTATGTATTAGTTGATTTGAAATTTGTTAAGTTGATACTATCACACTTGGTCCATGTGTCAGAATTAATGGGAGGGAAATGCCCGTTTATTTCTGTCCAAGTAGCTAATGCCGGATCACCAGAGCCCGAATAATTTGTAGAAACCAACAACTTTAATTGAGGCCCATTATATTTAGTTCTGTTATAAAACTGTAACAATGGGTAAGTAAAGCTGGTTAAATCTAAAGGAGGACTTATTAACCAATCATCATTCAACTGTGCGCCACCACCGCCATAGCCATTCATTTGAATGCCATTACCTTGATAACCATAAATGGTGCAATTCCATGTAGAATCGCCGGCAGCATTGTATTGGCTAAAGGCATCAGGTAAGCCATTACTGCAATTATTTAAACTAAAGAAATAATTAGGTGCCTGAGTAGTAAAACTCCAATGCGTGCTATCATTGAATCCCACAAAGTAATTCCCTGATAAATCTTGGAAAGCTGTATCTGATATTTTTACGTAATATTTAGTACTAAATTTTAAATTAGTAGTTGCCGAAAATTGAATTGTACTATCGCTTGCTGTAGCTGTATTCACTTGTATAACTTGAACCAAACTATCATTACTTACTTGTTTTATTTCAATTGCTCCTAAACCTAATGTAACCCCCTCATTAAACTTTATGCTGAAATTAGGTTTAATGGGTACATTGGTAGCTCCGTTAGCAGGCGATAAACCGGTAATAACAGGAGGAACGGTATCATTGCTGGCGGTAGAAAATTGCCAATTGTTAGAATTTTTACCGGAATAAGCGTTGTTTGAAAAGTCGGTAAATGCTCCTGCATCAATACCAATAGCATAATGTTTTAATGGTTGTAAGGAAGTATTAATGGTAACTAGGTTGCCACTAATAATTATTATGCTACTATCAACCTTAATTGTATCAGTAACATTATCAGTAACATCATTAATGTATATATTTCCGTTATTGGCAACTACCGGTTCACTAAAATAAATTTTCAATGGTAAAACAGAAGAAAAACCGGTAGCCCCATTTGCGGGAATTAAAAGTGTATCAACAGGTGGGATGGTATCAGTAGGAATTTCATTCCAACTAAGATTAAAATTGTCAATGGCCGAAGTGGCACGATTACTACTACCTGTACTAGCTGATAAAGTAACTATTCTTATCCACACCGTATCATTAATATCATCTAAGGAATTGCCAAAATTTACATTTACCAATGTGTCAAAAAATTTTCCTCCTCCGGTTACCAGAGGGGTTGGGGTAGAAGCCACAGTTGTAAAGCTGTTTGGATTGGTACCCGTAGCATATTGAACTAAAAAAGTAGTACTGCGAGGTGAGCTGCTATCGAGCGATTGCAGATTAAAACTTAAAGCAAAATCTTTTTTGCCCTTGGTATTTACCGCCTGAAACACAAAAGCTGCACCCGGGTCGCCAAAGCTACCGGTTTGCCTTACTCCTATTGCACGGTTGGAAATGGTGCTTTGTGTAGTTGATGGGGTGCTGGCTTTTAAGCCCGTTGCAGAGGCATAGTTGCTAAAACGCCCAGAGGTGCTAAACCAACTGGTGGCTGAAGTAGTTAATGCTGCTGCAGTACCCAATGAGGTGTTGTTAGCTCCCGTTCTAACCGTAAAACCATTTGGCAAACCATTGGTGCCAATAGTATCAAAATTTTGTGTAAAAGGCGAAGCTCCCAAAAATACTTGGGCCTTACCTGAAGCAAACAAAAGGATCAATAATCCTAATGAAAATAACTTTTTTGTGTAAAATTTTCCCATAGGTGCATGTTTGTTTATAAATTTTGGTTTTTTGTACAACAGATTGTTAATTAAATATTAATTAAAAAAGTGAAACTAATAATTTACTTTTTTACGACAAAATCATATCGGTAAATAATTCTACGGTTTAGGCCTGCCGTTTTAATTGATTAATAAATAATTAAAGCGCCAAAAATAAGTGCATTTGTAAAAAGTCGGTATTAAAAAATTAACCGTAACAAAAAGTTCATTTAGCTGGGGTTAGTTAAGGTTATTTTTTAATGCATATAATTTTTTTGCTGAAAAAAGATAGAAATCGGATAGCAAAGCATAACTTGATTAACCAAACCTTTGATATATGAAATATTTTATACGCTACTTATTTATCTTCCTTTTTGCTTTTCCCTTTTTTCATCAGGCATTAATGGCCCAAAATGCTGATAAAAAGCTTAGCAAAAGGCAAACACGGATGCAGGCAAAGTTTGAAAAGTTGGCTATACACCCTTTTGTGCAAACCAGCTTATGGACAGGAGTGATACCTGTAAAAGGGATTACTGAAAATATAGATGCAAACCTGCCCTACAAACTATTATTTAGTGTAACGGTTGGTCCGACTGATTCTAGTTCAGCTAAAACGGAAAATTCAGGATTCACAGAAATAGGAAGAATCATGAATCTGCACGTTGCATCGGGAGTGCCGGCAAAAAATTTAGACGTGGTGGTATTGGTACATGGACCTTCCTTGTTTTCTTTATTAACCAACAGTAACTACAAAAAGCGCTATAAAATTGACAATTTAAACCTTCCTCTAATAGAAGAATTACAAAGTAAAGGGGTAAAGTTTATTGCTTGTGGTCAGGCTTTAAACGTTTTGAACCTTTCTATGGATGATTTAATACCCAATATAGGCTTAGCTTTATCGGCGCAAACTATGTTGTCGTACTATCAATTAAAAGGGTACATATTATATAATGAGGATAAGGCAGATTAATGACAATCGTAAAAAGCAATTTTAACTTGAATAAATAAGGCAAAGGCTACCGGATTTGAAGTGTTTATGTCGTCTCGGCATAAAAATTTTCATTTATTAAAAAATGGTTAGAATTTGAAACCTTCATTCCCTTACCTTTGCCGCAAAATTTAAAAAAACTGTCTATTTATGGCCGCTATAGGTAATATCAAGCAAATTATTGGAGCCGTTGTGGATGTGCATTTTCCCAACCAAAACGATTTGCCCGAAATTTACAATGCATTAGAAATAAAAAAGCCCAATGGCGATACACTGGTGCTGGAAGTACAGCAACATTTGGGTGAAGATAGTGTTCGTACCATAGCAATGGATGGAACTGAAGGATTGGTACGTGGTATGGAAGCTGTTGATACCGGCAAAGCTATTTCAATGCCGGTTGGTGAAGGAATTAATGGCCGTTTGTTTAATGTAACCGGTGATGCTATTGATGGTTTGCCTCAAATTTCAAAAGCCAATGGTCGCCCAATTCATAGTAAACCTCCAACATTTGAAAACTTAAGTACTGCTACTGAGGTATTATATACCGGTATTAAAGTAATTGATTTGATTGAGCCTTATGCAAAAGGAGGTAAAATTGGATTGTTTGGTGGTGCAGGGGTAGGTAAAACGGTATTAATTCAAGAATTAATTAACAATATTGCCAAAGGGCATGGCGGTTTATCAGTATTCGCCGGTGTTGGTGAAAGAACTCGTGAAGGGAATGACTTACTACGTGAGATGATTGAAGCCGGCATTATGAAATATGGTGAGGGCTTTAAGCACAGTATGGAAGAAGGTGGATGGGATTTAAGTAAAGTGAATTTAGAGGAATTGAAAGATTCAAAAGCCACTTTTGTATTCGGACAAATGAATGAACCCCCAGGTGCTCGTGCACGTGTAGCCCTAAGTGGATTAACAATTGCAGAATATTTCCGTGATGGCGATGGAACAGGCAAGGGTAGAGATATCTTATTCTTCGTTGATAACATTTTCCGTTTCACCCAAGCAGGTTCTGAAGTATCAGCCTTATTAGGTCGTATGCCTTCTGCCGTAGGTTATCAGCCTACCTTGGCTACTGAAATGGGTTTAATGCAAGAACGTATTACTTCTACCAAAAATGGTTCTATTACATCAGTACAGGCAGTATATGTACCTGCGGATGACTTAACCGATCCGGCTCCGGCAACAACTTTCGCTCACTTGGATGCAACTACGGTATTAAGCCGTAAGATTGCCGACTTAGGTATTTACCCTGCGGTTGACCCATTGGATTCAACTTCTCGTATTTTAACGCCTGCCATTGTAGGTGATGCACACTATGATTGTGCTAACCGTGTGAAATTAATTTTACAACGCTATAAGGAGTTGCAAGATATTATTGCAATTCTCGGTATGGATGAATTAAGCGATGAAGATAAATTAGTAGTTGCCCGTGCAAGAAAAGTGCAGCGTTTCTTATCACAGCCTTTCCACGTGGCAGAACAGTTTACCGGTTTAAAAGGGGTGTTTGTAGATATTAATGATACTATTAAAGGCTTTAATATGATTATGGATGGCGCCGTTGATGAATATCCTGAAGCTGCCTTTAACCTGGTAGGTACTATTGAAGACGCCATAGAAAAAGGTAAAAAATTATTGTCTCAGGCTCGTAGCTAATTCAAACATTGTTAATTGGAAACTAAGATTTATGCAATTAGAAATATTAACACCTGAAAAGAAAGTATACAGCGGTAATATTTATGGCATACAACTACCGGGTATTTCAGGTTTGTTTGAAGTGCTTGACAAACATGCGCCAATGGTAAGTGCATTAACCAAAGGAAATATTAAAGTGCTAGTTGATAAGCATAAAACAGAACACTACGCTATTACCGGGGGTTTTGCTGAGGTATTAAATAACAAAGTAACCGTTTTGGTTGAAGGGGTTCATTAAAACACTTTTCTTTATTAAATATTATAATTTAAAAAAACACCCTTTTGGGTGTTTTTTTAATCTGTTTATAATAGTAGTGTCAATAAAATCTTAAAACCCTGCGCTTGTGTTAACTATTCACAACCTATTCAATCTAATGCTTTCGATAATGATTAAATTTACATCATAAAATTTTCCTGTATGAAACAAACTAAAAAATGGGCATTTAGTTTTATTGCACTGCTGGTTTTGGGTTTGGTAAGTTGTACCAAAAACAGTGCAGTAAATAACTTAAGTAATGCCGATACACGTATTTATATCACCCAAAGAGATTCAACTGTTAATTTCAACAACTACAAAACTTTTAGCATTAACGATTCTATCACGGTTATTAATAATGGGCAGACTTCTACCTCGCTTACTCCAACAGGTCAGGCATTTCTTGATGCCATTAGTAAGTATATGCAACAGGCGGGTTACACATTAGTGTCGAAATCCAATAATCCAGATTTAGGTATCAATGTAACATATATAAATACAACTACTACTGGCATAATTGATTACAGTAGCTATTACGATTATTATGGAGGTTATTATGATCCTACTTACTGGGGATATGGTGGTTATGGTTATTATTCTCCATACTTCTATGGCACATATCAAATTAATTCCGGTGCACTTTCAATTGACATGTTAGACCTGAAAAATGCAGCCGCTAATGGTAAAATAAAGATTATATGGAATGGTTTAATACGTGGAGAAGGCATAGCTGATGCTACTACAGCCGATAGTCAGGTACAGGCATTATTCAGTCAGTCACCATACATAAAAGCAAATTAATGGTGGTTCTATTTATAAACATAAACAAAAGTATTATATGAAAAAATATATTATACCTATTGTTATATTGATGTGTTTAGCATCAATAAATTCAGTAATGGCACAGCGAGGTGTTGTTAAGTTAAATGCAGGCTATAATGTTGGTTTGCCACTTGGCAATTTTAAGTCTAATTATGTTTCTAACACTTCACCACGAGGAATTATGGGCGACTTGTCGCTTGGTTTAAATAATAAATTTGCTGTGGGCCTGGGCTTTGGCTTTCAAGACTTTTATCAGAAATATCCAAGAGCTGTGTATGATTTAGCACCCAATCAACAAATCTCTGCTATATTATCTAATTCCATACAAGTGGTACCTGTATTGGCTAAATTTACTTATACTCCTTTCTTAGGCACCTCTAAACTAATACAACCCTATGCTTCAGTGGGTGCAGGTATTAGCTTTGTAACTTATAATCAATACTTAGGTGAGTTTTCATCCGATAACACTTCCGGTGGTAAATTTTCTGCCATGGCTGATGCAGGAATTGATTTACCTTTTAGCAGATACAATTCAAATGTTGCTGCAAAAATTGGTGTATCATACAACTATACCAAATTTGGTATGAGCGATGCTTCGAATATTAATATGGTAGGCATACATGCAGGGCTCATTTTTCAATTGCATTAATCTGTTTTTTCATACAAATTTGCAATTGTATATACAGCTATTTCTGAATGGGAATAGCTGTTTTTTATTGCTAAATTATGGGTTATGCGATAACTGAGGCTTTTTTCTGGCTTTTACTGTTCTATGTGAATAGTTTTTTGATAGTACACTAATGTTTCCATCCACTTCTAAAATAGCCAAGTCAACATCTTCAATTTTGTCTACTCCATGCTCTCTAATAGCACTTTTTAATTCATCTATACTGAACATTGATTTTCTTAGTCCCTCTCGTAATATTATACCATCATGTATTAGTAATATTTTTTCCCCTTGCACTATTTTGCTGAATAATGGTGAAGTTCTTAATATTAATTTTAAAACATAATTGCTAATAAATAAGCCACATGCTGCTGCAAATCCACCTTGTAGTGTTGTATTATCACCAACCATTGCATTTTGTACGCTATTGCTAATTAATAAAATAAAAACAAAATCAATTACCGATAGCTGCGATAATTCCTTTTTACCAAAAATCCTAATAGCTGTAATTATAAATAAATATATGGCAGTTGATTTGGCTGCAATAATTAAATAGGGGGGTAGCATGTTAAATGTTAAATGTTAAATGAAAAGCAATTTAATCTATTGGACATTGATAAAAAAATAGAGAAACTTGATAATGGTTTCTAGTAACTAATTGTCTTCTAACACAATACCATTTTTAAGTACTTTTTTAATGTTTACCTCTAAATCAAAGATTACAAGATCAGCTTTCTTATTCAAGGCAATAGAACCAACCTCATGATCAATTCCTGCAATTTTTGCTGGCGTAGTACTCATCATTTTAATAACATCTACTAAATCAATACCTGCGTCTTTCCACATAGTTTTTACTAAAAGATTAGTAGTAGCTACACTACCTGCAAACGAAGTTCTATCTGGTAGTTTTGCCACTCCATCCTCAATAATTACTTCAACACCATCATCTAATCTGCCTAAGATACTTTTAGTTACTTCTGTTCCAGCAGCGCGCATTGCATCTGTAATTAGTGCAATTTTATCGGGACCTTTAATTTTATAAACTAATTGTAAAAGTGGGGCAGGAAGATGTTTGCCATCTGCTATAATTTCTACATATAAATTTTCATTTAAAAAAGCTGCTTCTATGGTCCCTGCATATCTATAAGCTTTTTTTCTAACAACACCATTCATAGCAGAATATAAATGAGTAATCAAATTATAACCGTTTTTGAAGGCTAAAACTACATCATCATACAATGCATTTGTATGTGCAATAGCAGCGATTATTTTTTTTTCAGATAACAATTTTCCCAGCATTAGCGCCCCTGGAAGTTCAGGGGCTATACTCCATCGTTTTATATATTCCTCAAATAGTAATATGTTTTCTATCTCCTTTATATCTGGATTTCTAATGTATTTTGGGTTTTGAGCCCCTCTTTGTTCCATCGCAAAATATGGACCCTCAAGATGCAAGCCTAAAAATGTAACCTTTCTAAAATTTGATTTTTTAAAATCTTTGTAGCACCTTAGTATATTTAATATTTGTTCTTTACTGCCTGTTAAAGTAGTAGGCATTAAAGTTGTAGTTCCATATTTTAAATGCGTGCATGCTATCATTTCAAATGCTTCTGGTGTTTCGTCCATAAAATCATATCCACCGCCACCATGAACGTGTAAGTCTATGAAACCCGGTGCTACGTATAAGTCATTGCAGTTTATAATAATATCTATTTCTTCATCATGTACATTTTCACCAATTTTAATAATAATTCCATCCTCTATTAATACATAGCCATTTTTTATTATTCCATTATAGGTAATAATGTTTCCATTAATTATAGCTATTCGCATAAAATTTTTATTATAAATTACAGAGCATAGATGCCGAATCAAAATCTAAATATATATCACAGAAATCGTGATTTTGTAAAATACTTGCAGGATAAAGATTGCTTACTTTATTTTGGAAACAGTTTTTTATTGCCAATGCTTTTCTTTTATCTGGTACAGAACAAACTATGTTATTAGATTTCATGATCTGTTTAATTGACATGCTAATAGCTTGTTGCGGTACTTCATTTATATTTTTGAACCATCCCTCATTCATTTGTTGGTTTCTACAAGCATCATCTAAATTTACAATAATATACGGATCATTCACTTCAAAATTAGCTGGTGGATCATTGAATGCAAGGTGTGCGTTTTCACCTATTCCAACCAAAGCAACATCAATTGAATATTCTTGAATTAAATGCGATATTCTAATACATTCTTCTGTTGCATCCCTTTCTCCATTTATTAAATGAACTTCTTTTAATTTTGGCACTTTATTTAAAAAACGTTCCATTAAATATCTTCTAAAACTTGCTGGATGACTTTCTTTGATACCAATATACTCATCTAAATGAAACATAATTACTTTATTCCATTCAATTTCTTTATCTTTTATTAAATATTCTAAAGTATTAAATTGGCTTGCGCCAGTTGCCAGAATTATATTTGCAGCATTTTTTTCTCTTATTGACTGTTTGATTAAAGTTGCTGCCTTTTCTCCTGCAATTTTTCCCAGTAAATTGCTGCTTGATAAAATGTGTATATTCATTATTGTTTAATTTATAATTAATTTTGAATTTGTCTTATACCTTTTAGAAAGAATTGTATGACTTTCCTTAAATTCTTTTTTTTCAGATTCTGTAATTATATTTCCATGAATGTTTTTTGGATTTCTTATTATGATTTTTGCATTACTTAATGCTGCCGCAGTAACAATATTGCCCCAATTTAAAATACCTTTTAAATGTATAGACATATTGTAATAATCAAAATTTTGATTTGCTTTAAATAAATAGCTTATAGGTATATCGTCTAACTCAATAGTTTTAATTTTATTAGGATGAATAGCAGATAGAAATAATATTGCCAACCCTGCTTCTTTTCTGCCTGTCAATTCAATATCTGCAAATGAGTTTATTTTTATAATGGTATCTAATTCAGCAACCATTTGCATAACCCATTCACCTATTAACGTTCTGCCAATCCAACACAGAGATCTAAATAGAGTATGGTATGCTATCATTTGCCCATCAAAATAATCAGCTATAGAAGATTTATTTTCTCCGAAACCATAAAGATCCATTTGTATCATTGAATTATTATCAATCCTTTTCGTTTTATTATTTTTATTTAAAGTAGAGATGTCATTGCAAGTCCATTCAATACAAATATTTTTTTGATACTTCATAGAAGAATATTTTTCTGATCTGTTTTGAAAATTTTCTGTTAATGCTACTGTATTAATATTCAGTATTTCTTTAAGTTTTTCGCGTTTTTCTTCCGGATTAAATGTTTGTGATAAATTATTTTGCTGCAATAAATTACTTTCAATTTCTAAGAATTTACTTTGAGTAATGATTTCACTTACTCTCTTTCCTTTTGCAAATACACTTAAATCACTTTCACTAAAACATTTTTCAGATATTTCGAGTTGAAGTTTATTAGTCGATTTTTTTAGATGTTGATTAAACCATATTAACATTGCTTTTTGCATATCTAAAGAATACTCATGCGCATTATTAAATATTTGAACCTGAAAGAAAGAATCAGAATTATATAATTTATATATTTTCCCTGCATTGCTTGCAGTTTTAACCATTTCATGTGCACTAAATGCTGCATGTGTTTCTTGAAGTGCATTAAATATATTTAAAGCCCTTGGAGCAATTAGTCCTAATACTTGAAATTCTTCACAAAATGTTAAGCCGTCCGGTAATAATTCGCAAATACAATTATGCTCCATTACAAATGCTTCAAATGTTCCTACACTAACTACAGGTACTACAGCTTTTATTCTTTCATCTATTGCTGCTAACCACATGGCTTGATTTCCACCACCACTTTCTCCTGTTACTCCAATATTATTACTATCAACGAAATGTAAACTTGTTAATAAATCTATACATCTTATATTTTCTGTAATTTGAATACCGAGTAATGTTTTATTGATATTAAAAAGGGCTGTTCCTTTATTAGAACCATGATAATCTGATTCTCCGTGTATTTCTGATCGTTCTCCTGAACCAAATGTATCCATGCACAAACAAACAAATCCATTACTGGCTAAAAGGTGCGCCCTGTTTTGAATAGTTGAATCTAATCGTCCGTCTTTAATATGACCATGTAAATTAATTACTGCCGGAAATGGTCCTTCACCTTTGGGTATATATAAGTTAGCAGTGGCATAAACATTAGGGAGAGTATTAAAATATATATTCTGTATGGTATAGTTTTTCGTTTCTAAAATTTTAGATATATTTATCTTAATTGGTATATTTTTATAAAATTCAATGCCTGCTTTTTTTATAATTTCATTATATATAAATTTCTTTTTATTATTCCAGTCTGCTAAACTTGTAGGTGGTGTAAATTTTTTGCTTAAATGATTAGCTTCTTTTTTAAGTTGAATGTATATATTGTCCGTTTTACTTATTGGTGGTTCTATTAAATACGTTTTGTTTTTTATGCTAATATCTTGATACATTTCCCCTAACTTTATTTTTAAGTGCTTATTTACCTATTTTAAAACCCTTAATCGAAAAAAATAAAATAATTGAATACGCTGGGAATATGCATAGAAAAAAGGCTAATTTATAGCCTATGTGAGGTATATGTTTTAGTGTTGCAAAAATTAATGGTATTAATGCACCACCTGCTATTCCCATTATTAATAGAGCTGCACCTATTTTAGTTTTTGATCCTAAGCCATCTATTGCAAGTGGAAAAATTGCTGGCCACATTAATGAATTAGATAATCCTAACATTGCAATAAAAAAAATGGCTAAATAACCATTCGTTAAATAGATGGCTATTGATAAAATAATACCTAATAAGGCACATAGTTTTAAAGCGCCTTGCTGAGAAATATATTTTGGAATAGTTAAAATACCAAATATGTAACCAATTAACATTCCACTCAGCGTAAATGATGTAAAATATTTGGTTTCATTGAATGGCATTCCCATTGCATTTCCATAAATTCCGATAGCATCACCTGCTAATACTTCTGTTCCTACATATAAAAAAATACTTAATACACCGAGCCAAAGATGCGGATAATAAAAAATACTTTTTGTTGTTGCATTTATTTCCGAAGTATTATTACTTTGCTTAGAATCCCTAATTTCCGGTAATGCGGAACGAAAAATTAAAACAGCAAGTGAAAATAGAATAACTGCCATTATTATATAAGGAACTTTTATTTTATTGGCTAATTCTGTAAGTATCAATGTTTTTTCAGATAAACTTGAATTGTTTATTAGTTTTTTTTCAACACTTTCAATATTTCCTAACAACAGTGTACTTAATATTAATGGGCTAATTACACCAGCTAATTTGTTACTAATACCCATGATGCTAATTCTTTTGGCGGCACTTTCAATGGGTCCAAGGATGCTTATGTATGGGTTAGCTGCAGTTTGTAAAAGTGCAAGTCCGGCTCCTTGTAAAAACAATCCAGTCAAAAAAAAGGAAAAGTTTCTCGAAGATGCAGCCGGCAGAAATATCAAAGTGCCAAATGTCATTATTAATAAGCCAAATGCCATTCCATTTTTATATCCCGTTTTTTTTAAAATAAAAGATGCCGGTATTGCTAAAAAAAAATATGCCATATAAGAGGCTGTTACTACAAAGAATGCTTGCGTGTCTGTTTGCAATTCACATATAATCTTTAAAAATGGAATGAGCGTTCCATTTAACCAGGTAATAAATCCAAATATGAAAAATAATACACCAATAATAAAAATAGCTTTGGTATTTATTTCTTTTGAAATTGTTTTTGTATTCATGTAATACAATTATGTTAATTACAGTTTGTTTGGTTTAAATAGTGTTAGCATTTCTTGGTTATACCAATTTATGTTCAATCTTATGTCTGGCACATTGTTCATCCAGTTTTGTTCATGTTCAATAGATATTTGGCCACTATAGCTTTGATTTTTTAATTCTGAAAAAATAGCTTTTAGGTTAATTATACCATCTCCCAATATCATATTATTAGCATCAATTTTATTAAAAGCGTCAACATCTTTTAAGTGTATATCGGCAATTTTGCCTTTTAAAAGTTGAATACATTTTAAAGGATCCAAGCCACTTCTTGCCCAATGTCCAATATCTGCGCATGCAAATATGTTTGGATGATGTATGGATGCAGCCAATACTGAATCTGGATGCCAATATTGAGCTGGTTTGGGGTGATTATGAATAGCAATTTTAATCCCATATATTCCGGCTAAACTATCTGCATAGTCTAAGTCTTGTTTTCTTGGTTCCGCTGTTAATATTTGTATTCCTAGTTCTTTAGCAAATACAAATACTTTTTTCCATTCATTTTTATCGGTTGGATTTAGTACGCCAAAACCAATCAGTTTCATTTTTTTATTTTTTAGAAAGGCTTTCACAAAACTTTTTGATGTTTCAGACATATTTATATTAAATGAATCGCGGTATACCCCCCCAATGGGTTGTCCGGAATAGGCTTCTAAATTCACTAATTTACAGCTGTCTGCCTTTTCTATTGCTGTAATAAAAGGAAAAAGATGGAATGTCCATAACTGAATACCTAAATTCCATGGTGGTGTATTGATAGAGTCATTATTATGACTCAGATTTGTATTACAGGATATATTGAATATTATCAAAAAAACTAGTGATACAGGGAAGGTGTTTTTAATTTTTTTTTTCATGACTAATTTATAAATTTCTTTTTTTTAATTCGTTTACTGCATAATTAGCTGCTCTTGCAGTAAACGCCATGTAGGTTAATGATGGATTCTGACATGCAGACGAAACCATAAATGATCCATCTGTTACAAATACATTTTTGGCGTCCCAAACCTGATTGAATTTGTTTAGTACCGAATTTTTAGGATTAGAACCCATTCTTGCAGTACCCATTTCATGAATGGCTCTTCCAGGAGCCCCAGCATTATCGTTAGTTTGAATATTTTTAACACCTATTTTTTCTAGCATTTCAGCAGCATCATTTAACATGTCCTTTCGCATACTAAATTCATTTTCTTTAATTTCACAATCAATTGCTAAAATTGGTAAACCCCATTTGTCTTTATTACTTTTATCTAGCATAATTTTATTATCATGATAGGGTAACATTTCTCCAAATGCGCCTATACCAAATTTCCATTTGCCGGGTTCAGATAAGTTTTCTTTTAAATTTATTCCTATAGAATATTCTGCAACATCTCTATTCCATCCTTCTCTGCTTGCACTTCCCTGATAGCCGAATCCACGTAAATAATTTCTTTTATCCCCGAATAAATTCCTAAAACGTGGTATATAAATTCCATTAGCCCTTCTTCCGTAATAATATTTATCTTCAAATCCTTCTATTTCTCCTGAAGCATCAATGCCAACATGATGATCCATCAGATTATGTCCTAATTCTCCAGAACTGCTTCCTAAACCTTCGGGCCAAATTTCATTAGCTGAGTTCATGAGTATCCAAGTACTATTTAGTGTAGAAGCGTTTAAGAAGATAATTTTGGCATTGAATACATAGGTTTTATTATTTAGTGCATCAATTATTTCTACACCTGTTGCTTTTTTTTTGTCTTTATCATATAATATTCTAGTTACAATACTCCATACTCTAATTGTAAGATTTTTGGTTGCTAATGCAGCTGGTAGAGTTGACGATTGTGTGCTGAAATAGCCCCCAAATGGGCATCCTAGTGCGCACTTATCTCTATACTGACATTTAGTTCGTCCTGGCAAATTAATGGTGAGGTTAGCTGAACGACCAATGATCATTGTTCTTTTATTTGAATAATAGAATTTTAATTTTTGTGAAAGCTGTTTTTCAACAATATTCATTTCCATTGCAGGTTGAAAAATTCCATCAGGCAATTGTGGTAAATTTTCTTTCGATCCATTGATTCCTGCAAACTTTTCAACGTAATCATACCATGGCGCAATTTCTTGATATCGTACTGGCCAATCAATAGCTATTCCATCTTTTAAATTTGCTTCAAAGTCATAATTACTCCAACGATAACTTTGTCGCCCCCACATAATTGATCTTCCTCCCATTTGATAACTTCTAAACCAGTCGAAGGGCTTAATTTCTTTATAGGGACAATCTTGTTCATTTGGCCAATAGTCCATAATATTTTCATCCATTAGGTAATCTCTACTTAAAACCGGATAGGCTTTTATCATAGCTTGCGTTCTCTCTCCTCTATGTGGCCAATCCCAAAATTCTTTATTAGCGTTTACATAGTCTTTTATATGTTCAAAATTTCTCCCCCTTTCTAGTAATAATACTTTTAAACCTTTTTCTGTTAATTCTTTAACTGCCCAACCACCTGAAATTCCGCTTCCAACTACAATAGCATCAAAAGTATTGTTCTCCATAAATATTTAATTTATTATAAAATATAATAAAGTTTATTCCTAATAAAATTTTTAAAATATGGTATCATTTCTTCATATTTTTCAAGTAATACCATTTGATTCTTAGCCCGATCAAAATTTTGAAGCGGATAATTTGTAGCATAATATTTGTTATCTTCTAGATAATCGGTTAAGAACCTTACAGCTTGCATGTAAATCATAAATTCACCAGAAAAAACAAATTCGTTTAACTCTTCTTCTATTAATGAATTTTTCATTTGTTCTAAATATCCTTCTGCTATTGCTTTGAAATATTCAGAACGAATATTAATTTTAGTGGTATCTATCTCATTTTCATCAGCCTGTGATAGATATGTTCGCATCATATCACCAACATCACTTATGTAATAGCCGGGCATAATAGTATCTAAGTCAATTATGCAAATGGCTTTATTATTGACGTCAAATAAAACATTATTTATTTTAGTATCATGATGAATAATTCTTAATTTTAACTTTTCTTTTGTTCTTATCAAATTATAATGTTCTACTAAATAATTTTTATTCGCTATTTTTTGAATTAGATATTTTGCTTCTTTTTTCTTTTCAATTTTTGTTTTTCTAAGTACTTGTTCAAAATTTTGATATCTTAAAGTAAGATGGTGGAAATTTGGTATAGTTGGCTTTATTTTACTAATATCTACACATGTGCATTGGCTTGTAAATTTTCCAAATTGCCTTGCAGCTTCATATGCTAAATTTTCTTTTTCAATTGTGTTATAAGAATATGAGTTATTAATATATTCATATGCCCTATAATATTCATTTTGAATATAAAAAAGGGTTTTGCCAAATGGGTTGCTTAGTGGCTTTGTAAATATGTACTCAGGATAATTCTCTGAAAAATAATTTGCAAGTATGTTAAGATTGTGATCTATGTATTCTGGGTTTTTAAAAATATTTTTATTAATTCTTTGAACTATAATCTTATTTGTTTTAAGATTTACTAACCAAGTATTATTTACTAACCCACTTCCAAAGGATTGAATTTTTACTATTTCATTTTCTAAATTTAATTCCTTTAATACTAGTAATACATGTGCTAAATCGTTCATTATTTTAACTTTGTAATGAATTTAAATTTACCACGATTAAACTAGAATTTGCTTGGCAAACGTTTGTGTAAAAAATTTAAATATGTTCATTTTAATCGTATTCTATTAGTTTCGAGTCTAATATTATTTTATAAAAAGCATTATTCTCAATTGTTTCTTTAAACTTATTATTTATTATATCTAACAGTATTTCTGTAGCTTTTTTCCCTTGTAAAAATGGGAACTGCTCTACCGAGGCATCGGGCTTATATTTTAAAAATGGCATCATTGGCAAATTCGCATAACTAACTATGGAAATTTTATGTTCTTTGTTAATATTTTCTAACTCCTGCATAATATCTAATGCCAAATTATCATGAAAAGCAACAATTGCGCTTACTTTTCTTTTATTTTTTAGAATATTTTGTAATGCATTTATATTCCCTTTTTTTGTTAAATCTGAATTAACTACGAGTGATGGATCAAATTTTAATCTGTTTTTGAGTAAAGCTTTTTGATAGCCATCTAATCTTTCTTTTGATGCAGTCAGTTTTTCAGGCCCATTAATTAAACCAATTACTCTATGTCCTTTTTTTAGAAGATAACTTACAGCTTGAATACTACCTGATATCATGTTACATGATACTGTGTGTATATCTTTCATGTTAGGTATACAATCAAAAAATACAATTGGGATATTATTTATTTTTAGTTTTTCAAAATGTTCATAGCTATTGGTATTTTTTGCCATTGAAATTATTAAACCATCAACCCTATGTTTGCGCATTGATTCAACTAGCATAATTTCACGTTCTATGCTATCTAGTGATTGCCCTAATAATACCACATAATTATTTTCTATAGCTACTTCTTCAATTCCACTTATTGCAGCAGGGAAAAAGGACTCTGCTAAGTGTGGCAAAATTACTCCAATAGTAAAAGTTCTACCTTGTTGTAAAAAAACCGCTGTTTGATTAGGTTCATAACCCATTTCTTCAGCTAGTTTTTTTACTTTAAGTTTTGTTCCCAAGCCTATGCTTGGATGATCGTGTAAGGCTCTGGAAACTGTTGAAAATGATATATTTAGCTTTTTTGCTATTTCTTTTATAGTAGGCATTCCTTTTGTCATAATTGAATTTTCCTATTACAATATAAATAAATTTTTTAGTATTGTTGTAATAGTAACGGGTAATATTTTTCAAATAAATTAGTTGCTATTTTAATGCTGCTTCCTACAGTACTATTGTTGTAATTATTATTTTGTAGAACCCATTTCCATTCCCAGTCTTTGATTTTTTCTTCAAATTCATTTTGTTTCAAACTTTCGTCATAATTATCCCAATTCTCTTTTAAAAACTGAAAATATTGTTGCCACCTTTGTTTGTAAAAGTCTTTTATTAAACCCGCCCATTGTTTATTAGCATAATCATGTGTTCCTGAATTTTTATCTCCCCATGTAGTAATGAGATTTCTGGCATTTCTTTCAAATATTAATTTTTCATTTTTTGTATTTCCCATTTTTTTGGCATTATTTATCCATGAACCCAACAAAAAATCCGTTCTTGTTTGTAACAAATTGTCTAAATCATCTAATAAGTTTAAATATTTTACTGTGAGGTGGTTAAAATGCTCTAAATTTTTTTCTTTGAATGATATTGCAATTTGCTGTTGTAAAGTATCTGCATAATTGGCTAATACTTGTCTTGTAATATCTACAAGGTCATATCTAAATCCATCGCTATTTTTTAATTGCGCTATGTTTTCAATAAAAATTTTCCATACCGGTAGAAGTTTTTTTGGATCATAATGTAAGGTTGTGTAAGTCCATATAGCATCTTTTTTCAGTGTAGGCCTTCCGGTAATAATTGATTCAGGTGCTCCCTCCGTATCTCCACCATTATAAACTGTTTTCCTAAGGATTTGCCAAGCGCTATCTATCTGATTGTTTGTTTTTCCATATCTATTTGTTGCATAGTTTTTAAGCCAATTGTTTAGTTCGATAGGTTCATCGCGCCAAATATTTTCTAGCATTAGTGCATACATTACAGGATTTTGTTCTATACCTTCCGGAGTTAATCCTATTCCACTTAAGTTTTTACTAAGTGGGTTTTTTAATGTTTTTGAGGGTAAGATAGCCACTGTGTCCATTTTCCCATACATGCCAATGTTTCCTCCGAAATTATGCAGCATACACCAAATCCATTTTTTTCCATAATATGCTTCTGTTTTGTTCCAGATAGGCCTTGTTTCACTCCATAAATCTAAAATAATCATATTATTATTTTTTATTCCGTTCAATAAAGCTTTAATTTGTTTAGGTTGCCAAAATTCCGGGGCATTTACAAATAGCCAACCTTGCATTACCCAAATGGCATTTGAATCTACAGTTGCCATTGTTTGGTATACGGTTGTACTTAAATTATTTAAGTATAAAGAGTCGTTAGTAGGAGGAATATTTTCATTAAAGGTATCTGCTGAGTAAAAATGATTGGTGCCAAATATTTTTTTTTGCAGTTTTAAAAATTTTGTGCCTATAATTTTAAATAAAGAATCATTAGGATCTAGTATTGATACATCATCATAACCAGGGCCCCAATTTACTTTTTTTATATTTGCATTTGGGTATATACTCTTAAATGAATTAGGTACATGACCTGTAAATGCAGGTAGTATTGGCATCATATCAAGTGCTCTTTCTCTTTCTAATATTTTTCTTTGAAGTATCTCCATTTTTTTTAACCAACTGTAAGGCAATGGCCCACCCCACTTATCAATATTGTTCATCCAAAACCAACTAGAATAAGCTGGACCTGTAAAGTAATCTTTTAATTGAGCTTCGCTAAAACCCATCGATCTGTATAATTGGTGCCAAATTATATTTTGTCCAATAATGGCCAGTGGCATATTAATTCCATTTAAAGCCATCCAGTCAATTTCTTTTTCCCAGCGTTCCCAATTCCACCACGTCATGGTATAATTATTGGTGCAATAATTTAAATAATATCTGTATTGATAAGGAGTATTGCATGTAATTTTCTTTGCCAACTTTGGCAGTATTTTGGGCAATTTTAAATTGCTGCCATTCCAACTAATACTACAATGTGTTATATTCTTTAAATAATAATACAATGCACTAGCAATACTTACATTGTTATTACCAATTAGAAGTATCTTATTTTTTTTTGTAGTTATTTCAAAAAAATCGTTTCCGGATAATTTTTTTTTGTATTCAACATCAAAAAATGATGCTTTCTCCGGAATAGTTCTTTTAATTAATTGTAAGATGGCTTCTCTGTTTTGGGCCTTAAGATGTTGAGATAGTATTATTATTGATATAAATAAATATAACTTTTTCATTATAGTGATTGTTTTATACAATAAAAAGTTCCGAAATAGAAATAACGGAACTAATTGCCTTATGAAAAAAACTGGGAAAGTATTTAATAATCGTCGTTAATAGCGAAAGTATTTTTCCTTGTTTTCCATGCGCCTTTTGTAAAATCTGGAATATCTTGTAAAGTTCCACCCTGGGCAATAGAGGTTCTACTGATTGGTGTTATAGCATACCAGGTGGCTAAGTCATAAACATCTAAAGGAAAATCTATATTTCTTTTTACGCATTCTACAAAAGCATTATCAACAAAGAAATCCATTCCTCCATGCCCAGAGCCTACTGCTTCATTTGCATATTTTTTCCAAAGTGGATGGTCATATTCTTCCATATATTTTGTAGGATTTTCCCAACTTTCAGCGGGGCTCTTATCTTCAAAATATATCAAACCTTTATCAAATTGGCCTGCAGAAAATTCTTGCCATATACCATTTGTACCTTGTACTTTAAAGCCTAAATTATAAGGCCTGGGTGAAGAGGTAGACAATGTTAAAACAATGGTTTGACCATTGTGCGTTTGTATTTGTGTAGTTACAATATCTCCTTGCTTAAATTTTAGTTTTGCATTTGGACTATTAGGCCCACCTAACGGATTTTTAGCAACATACCTATTAAAGCCCTTTGCAGGTGTTGCAATGCTAGATAATTTGGTTAGTCTATTTCCTCTATTTATATCAATCATCATTGCAACTGGACCTAATCCATGTGTTGGGTAATTGTCTTCATTTTCTTTAACATAATATTCAGTTCTCCATTTAGCTGAACCTTTTGCTGTAGGCCCAAAATTTACGCCAGAACAGCATTTGTCTGCGGTATTAAATAATTCTGCTCTTAAATCATGTTGATAACCTCCTTCTACGTGCAATACATCTTCAAATAATCCTTTACGAACCATATTTAAAACGGCCATAATATCTCTTCTGTAACATACATTCTCTAAAATCATGACAGGGGTTTTTGTTTTCTCATAAGTATTTACAATATCCCAACAATCTTGAAGATGTAATGCTCCGGATACTTCTAAACCAACTGCAATTTTGTTTTGCATGGCATATATAGCTTGCGGAATATGCCATTCCCATGGTGACGCAATTATAACTGCGTCAATATCTTTTCTATTTAAAAGCCTTTTGTAATCATTTGGCCCATTGCCATATGCCTTAACTGGGCTTTTACCATATTTTGCCATTACTTCTTGAGCTGTAGCAATACTATTTGCATCTGGATCTGCAATTGCTATCACGTTAACATCATTCCTTTTTAGCATTTGTTCTAAATGCAACTTTCCTCTTGCTCCAACCCCAATTATTGAAATATTTATTTTTTCTTTTTTAATGGATGCAAATGAAAAAATAGGGTTGGAAAAAAGTGTAATTCCTGCACCAGTCAAAGTGGCGTTTTTAATAAATTTTCTGCGGTTATACATTGCAATCGTATTTTGATTTTAAATAAATAGCGTAAACTTATTCCAAATTCTTTCATGTAGAGCATGCAAACGTTAGCGGAAGTTTTTTGATAAATTTTTGCATCTAAAACAGGAATAACAAGATTCTTTCTAAAACATAATTTTTTTTAAATGCGAATGGAATTAAATAAAAGAGTTTGTGAGTTGGTTGGCATTTTACATGCAAACGTTTGTGCAATTAGGAATTCAAACTTTTTATTTTTTTTTATTTAAATTAGATAAATTTTATTATTATTTAACAAAAACTACTGTGTTATGAGGAAATTTAGCTTCTCTCTATGCTTTCTCTTCGCGTTCTTGCTAAGTTCTACTGTAAATGCGCAAACTAGAACAGTGACGGGAAAGATTATTGATTCGGACAAGAAACCCATTTCGGGAGCCTCTGTTCTCATCAAAGGCAAAACGCAGGGAACTGCTGCTGATGCTGATGGAAATTTTTCTTTAAAAGTGCCTGATGGAAGGGTGCAATTAGAAATTACTTCGGTTGGTTTTATAAGGAAGGAAGTAAATGTAAAGCCAGATGAAAACTTCTTAACAATTGAATTAAGAAGTGACTCAAGTCAGTTAAAAGATGTAGTTGTAACGGCCTTGGGTATTACAAGGCAGGCAAAAACATTGGTGTATGCTACACAAAATGTAAAAGTATCTGAACTTACAGGCGTTCGTGCATCAGATAATGTACTCAATTCTTTACAAGGTAAAATTGCAAATGCAGTAATTAATCAAGGTTCAGGTGGCCCTGGCAGTGGTGCTCGTATTGTTTTAAGAGGTAATCGCTCTATTCAAGGAGATAATAATGCACTGATTGTTGTAGATGGTGTACCCATTGAAAATAACACCTATAGTGCTGCTGGCGGTACATTTGGTTCAATACAAGGTTCTGATGGTGCTTCTAATATTAATCCTGACGATATTGAATCTGTAACAGTTTTAAGAGGAGCCTCTGCTGCTGCTTTATATGGGAGTCAGGCAGGTAATGGCGTAATCGTTATTACAACAAAAAAAGGCTCAAAGGATAAAATTTCTGTAAATGTAAATTCAGGTGCTGTTTTTGAATCTGCCTTTTCGTTACCGAAGGTGCAAAATATATATGGACAAGGCAACAATAATGTATATGTTGATTCTTTGTTTGGCGATAGTTGGGGTGCTAAAATGACTGGTCAGTCATTTACCAATTTTTTAGGCCAAACACAAAAATATAATCCTCAATCTAATAATATTAAAGATTTTTTTCAAACAGGTTTAGGATTAAATAACTCAATTAGTGTTTCTGGTGGAAATTCAAAGGCTCAAACTTATCTTTCTTATACTAATAATTCAATTCAAGGAATTGTGCCTAAAAATGTATTGATACGTCATACTGTTACATTAAGGGTTACTAATCAAATAAGTTCTAAATTTTCTACTGATGCTAAAGTAACTTATATTAATCAAGATATTAAAAATAAACCACGTACAGGCGAAGAGAATTCACCCGTAATTGATATTTTTCAAATACCAAGAAATGTAAGTTTAGCAGAAGCACAACAGTATCAAAGTATTAATAATGTGGGAGTTGCTTCCCCAAATCCTTGGCCTTCTACATTAACTTCTATTTATCAAAATCCTTATTGGATTATTAATAATACTGCTTTAAATGAAACCCGCGATAGGATTATGGGTTTTTTATCTGCTAAGTACCAATTAACCCCTTGGTTAAGTGTAACAGGCAGAGCTAACCTAGATAGAAGTATAGATAAACTAACAGAGCAATATGCGCAAGGTACTTTATTATGGGCAAACCAGGCCGGAGGGTATTTTTCTCAAACAAATTTAGTAACAACACAAAAATGGTTTGATGCAATATTTGATGGTAGCAATAAAATTTCTGACAATATTAAAGCTAACTATCATTTTGGAGCCATTTATCAGGATAATAAATTTGATTTAGTGCAGGGCATTGCAAATGGATTAAACGTTACCAATAAATTTAGTTTAAATTATGCAACTAATCCTGCTTCATACCAAACGGGAACCGAAGTGCAAACACAAGCTGTTTTTGCTCAAGCAAACTTTTCTTACAAAGATGCTATTTACTTAGATGCTAGTATTAGAAATGATTGGGATTCAAGATTGCCTGCTCCATATGCATATCAATATTACTCAATTGGTGCATCTGCCTTACTTTCTGATTTGATTAATCTTCCGGATTATATTTCATTTTTGAAAGCTAATTTAAACTATGCCGAGGTAGGTAACGGAGGCCAATTTGGTCTATTAACTAGTACTTATAGCTATAGCCAAGGTGCCGGTAATGGGTTTTTAAGCAGAAGTACTACTTTGCCAATTCCGGGTTTAAAACCTGAAATAGTTAAAAATACTGAAGCAGGCATTGAGGCCAGATTTAATAAAAATAAATGGGGATTTACATTAACCTATTATAAAAGCAACTCATTTAATCAATTATTGCAAATTGGTTTACCCACTTCAACGGGGTATAGTACACAATATATTAATGCCGGTAATATCCAAAATCAGGGTATTGAGTTAGTTTTAAATGCTAATGCTATACATTCAAAAAACTTTAATTGGGATGTTGCTTTGAACTTTGCTTTAAACAGAAATAAAGTAATTAGTCTGAGCCCTGAATTGAAAACAGTTTATTTTGGTGATAGCCGAGCAGCTACCATGCAAATACAAGAAGGAGGCCGATATGGCGATTTGGTTGGATTTAAATGGTTGAAAGATGCCAAAGGCCGATATGAGGTAAATGCGGATGGTACACCTTTAACTTCTTATCAAACAGGTGATGCACAAGCTTACATTGGCAACTTTAATCCCAATGAAAATTTAGGATTAACCAACACCTTCAGGTACAAAGACTTTTCTTTGCGAATATTAGTAGATGGAAGAATTGGGGGGGTAATTGTAGATGGTACTGAAATGAATTTAGCCTTCAGTGGTATTCCAGCAGCAACTGCAAAATACAGAGAAGGTGGTTGGAGTTTAGGTGGTGTTGATGCCAATGGCAATCCAGTTACTACCAGTATTACTGCACAACAATTTTGGCAAACTGCTTCCGGAAAACGTTATGGGGTTGGTGATTTCTTTGCTTATGATGCAACCAGTTTCAGAGTTCGTGAACTTACTTTAGGTTATGATATCCCTTTAAAAAATACTCTTTTCATTAAAGGCGCAAGAGTTTCTGCTGTTGCCCGTAACTTATTCTGGTTATATCGCGGAGAATCATTATTAAGTATACCAGGATTAGGAAAGCGTAAAATGACATTTGATCCTGATATGAGTTTAGGCAATGGGAACTATCAAGGTATTACTTATGGTACTTTGCCTGCAACAAGATCGATTGGTGTTAATCTACAACTTACCTTCTAAACATTAAATAAGTATAATTATGAACAAATTAAATATCAATATCAAAACGGGTTTATACTTATTGTTTTTTGCATTGGTTGTCAATATCAGTGCCTGTACGAAAGACTTTAAGTCAATTAATACTGATAAAAATACAATAGCCACAGTAGGCCCTGCAGAATTGCCCTTTCTATTTTCTAAAGCACTTTCTGCCGCACCGCATGATATGTATAATTATCAAGTAGCTCAAAATTTATTTGCAGATCAATATGCGCAATATTTTGCTTGTGAGGCTACTTATTTTCCTTCTGACAGATTAGTAATAAGGCAAGATTGGGTAGGTGCTGCATTCGACCCTATGTACACAGATGTAATGCCACAATTGCAAACTATTTTTGCAAATACAGATTCTATGTCTGCTGAATATGCTATGGCTAGCATATGGTGGGTTTATACTTTTCACAGAGTTACGGACTACTGGGGGCCCATTCCATATTTTCAGGCAGGCAAGGTTTCTACGCCATCCGTTCCTTATGACCCGCAAGATAAAATATATGACGATTTCTTTAAACGCTTGGCTACTGCTGTAGCAGTACTCAATCAACACCATGGAGAAAATCATTTTGGAAGTTATGATTTAATATATGGTGGAGATGTTGACCATTGGATTAAGTTTGCTAATTCACTTCGTTTACGATTAGCCATACGTATTTCAAAAGTAGATCCTGCAAGAGCTAAAATTGAAGGCGAAGCTGCTTATGCAGGTGGTGTTATGACTGTTAGTGCTCCTATTACCGATCCAACAGCTAACCCGGGTGGCGATGATGCACTTGTAAATAGGAGTACAAAGGGAAATGACGGTAATGGCTTGTCTATTATGTCGGATTGGAATGAGTTTAGAATGAGTGCTTCTATGGAATCAGTATTAAAGGGTTATAATGATCCCAGAATGCAGGAATATTTTCTTCCAGCAGTAAATACCAATCAGTATGATGGATTGAGAAATGGTTTAAGTGTAAACCAATTAACACAGCCTGCCAATAATTATAATAACAATTCACATGTTGGTAAAAGATGGTCTTCAACCAATGTTACTGATATCAATGGAAATGTGACCGGTTCAGCTACCTCTTTGTCTACCCGGCAAAATATTATGTGCAGTGCCGAAGTATATTTTCTTAGAGCAGAAGGGGCAATGTTGGGATGGAACATGGGGGGTACTCCTCAAACATTGTACAATCAGGGCATTACTGCCTCATTTAATCAATGGGGCATTACAGATGCTACGGTTATTAATAATTATATTAATAGTACTGCTACTCCAATTGCCCCCGGTGATTTTTTAAATTCGCCACCTATGACGAATATTCCTGTTCTTTTTAATACATCTAACCCGGCTATTCAATTAGAACAAATTATGACACAAAAATGGTTGGCATTATACCCCGATGGGCAAGAGGCTTGGGCTGATTATAGAAGAAGCCATGTATTAAAATTATATCCGGTAGTTAACTCCGATAATCCGGATATTACAAACACCTCTACGCAATGGATTAGAAGAATTCCTTTCTTATTATCTGAATACCAAACCAATGGTGCCGAGGTAACCAAAGCAGTTAATTTATTAGGTGGTCCAGATAAAGTTACCACACCACTCTGGTGGGATAAAAATTAATTTTTTTAGCTCTATTTTAAGGATTCCATCTTTTATAAGATGGAATCCTTTATTATAAAGCGTAAGTTTAATGCTTAAATAGAACCTATGCACTCACTTAAATATTTATTCCTATTGTGTATTATTTTGGTTATAGGTAGTTGTCGAGTAAATTCAGATAAGTTATTAACAAAATTAAGTCCCGATGATACTAATATTCAATTTAATAACCAGTTGTTTGATGAATCATCCTTCAATATATTAAATTATATTTATTTCTATAATGGCGGAGGGGTTGCAATTGGGGATATTAATAATGATGGGCTTCCTGATATTTTATTTACCGGTAATATGGTAAAAAATCGATTATATTTAAATAAAGGGCATTTTAAATTTGAAGATATTACAGATAAAAGTGGGATTGCTTCCATGCAAGGATGGTGCACAGGTGCTACAATGGTCGATATTAATGGTGATGGAAAATTAGATATTTATATCTGTCGCTCCGCTGATATAAATACTAAAATGAGAAGAAACTTACTTTTTATAAATAATGGTGATTTAACTTTTACAGAAAAAGCGCAAGAATATGGGTTAGATAACACAGGTTATTCTACTCAGGCTGCTTTTTTTGATTATGATAAAGATGGTGATTTAGATATGTTTTTGATAAATCATTCTTTACATGAATATACAACAGGGGCAATAGAAAATCCTCAACTAAGAAACAAATCAATTCCAGAATTTGAATGCAAGCTATATCGGAACGATTGGAATGAACAATTAAAGCATCCTTTTTTTACAGATGTTTCTGCAAAAGCCGGTATTACTTCTAATGTATACACTTTTGGTTTAGGGTTAGCTATATCTGATCTTAATAATGATGGATGGCCTGATGTATATATATCAAATGATTTTAATGAGCCAGATTATCTTTTTCTAAATAATGGTAATGGAACATTTACTGATCATTTAAAACAAAGCATGGATCATGTTTCTTTATATTCAATGGGTTCCGATGCTGCTGATTATAATAATGATGGATTAATTGATTTATTAACATTAGACATGTTGCCGGAAGATAACTATACGCAAAAAATGCATAGCGGTGCAGAGAATTATAACAAATTTCAACTTCTTTTTAATAGAGGATTTTACTACCAGTATAGTAGAAATATGTTGCAAAAAAATAATGGTGATGGTACATTTTCTGAAATTGGACAATTGGCCGGAGTTTCCAATACTGATTGGAGTTGGTCGGGTTTATTTTCAGATTTTGATAATGATGGTAAAAAAGACTTACTCATAACCAATGGCTATGTGAAGGATTATACTGATATGGATTTTCTTCAGTTTTCTGCAGATAAAGCCTCAAAAAATAACATTTTAAACAAAGAAGATGCTGTAAAAACATTCATTGAAAAAATGCCTGAAAATAAACAACATAGCTACATTTTTAAAAATGTAGGAAATGATTCATTTGCCAAAATAAATAATCAATGGGGGCTTATTCAAACTACAGTATCTGCAGGGGCTGCTTATGTTGATTTAGATAATGATGGTGATATGGATATAGTAATGAATAATACAAATGATATAGCTTCTGTTTATAAAAATAATGCAGATAAAAATACCAACAACCATTTTTTAAAAGTAAAACTCCAGGGTGATAACAAAAATATAAATGGTATTGGTGCTAAAGTTAAATTATATTGTAAAAATGAAGTTTTTTATCAAGAAGCATTTCCTGTAAGAGGTTTTCAATCTTCCAGCGACCCTATTCTTAATTTCGGTATTGGTTCTCATACAATTATTGATTCAGTTGTGGTTATATGGCCATCTGATGCTACGCAAACAATAAAAAATGTAAAAGCCAATCAAACTATACAGTTTCACTTAAATCAGGCAAATAATGTATATCATTATAACCAAACAATTTCTAATTCAGTTCCAATTTTTACACAAAATGTATTATCACAAATAAAATATAAGGGAAACGATTTTAATGATTTTTCTATTCAACCTCTTTTGCCTAATTTTCTTTCTCATCAGGGGCCGTGTTTAGCTGTTGCAGATGTAAATAAAGATGGTTTAGAGGATATTTTTTTAGGAGGTTCTCCATTACATCCCGGTCAATTATTCCTTCAACAAAAAAATGGTTTACTTCAAAAAATTATAGTACCCGATTTTGAAAAAGATAAATTTTATGATGATGCATCAGCAGTTTTTTTTGATGCTAACGGTGACGGATTGCCTGATTTACTGGTAGCAAGTACCGGATATCATTTACCTCAAAATGATACATTGCTGCAGTGTAGGTTATATTTAAATATGGGGAATGGCGTTTTTAAAAAAAATATTAATTCTGTGCCAAATACTAAAATTTGTGCAGGTGTTGTAAAGGTGGCCGATATTGATGGTGATGGCGATTTAGACATATTTGTAGGTGGTAGAGTTATTCCTGGTAAATATCCTCAAACACCTAACAGTGCTATCTGGCTAAATGATGGAAAAGGTCATTTTACAGATGTTACACCACCTAATTTAAAATATATTGGAATGGTAACTGATGCTACATGGTTAGATGTAAATGGTGATAAATTACCCGATTTAATTGTAGTAGGAGAGTTTATGCCGTTAAAAATATATATAAATCAGCATGGACAATTTACTGATGCTTCTCAACAATATTTTCACTTCCCTAATAATGGTTGGTGGAATAAAATTGAAGTTGCTGATATGGATAATGATGGTGATATGGATTTAATTATTGGTAACTATGGATATAATACACAATTTAAGGTAAGTGACAAAACACCTATGGAACTTTATTATAAAGATTTTGATGGAAATGGATCCATTGATCCAATTTTGTGTTATTACATTAATGGAATTTCTTATCCAGCTTTCTCAAAAGATGATATTACTGAACAAATTCCTTCACTTAAAAACAAGTTTTTACAATACCATGATTATGCAAATGCCACTATAACCGATTTATTTTCAAAAGAACAGTTGCAAGATGCTAATCAATTAATTTGTAATAATATGGCAACTGTTTATTTAGAAAATAAGGGAAAAGATGGTTTTCAGTTGCATACCCTTCCGATTGAGGCACAGTACGCCCCTATATTTGGCATAACAGTATTAGATGCTAATAAAGATAGAATTAAGGACATTTTATTAACAGGAAATAATACCTACACAAGAATTAAGTTTGGTAGGTATGATGCAAATCATGGTATTTTATTGTTAGGCGATGGTAAAGGGAATTTTACATATGTACCTCAATATAAGTCAGGATTAAAAATTCGAACGAATGTTCGCTCAAATGCAATTATTCATATAGGCAATGAACAACATATATTGGTTAGTTCAAATGATACTTCTGTAATTGATTTAAAATTCAATCATTAACATGTCCACATTCCTTAATAAAACAGATAGGCTAATCTCACTTGATGTTATGCGTGGCCTTATTATGATTTTATTAGCCGGTGAAAGTGCTACCCTCTATTCATCTTTACAAAAATTATCAATTCCTTATTGGTTAAACAATCTAAATCAACAATTTTTTCATCACCCCTGGCATGGTTTGCATTTTTGGGACTTAGTTCAGCCTGCCTTTATGACTATTGCTGGCACTGCAATGTATATTTCATATGCACAAAAATTAAAACTCGGTATTTCTTGGCAACAAAATTTTAAACATATTCTCATCAGAAGTTTAAAATTGTTTTTATTAGGTACTGGTTTACATTGTGTTTATGCCGGCAAACTTGTTTTTGAACTCTGGAATGTTTTAACCCAATTGGCTGTTACAACTATAATTTCCTATTTATTCATAAATGCTTCTTGTTTTGTACAAATATTAGTAGGTATTTTATTGATTGCTGTTAACGATATTGCTTATCATTTCATTCAAATACCTTTTTTTAATTTACCTTTTGTTGAAGGTAAGAATTTGGGAAGTTATATTGATATTTTATTAATGGGTAAAATAAATACCGATGGTTGGGTGGCTATTAATTGTATACCAACTGCAGCTCACACTTTGTGGGGAGTTACCATTGGCAAATATTTGATGGAGAAAAAAAATAAAAAAACTGCTTTAATTCCATTAATAAGTTTTGCTGTTGCAGCCATTATTTCGGGTTATTTGCTCAATTTTATTGGTTTATCACTTATTATTAAGCGTATTGCAACTGCTGCTTTTGTTTTGGTCTCATTTGGTTGGGTACTGTTAATATTATTAATACTTTATTGGTGGGTTGACATAAAAAATCATAAAAAGTATACATGGAGCATTATACCGGTTGGTATGAATGCAATTTTTATTTATCTCTTTTTTGAAACTGTTGGTTACCAGTGGTTAAGACCCACTACTTTTATTTTTGTTGGTGGATTTGCTCAACTAATGCATATTTCACAACCTGTTAGTTACTTCATTAATGCATTAGTTGTGTGGTTTATTTATTGGTACTTGTGTAATTGGTTGTACAAAAAAAAGATTTTCATTAAATTATAAATTAACTATGTGTATAAAATATAAAATATATAATATGTATTAATTTAGTAAATCTTATAAATGTGTAAACATGTTCATTAATTCGTATTTTAATAAAAGAGTTAAATTGGTATCTATTTTATTCATTATCTTAATGTTATGTCAACAGTTATTTGCACAAAAAAAAACTATTGTTAAAGAGTACAATAAAATATTTACCACATATCCTTATAGTGATCCAAATCCTATTCCTCAAAAAGATATTATTTATCCTTATTTTAGGTATGATTTATTTACAAACCATTCTATTAAAAAATCTTGGAAAGTAATAGAATTAGAGAATGCTTATATAAAGATTTTGATTATGCCGGAGATTGGTGGAAAAATTTGGACAGCCATTGAAAAGTCTACCGGTAAACCGTTTATTTATAAAAATGATGTTGTTAAGTTTAGAGACGTAGCTATGCGTGGTCCTTGGACTAGCGGTGGTATTGAAGCTAATTATGGCATTATTGGCCATACACCTAACTGTGCAACACCGGTTGATTATACCATTCAACATAAGCAAGATGGCAGTGTGAGTTGTTTTATTGGTGTTTTAGATTTACTTACCAGAACATCTTGGCAAATTGAAATTAATTTACCAAAAGATAAGGCCTATTTTACCACATCTTCTCTTTGGTATAATGCGAATGATTTTGAACAACCATACTATAACTGGATGAATGCTGCTATAAAGGCCAAAAATGATTTACAATTTATCTTTCCGGGTAACACATATCTAGGGCATGAGGGGCAGTATCATAGCTGGCCTATCAATAAAAAAAATGAAAAGCATATTGATTGGTATAAAGAAAATGATTTTGGAAGTTATAAATCTTACCATGTTTTTGGTGCTTTAACTAATTTTTTTGGTGCTTATTGGCATGATGATGAATTAGGTATGGGTAGATATAGTACCAGGGATGATAAACTGGGGAAAAAAATCTGGATGTGGGGTCTTTCTAAGCAAGGAATGATTTGGGAAAAATTACTTACAGACTCTGGTGGGCAATATGCAGAGGTACAAAGTGGCCGCCTTTTTAATCAGGCCGAGGAAAAAAGTAGCTTTACTCCCTTTAAGCATAAAGGATTTGAACCACATACCACCGATGTTTGGACTGAATATTGGTTCCCGGCCTTACATACAAAGGGCATGGTTATGGCCAATAACATTGGCGTACTTAATGTAATCAAACATAATCATACTATAGATGTTTATTTTTCTCCACTTCAAAAAATAAGTGATACATTAAAAATTAAATCAGGTAAAAATACTTTATTCCAAAAACAGTTCAGTTTATCACCGCTGCAACTGTTTAAGCAAAATATTCCTATCAATGACTCTATTTCCAATTATACAATTGTTATTGGGGATAACTTATTAATTTATTATACCGATACGCAGCAATTTAAATTAAATCGCCCTTTACAAACACCTCAAAATTATGATTGGACAAGTGTAAACGGTTTATATACTCTAGGTCATGAAAACATGGTAGAAAGAAATTATGCAAGTGCTTTGCAGTATATACAAATGGCCATTCAAAAAGATTCCAATTATTTACCCGCATTGGTTGATGCTGCTATTATACATTATAGAAATGGCGATTATGATTCTTCTTTATTATTTACTACTAGAGCACTATCATTGAATACTTATAATCCTTCAGCTAATTATTATTATGGGTTGGCTAATCAGCAACTAGGAAGGACAGCTGATGCAATTGATGGGTTTGAAGTGGCAGCACTAGATGTAACATATAGAAGTGCTGCTTATACATCATTAGCCAAAATTTATTGTAGCGAACAACAATGGCATAAAGCCATATACTATGCACAGCAATCACTTATAGTCAATCAGAATAATATAGATGCCTACCAAATCTTAGCAATAATAGGTCGACATATCAATAATACTTCTCTTCAAAAAAAAGCAATTCATAAATTACAGACTTATAATCCACTTAATCATATTGTAGCATTTGAAAATTATTTAGCAAATCCTAACAAACAAAATAAACAAGAATTCTTAAGGAAAATGACCAATGAATTTCCTACACAAACATTTTTAGAAATGGCTATTTGGTACAGAAATATTGGTTTTATTCAAGAGGCCATTCAATTGTTGCGAATGGCACCGAAAAATACAGAAGTGCTTATATGGCTGGCTTATCTCACACATCAACCCTTGAATAAAAATTTAATTCCCGATTTAATTTTTCCATTTAGAAATGAAACAAATCGAATTTTAAAACAATTAATGCAGGAGCAAAAATTTTGGTTATTAAATTATTATAGTGCTTTAATTGAAAGGAATAACAACCATTCAGCACTTGCATTAAACTTATTATTAAATTATGATAATAATATTGAGTTTGCTCCATATTTTGCTGTACGCGCATCTCTATATGCTGAAAAAGATTCAGTAAAAATATATAAAGATTTACAACGCGCATACCAATTAGAACCTAAACAATGGCGCTATGCACAGTCATTAGTGCAATACTTTCTTCTACATCATCAATTCAATGAAGCACTTGCTTTAGCTAAAAAAACTTTCCAAAATGATACTACTAACTATTTAATGGGTATTGTTTATGCTAATACCTTAATGGAAAACGCTCAATATGATGAGGTGTTGAATGTATTGAATTCTATTGAAATATTACCATATGAAGGTTCCACAATTGGAAGGAATTTATACCGTAAAGCATTATTAATGCTTGCAATTCAGAATATGACTAAAAAAAATTATCAACAAGCCCTAAAATATATTCAACGTTCAACAATATGGCCCACAAATTTGGGTGTAGGTAAACCTTATGATAATATGTTGGATGAATCAGTTGAAAATTGGCTTTCTTATCAAAACTATTTAGCTTTACACATTGATACTGCAGCTTATAAAATTTTATTGCAATTAATTCAAAATTCTGAAAGCCAACTTAAAATAGCCGACGGGTATATTTCCCCATTTCGTTTTTATGTAACTTTATGTGCATTTCATCAATTAAATAACAAAGATGCACTTAACCATTTTGTACAACAGTGTATACAAACATTTCCTGCTAATGCAAGGTTATATGAAGTAATCAATAATGGTTTTAATAACCAAAATAATTTATTTAATACTGTATTTAACAATGATGTAAACATAGAAATTTGGCAATCATGGCGGCAAATTACATTGAATAAATAGTTCTCACTTTTAGAATCAAATTATATGTATTACCGTATCAACAAGCTTCTATTTTTGAGTATTTGTTTATTTTATATCTGGTCTGTTTCTGCACAGCCCGGTACCCCAAAAGTAGCGCTCATTTGCAACATTGATAGCATTTTACACTCGCAAGTTCAGCAACAACACATACCTGGTGCTGTTATTTTAATAAAAAAAGATGGCAAAATATTATACCAACATGCCTATGGTTATGCACGTTTGTTTAATAATCAACATCAATTATTGAAGCGGCCGGAAAAAATGCAACTAAATACTTTATTCGATTTGGCTTCACTTACAAAAGTGGTAGGTACAACTACGGCTATTATGTATTTGGTCGACAAGCATCTATTGTCGGTTGATGATCCGGTTTGTAAATATGTACCCGATTTTAATACACCCGATAAAAAAAATATTACTATTCGGCATTTATTAACTCATACATCAGGTATTATTGAGTGGTACCCTTTATTTTATAAAGCCAATAACCGAAAACAGGTTTTTTCTTTAATTGCTAAATTACCTTTACGGTATCCCATTGGTGCACAACGTAAGTATAGTGATTTAGGATTTACTATTCTTGGTGAAATTATTCAAAATATTACGGGTATGCCTTTTGAACAATTTGAGGATGAAAAAATATTCAAGCCTTTGAATATGTTGCATACAACTTATAATCCTTTGCAAAAGAAATTGTTTACACACTTTGCTGCTACTTCATTCGGTAACCCTTATGAAAAAAGAATGGTGTATGATAGTACTTTAGGTTTTACCCAAAAAGATATTGATCCCACTTCATGGAATGGTTGGCGAAACTATGTGTTAAGTGGTGAGGTTAACGACGGAAATGCTTGGTATGCCAACGGCGGTGTATCCGGAGCAGCTGGCTTATTTTCCACAGCAGCAGACATACAGCAACTAGTGGATATGTTTTTAAATAATGGTACTGTTAATGGCCAATCTTTTATTAGTGCTACTACACTGCAAACCTTTTTTACAAAAGATGCTTTTCAAAATGGTTTGGGGTGGATGATGGATACCCATGATTCATTTATGAAAAATGCACCTGAAGGTAGTTTTGGGCATACCGGCTTTACCGGTACCAGCATTGTTGTAATACCTCAATACCATACTTCCATTATTTTACTCATTAATCGGCAACATATGGGTTTGTTGCCGAATGGCACCTATTTTGATGTAACACCTATTCGCAAGCAAATTTTTCAAGCGGTAATGCAGTATTGTAACCAATAGAGCAGACATACATCATCAACCAAAGATTCAATCTATTCCGACCACATTCTATATTGCTTCGACTCTCGTTCGACTCAACAGCGTTGCGCAACGCTGTTGATAGGGAGAAATATCGAATCTGCCTGCCTTCAATTCAGTAATTCATCGCTTTTTCTTTTTAACAACGTAAATTGGGTAATGGGTTGTTGTTAGTTACACATACAATACCATCATAACGATAAACCTACTAACCTAACATGCATAAAGAAGATAGCACTTTGGTTTTATCCTCTCTTCAAAAGAAAAAGCCCCGAAACCGGGGCTCATTCCTATTGATTATTTCTTTTTAGGTGGGGCTGCTGCTGCTTTAAATTGGTAGAATAAATCAGCTTTCCCTTCTTTATTAAAACGCCAAGTTTCTTGAATATTGGTGGAATCTTTTTTGCCGTTTTTATAGGTGTCTACTTCTCTTCCCCAAATTAAAGCCCAGTTTTCATTTTTATCAACACTTTTAACAGGTATAATGGCATCAACATTTACTACGCTCCATGATAACATATCTCTTTCACGTTGAGCACCGGCCATAACACTGTCTCTTGATCCATGAATACTACTGCCATCTGCGAAAAATATAGTAACAGAATCAGCAAAAAAATTACTGTGGGCGCTAAGATTGCCATTTTCCCAGTCTTTCCATAACTGTAGTAAATTTTCTGCATTTTTTGGATTACCCATTGTAAAATTGGAAGAATAACCAATAGGGTAGGGAGATTGAATTGCCATACCCATACTGTCTTTTGCCATTGAGGTTGTATTATCCTTATTGGCCTCTTTTTGGTTACAGGATAATAATAATGCCCATAAGGCAATTACTAAAAATGTTTTCATTTTGTGTAATGTTTTAAAGGTTTAAAAAATAAAGCGAGAGGAATGAACAGGGTTTTCTTAAGATAGTATTTTAAAGGGTTGTTGTTAAGATAGAAAATTTGTTTTGAAATGCAAATATTTAGACACTTTTTTATAAAAAAAATTAATCATTTTAAACTAAACTCATATTCCTGTTCAAAACAATTAACCATTTGCTTGCTTTATTGAGAGGTTAATCTCACATTTTCGTCGCAACAATTCTCTAACTGGTCGCAACTATCCATTTCAATGCTTTTAGTGCACATAATTTTGGGCATTATAATCATAGTATATGAAAAGACTAATAGTTATTTGCTTATCCTTGTTAATTAGTTATGCTGCATATAGTCAAATGCCCGGTATGGGTGGCAAACCTGCAGCCACTAATATTGGGCACATTTATGGACGTGTTTTAGACAGTACCGGAAAACCCATACATGATGCTACCGTATTGTTATTACAAAGCCGTATGGATGCTACCACTAAAAAAGCAAAAGAAGTATTGTATAAAGGAATTACCACTAAAGCCAATGGTGACTTTAGTTTTGAAGATGTGCCAATTATTGGAGCCCTTCAATTAAAGATTTCAGCTACCGGTTTTCAGCCCATTTCTCAAAATGTAAGTTTTGCAATGCCTAAGCCGGGTGCTCAATCACCAATGGGTAATATGAATCAGGCCTTCAATGCTTTTGATAAAGATTTGGGTAACATTCGTTTAACAGAATCTGTGAATCAATTGCAAGGCGTAGTGGTAACAGCTTCTGCTAAACCCACACTTAAAATGGACATAGATAAAAAAGTATATAATGTTGAGAAAGATATTGTAAATGCCGGTGGAACTGCATTAGATGTAATGAAGAATGTTCCTTCCGTAAATGTAGATATTGATGGCAATGTAACTTTACGCAATGCAACACCACAAATATATATTGAAGGGCGTCCTACAACGTTAACCCTTGATCAAATTCCTGCTGATGCAATTGAAAGCGTAGAAGTAATTACTAATCCTTCTGCTAAATATGATGCATCGGGCGGTGGTGCAGGTATTTTAAATATCATTTTAAAGAAAAATAGAAAAACAGGGTATAATGGTAATCTTAGGGCTGGAGTTGATAGCTATGGCGCTTTAAATGGTGGAGGTGATTTTAATGTACGCCAGGGAAAATTTAATTTCAATGCTTCGGCTTTTGTTAATCAAAATAAAGGGAAAACTTTCGGCACAACCAATCGTACCAACTTTGGCGATACTAGTACGGTAGTTAATCAATCCTCAACCGATAAAGATAATGGAGGTTTTGTTTTTGGTAGAGTAGGGCTAGATTATTTTATGACCAACCGCACCTCTTTTTCAGCCGGTATGATAAAAGTACATGCCGATATGAGTCCTAACCAATTCCTGTCAACTAATATTGATAGTTTATTACAATCGGGAACTGCCAATCAATATAGTGAACGATATGCCAATACCCACCGTAAGTTTGATGGTACAGGTGCACAATTTGGGTTTAAGCAACTATTTAAACAAGAGGGGCAAACACTAACTGCTGACATGAATTACTTTTCAGGTAACAACTCCAATAACGTGTTATACAATACCAATTATTATAACAATGGAGCAGGTAGTACAATTGTGAATAATACACAGCAACAAACTTTGGGAACAGGCTATAATCAGTTTCTAACTGCACAAACCGATTATGTAAAACCATTTGGTAAAAAATCTAAATTAGAAACTGGCTTACGTTTTCAGCAACAAAAATTAACCAATGAAACTGATAATTATTATCTAGATAATGCAAGCAAAAATTTTGTACTTTCTAATTTGGCTTCCATTCATTACAAAAACACCAATAATGTGTATGCTGCTTATGCCTCTGTAACTAGTGCTATTAAAAGTTTTGGGTATCAAATTGGTTTAAGGGCCGAACGTTCAGACTATTCCGGTGATTTGTTGAATACACAACAACATTTTAGTAATAGTTATCCAATCAGTTTATTTCCATCTATATTTTTAAGCCAGAAGTTTAAGGGTACGAATGAAGTACAATTTAGTTATACACGCCGTATTAACCGCCCCAATTTTTTTCAGTTAATTCCTTATACTGATTATTCTGATAGTTTAAATATTACCCGCGGTAATCCTAATTTGGTGCCTGAGTTTACCAGTTCATTTGAGTTGTCGTATTTAAAAACTTTACCTCATAATAATACATTCCTGGCTTCACTTTATTATAAGCATACCGAGGGTTTAATAACCCGATATTTAGATACCGCACAAAACTATTTAACCGGTAAACAAGATATTATCAATACATATGTAAACGCTAACTCAAGCTACACCGTTGGTGCTGAATTAACAGGCGTAGCCAAGTTGGCCAAATGGTGGGATATGACGATGAATGTAAACATTTATAACTCTCAAATCAATACCAATAATATTACAGGCACTTCTCAGGCAGCATTGTGGAGTTGGTTTGGAAAAATCAACAACAATTTTACATTGCCGGGAAAATTCAAACTACAATTAACCGGTTTATACCAATCAAAAACCAACTTACCTGTTAATAATAATAGCGGGCAGCAAATGGGGCCACCAATGATGCAATCACAAAGTGCTTCGCAAGGGTATATCCGTTCATTCTATAGTGTTGATGCTGCTATTAGCCGTAGCTTTTTGAAAAATGATGCTGCAACAGTAAGTGTTAGCATGAGTGATATTTTTAGAACCCGCTATTCTGATCAGTACTCTTTCAGTAACTTTTTTGTACAAGATTATAACAGATTGCGTAACCCACAAATGGTACGTATCAACTTTACTTATCGGTTTGGTAAAATGGATGTTTCGTTATTTAAAAGAAAAAATACCAATACTTCCGGTATGGACGCTCTGCAAGGTGTTCAGTAATGATGGTTTGATTTGATAGGCAAAAAGCCGTCTTCCATTCAGTTGGGGGGCGGTTTGTTTTTTATTGATATAATGCTTAATCATTTCTTATTCACTAAAATGTTAATGAATAAGAAAATGATATTCGTGTAATATTTCTGTTAGAAAGGATGCATTAAGAGGTGTTGCCAGTTAAAGCAATCACTGCATCTTTATAGTTGTCGCCAATAGGTAGTTCAATATTGTTGATGAAAATGCTGCTTCGCTTAATGGCAGTGATGTGTTCAATAGCAATGATGTATGACTTGTGAATTCTGATGAATAAGTTGCCCGGTAATTGTTCTTCCAATGTTTTCATGCTCATGCGGGTAACAACAGGTTTATTAGAATGGATGAGATGAATTTTAATATAATCTTTCAAACCTTCAATCCATACAATATCTTTAAAAGCAATTTTTAAGAGCGTGTAATCCACATTCACAAAAAAATAGGATGGGGTTGGAGTAGTACTGATTTGTGCATGCGCATTTTTTAATTGGAATAGTTCCCATGCTTTGTTGCACGCCTTTACAAATCTATCTAACGATACCGGCTTTACGAGATAGTCAACCACATCTAAATTAAATCCGTCTAAGGCAAACTTTTCATAAGCTGTAACCAAAATAATCATTGGTTTATTGGGTAAGCTTTGAATAAATTGTAAACCGGTTAATCCGGGCATTTGTATGTCGAGGAAAATTAAATCAATAGGCTGAGTTTGTAATACTTTCATGGCCTCCATTGCATTATTGCAAGTTGCTTTTAGTTGCAAAAAAGGAACCTGGCTAATATTATCGGCCAGTAATTCTAAAGCCAGGGGCTCATCATCAACTGCTATACATTGTATCATGCATGAAAGTTTAGTTGTAAGGTAACGATAAACCAGCCATCTTGTTGTTGAATGGATAAATGTAGAAAATTACCATAAAGCAGTTTTAATCTTCGTTCAACATTGTTTAAGCCGATGCCTGAGGTTTTATCTTTTACCTCACTAGAGGTTGGGTTGTATTTATTTTGAACTTTAAATAATAATTGATTGTTATTAGCCTTCAACTCAATCATAATTTTTGCTTCTTCTATTAAACCTGTGCCATGTTTAAATGCATTTTCAACAAATGGAATTAATAGCATAGGCTCAATATCATAATGTTTATCAGGTGTGCTGGCATTAAACTGAACGGTAACATGGTTGCCAAAGCGTTGTTGTTGCAGGTCAATATAACTTTGCAGGTATTCAATTTCTTTTTCAAGGGGTACTTTTTCTTCATCGGCTTCATACAACATATAGCGCATTAAAGCCGATAATTTAATAAGCGATGGTTCTAATACATCCGATTTTTTTCTGGCTAATGCCACCATATTATTCAATACATTAAACATAAAATGCGGACTAACCTGCGAACGTAAAAAAGAAAGTTCGGTGGTTAAATTTTCTTTTTCTTTTTGTTGTAAAATATGGTCGTACTTTATTTTGTCGCGAATCATTCTGTAAGCTGTACTAGTAGCCAAAATAAACAGAAAGGGAAAGAATACAAATAATATAGCAGGCTTTAATTCATAGGTTCTTACTGTTAAAAAGGTTTCAAACAAAATCCAATCGAAGACAATTTGAATAACAAAAATCACAACTTGTATCAATGCAAATTCCCAATATTTTTTCTTGTAAATGAATTTGGGCATTAGTAAATAAGCATTCAAATAAAAATAACCGGCCCAAAGTGCGGCTGTAATCATGTATTTTATAAGTGAATAAGAATCATCATGCTCATGTTTAGTTTCGTAAGCAGGCCGCAGTAAAAAAGGGAGTGAAAAAAGTAGTGTCCATGCAGCAATGTGCATGGCAATAATTACCCATTTTTTTGCGTACCACCGTTGTTTCATGCTACTAAAATATTGTAGTTATGATAGAATGCTTATGTAAGTGCGACAAAAACTTGTTTTTTAGCTACCAACAGCCCAAAATAAAAAAAGCCAACCTTTTATAAGATTATCTTTTTGGTAATGATGTCGACCTGCTTACCCACCTTCTATTTTTTTGAAGGATATGATGGGGGTGGTGGGTTTTGAGGGGGAAGTTATTTGTTTTATAAATGTTGGTGATAGTAGCTAAAAGCTACAAAAAAGTAGGGCGTAGGCGCAGCCATACGCCTAGTCCGTTTTATTATTTTGATATTGTTAAACTACACTGAGGGGGGCAGTTATGTATTTAACTGTATCATTACACCCCATAAAAATTTCATATAGATACATCAAAAGCCTAATTTTATTAGTTTTGTTGAATTATAAACGATATGGTACTGACAATTGAGTTAATTGCTAAGCATATCAGGCGTTTGAGATATCTTAAAAGTCTATCTCAAAAGGAAGTCTGTGCCGATTCGTTTATTCGGCAAGTGCAGTACAGCCAGATTACTGATGGGAAGGTTGAGCCGTCTATTTCTACATTGGAAAAACCAGGTTCTGTTTTTGAAGTATCTATTTCAGCGTTTTTTAATGCGGATGAATTGGAAGGAGAATTGAATTTGCCTATGATGCAAAAAATAAAAAATGATTGATTAGCTTGCACAGGATGAATAGCAAGCTCTGTTCAAAATGATAGATTTGGCTTTAGCCAATAAGGGAATGAAAGATAATTTACAAACTTTAATTGCTTAAAAATATGTACACATACAAAATTCATTTACACAAAGAAACCGAAGGCGGTTTTACAGTTTCTGTTCCTGCTTTGCCTGGTTGTATTACTTATGGAGAAGACGTGGATGAAGCTATCTCAATGGCAAAAGAAGCTATCGAATTATATATTGAAGAGTTGCAGGAAAGAGGCGAAGTTATCCCTGACGATAGCAATACTTTGGAATACTCTTTAAACCTGGAAAGTGTATGAACCTAAACCCAAAGTACCTTATCAAAATATTGGAACAGTATGGCTTTGTTTTCAAACGCTCCAAAGGTTCGCACTCTTTATACTACAATGCCCAAACCAATAAAACTGTTATCGTACCTGTACACGGTGGTAAGGATATGAAAAAAGGTACTTTCCTTGCTATCCTTAAACAGGCTGGTATTGATAAAAATGACTTGGACTAAAAAAAGCCCCACAGAAATGAGTGGTTTAAAAAAAATTAAGAAAGTATATTGACGATAATATGATTAGAATAATATGTTTTATTATTAATGCTAACAGGCAAATAACCAATTGGGGTAAAGGAATGTTGTTGATAGTAGTTGCAAGCTACAAAAAAGTAGGGCATAGGCACAGCCATACGCCGAGGGAAAATTTTTTAACAAATAAACTACGATGAGATGGGGGTGGGATACCGAACTATTACAACAATTTAAAACTGTTGAACTGTTTACCGATGATGATAAAACCGTTTTTAAAAAATTGATTGGTGGTTTTATTGTATAGAAACAATTTCAGCAAATGGTTTCGTAATATTTCATTTCTTACAGCGTTATAAAACAAAAGCCCTGAATGGGCCTTCATTGTTATTATTTCTTTAGTAAAAAAGCTATTACAATTAAAGGAATCACAAAAGAAGCTAAGGTAAGCACACCCCACATTTTTCTTTCTTTAGTAGGTTTCTTGTTAAAAGCTATAACAATTTCCTCCGCTCTATTTTTTGTGTAATATCTAAACAACAAGAAAAGCCATGAAAAAAATATTGGCAAGAAGTAAAACTTGCTAGGAAATAAACTAAATAAGTTAATAATATTAAGTTTCTTCAAAATAACAAGTATCAAGAAAAAGAAAGTCATCTGGCATACAATAACAACGCACACAGAACTAAACAACGGTGCTTCCCTTTTAAATTTCGAATAATATTTATAACTAGATGCAAAAATGTTATTATAAAAAATCATGTCGTTTTGTTTTATTTGTCATTTTCAAGACTGCCCTGAATATTTTCACTTAAACTTTTTCTATTAACTCCTAAAGAAATTAAGTTCCCGACAAACCACAATGGACCTACCACTTCACCAACAACGGGAATAAAACATGCTCCTGCGACAACAGGATCAACGGTTTTATACCGGGGCTTTAATCCATTCATGCCTTCGCCATTATAGGCCCTTCGCCATTTATGAAAAAGCGATTGAGATAAATTGTACTTACGTAGCGTTTCTTGCAAGCCATTCATCTCTACTTCCTGGATGAT
>NZ_JBMFQT010000003.1:75481-233758 GCF_049968455.1 Hydrotalea sp. | reverse complement strand
TCACTTACACCGTAACCAATGCAAGTGGATGTACTACAAGTGTGAGCGCACCGATTACCGTAAATGCATTACCGACAGTACAACCCATTAACACCAATGGCGGTCAAGTATGTGCAGGCAGCAGTTTAACTGTAAGTAATGCAACAACTGGAGGAGTATGGAGCAGCAGCAATACCAATTTAGCAACCATAGACAATAATGGCAAGATCACAGCGATTAGTGCAGGCACAACAACCATAACTTACACCGTAACCAATGCGAGTGGATGTAGCACAAGTGTGAGCGCACCTATCACAATAATAGGAACACAAAAAGCCACTATTTTATTAAAAGATACCGGTAGTACTTGTTTGCCATACACCGTTACTTTAATTAATAAAACCGTTCCTGCTGTAAAGTCAATTTGGTATTTTAGTGATGGAACCACTCAGATGGGCGACAGTATTCGTTATTCAGTTAAAAACAATGGTCAATACTTAGTAAAATTGGTGGCACAAACAGTACAAGGGTGTACCTATGCAGATAGCATACCATTAAATATAAATGTACCTTCACGCTCAGTTTCATTCACTAATGGTTACAATTGCGTTAATAACGCTGTTACATTTAATGCAAATATTTTGCCTGGAGATTCATTGCGTTGGAATTTTGGTGATGGCAATATTTTAACTTCTGCAAATAAACAACTTCAACATGCTTACACAAGGGGAGGTACGTTTGTACCTTCAGTACAACTAATTGCAGCTTCTGGTTGTACCATGTCAATTCCTGTAAAAGATACTATTAAAGTTGATGTATTAAGAGCTGATTTTAGTTTACATGCCATTTTTGATTGTGGAAAAGCTACTTATCAATTTATTGATTCTAGTAGTTCAATGTTTGGTATACAACAATGGAGCTGGGTGGCCAATAATAATATCTTAGGTACACAACCAGCATTATCTCAAATCTATACAACAGCCGGTAGTCAAAATATTACATTAATTGTGAAAGGCAAATCCGGTTGTAGCGATACTACACAAGCTACATATACTGTTAAAATATATCAATATCCTAAAGCAAGTATACAATCGGTTCAAGATGTATGCAGAACTGCCTTGTTAAATTTTACCGGAGTGGCTTCATCTCAAGATTCTATTGTCTATCGTCAATGGGATTTAGGGAATGGAACAAAATCACAAGATTCAGTAACAGCGGTTATTTATAATAATTCTGGCGATTATAAAGTTAAATATACAGTAAGTACTATTAATAGATGTGCTGATTCTGCACTACAGCAAATTACTGTGCATGCTTTGCCTAAAGTAGCAGCAATGGCACCGCAACGTATTTGTAAAGGTGATTCTATAAAGTTAAATGTAACAGGAGCAGATCGATATATATGGAAAGATCAGAACAACAATATTATATGTGAAAACTGTGCCACACCTACTGTTATGCCAGTTAAGAATACTCAATATTATGTGGTTGGATACAACGAATTTGGATGTAGCCAAATGAGTGCTACAAATGTTACAGTGGTACAGCCATTTACATTGTTAGTTTCTCCAAACGATACTATTTGTGTTGGTCAGCAAAAACAAATTATTGCAGTTGGGGCAGGAAATTATCAATGGATTGCTCCTGATGGAAGCAGCTTAGGAACAAGTTCATCTTTAAATGTTAGTCCATTAAGTAGTACTACTTATCGTGTAATTGCAAAAGATAATTATAATTGTTTTACTGACACAGGAGCAGTAAGTATTATGGTGGGTAATCCTACACAAATAAGTGTGGGTAAAGACACAATTATGCAGGCAGGAGACATTTATAATTTTAGGGCTGTGGCTGATAAACAAGATATTAAGCAGTGGGCATGGAGTGGTGCAAATAATTTGTCATGCTACAATTGTGCGGAACCTCAAGGAAAGATTATTGATGATGCTTGTATTAGTTGTGTTGCTACCAATGTCTATGGTTGTCAAAGTGCTGATACAATTTGTATCAAAACGTTCTGTCCTACAACTGAAGTATTTATTCCTAATGTATTTACTCCTGATGGAGATGGAATCAATGATATTTTAATGGTACAAGGCAAAGGCATTAAAGTGGTAAAACATTTTATGATATTTAATAGATGGGGTGAGTTGCTATTTGAAAGAAGCAATTTTATGCCTGGCGATCCTGCTTATGGATGGGATGGAAAAGTTAGAGGGAAACCAGCTACACCCGATGTGTTTGTTTATGTATGTGAAGTTTTATGCGAAAAAGGATTACCGAATATTTATAAAGGAAATGTTGCAATACTAAAATAAAAAATATAAAAAAATGAAAGGATTTGGTTAAATTGTGTCATGGGCAACCAAGCCCGAAAATCCAATGGGTATGAAAAAATACTACTCGCCAATTTTTTATTGCCTGCTATTCTTATTGCTTTTACAAAATGTAAAAGCACAAGATCTTACTTTTTCTCAATTTTATGAACAACCCTTATTGAGAAATCCTGCTTTAGCCGGGGTTTTTACCGGGGATTTGAGAGTGTCAACCGTTTATCGCGACCAATGGTCTAGTATTACGGTGCCATTCAGAACGGAAGCCATGAGTATAGAATATAAAAGACCTATGCAGGGAAGTAATGACGTTTTAACTTTAGGTTCTCAAATGACACTAGATCAGGCAGGCGATATTCAACTGAAAAGAACTCAATTTTTACCTGTAGTGAATTATAGCAAATCTTTAAGCGATGATAAAGATTCTTATTTATCCATTGCTTTCATGGGAGGTCCGGTATATAGTCAATTCGATCCCACATTAGTAAGAACCGCTGACCAATTTCAGGGTGGTAGCTACAACCCTAATGCACCATCCTCACAAATGTTTACAAACAACGGATATAATTATTGGGATTTAGCAACCGGCATTAGTTATAGTAGCTCATATGGTGATGCAGGCCGATTTTATTTTGGTGCCGGTTATGCGCATTTTAATAAGCCCATTATTCACAGTGTAACAGGAACTATTGAAAATTTTTTATATCCAAAAATTACTTTTAACATTGGGCTGAATACCCCAATAACTGATAGAAACCGAATTATAGCTTTTGCAGATTATTTTACACAAAACGGATACCGTCAACTTTTAGGAGGCTTTTTATATGGGTTCGATTTTCAAAAGTTTTATAATGATGATCCCTACACCATTTACTTCGGAAGTTTTTTGCGTTGGGGCGATGCCTTTGTACCTGTAATAAAAATGGATTTTAAACATATGACCATTGGCATGAGTTACGATGTTAATGTGTCCAAATTAAAAACTGTTTCAAACTTTCGTGGCGGATTTGAACTCACAGCCTCCTATCATGGATTTTTAAAAGTAACCAATAGTACACTGGAAAAATTAAGGTGTACTAGGTTCTAAATAGTAACTTTTGCTTTTTTTTGATTGTTTTTCAACGCCAACTTTCATTTTTTTGCTGTTTTTTGCCTTAATGCCAAATTAAGTTTATTTCTTTTTCATTAAAAAGTACCAAATTTTTTTTGGGTTGTTAAAATTTTATTAATAATATTGTTTTATTAATTAAAATTAAACCCTGCACTAATGAGAAAAACATTCATTTTGTTGCTTTTATTTCTTTTTATTTCAGTCACACAAATATTTGCACAAACCCGCACAATTGTTGGCAAAATTACTGATGAAAAAGGACAGCCACTGGCCGGGGTATCTATTAATGCATTAGGTAGTGATAAGAAAGTAATTGCTACAGCTGTTTCTGGAAGTAATGGAGAATACTCAATTCATATTGGCGAAAAAGTAAAAGGATTGCAATTTAGCCATATTGGTTTAGATGAACAGTATATACCAATTGGAAATAAAGGCGTTATAAACTTAAGTTTATCTGCTTCTAGTAAAGATTTGTCAGAAGTGGTGGTTACTGGATATGGTTTGCAAAAAAAATCAAATACTACTGCTGCAATTGTAAAGGTAGGTGGAGAACAATTAGCCGATAAACCTTTTGCATCTATTGATCAAATGTTACAAGGGGCAGCAGCAGGTGTTCAAGCTGTTGCTACTACTGGTCAACCGGGCGCTAACCAGCAAGTTAGGATTCGAGGTGTTGGATCCTTCTCTCTAGGTGCATCACAGCCTTTATATGTAATTGATGGAGTTGTAATGAACGGGGGTGATTTGTCGAATGGAAATGGAGGCGGATTCAATATCAATCCTAGTACCAACGTTTTAGCTACTTTAAATGCAGATGATATAGAAAGTGTTACCATTTTAAAAGATGCTGCTGCAACCTCAATCTATGGTTCTCGTGGAGGAAATGGTGTTGTAATTATTACTACTAAAAGCGGTAAAAACGGTAAAACACAATTTAATTTTAGTGCAGAATATGGTAGCAACAATGTAATACTACCTCCTCCTGCAGGGCGACCTCTTCAGGCGAATGATTGGTTTACTTTATTGAAAGAAGGATTAGTAAATGCAAATGCAAGTCAAACTACTATTAATAATACTTTGGCTTCGTACGGTTATGGAAATGGGGTTGATATTCATTGGTTTGATTTAGTAACAAGAACAGGTGTGCAAAACCAATATAATCTAAGTGCATCAGGTGGTGATGGAAAAACAAAATACTTTATATCAGGTGGATATTTTAAACAACAAGGAACAACAATAGGGACCGATTTAACAAGGTATAGTGGGAATATCAAAGTGTCTCATGCAGCAACTGATAGACTTACATTTACAACGAAAGTAACTGTTGGTGATGTAGTTCAAAATTCAGCTTTAGCATCGAGCGGCATTTCTGGAGGTGGTGGATATTTTGGCAATCCCGGTTATGTAGCACTGGTGTTAAGGCCTACTCAAAACCCATTCAATCCAGATGGAACACTTAATATATCAAATAATAATCTCGGATTCCCGGCACATTATAACCCACTATACATTGCTGCTAATGATAAACGATGGTTGAAAGCTTTAACTATTCTTGGTTCAGAAAACATAGAATATAAAATTTGGAAATCATTAAAATTCACAAGCAATTTAGGATTGCAATATAACGGGAATGAGGAATATCAGTTCAATAATCAATTTCATGGTGATGGTTCTGGTACTGCAGGATATGCTTTATCTATTTATACGCGAAATTTTTTATGGAATTGGTATAATCAATTTGATTATCACTTTGACATTAATAGAAACAAAAAATTTTCTGCTGATGTAAAAGTAGGGTATGAAGCTACCAGAAATGCTTATTTGCAACAACAAGGATCTGCACAAAGCTTCCCCCCAAAACTTGATTTATATTCGTCACAAAATGCAGCCACTTCAACTTTAGGAATACAAATTTCTTCTGATTATGCATTTACAGGTGCTTATTCAAATGCTAATATAACTTATGATGATCGGTTTTCACTATATGGAAGTTTTCGGAGGGATGGATCTTCAAGATTTGGAAGTAGTAACCCCTTTGGAAATTTTTATTCGGTAGGGTTTGCATGGAATGTTATGAACGAAAACTTTATGAAACGCATTGAATTGATAAATAATTTAAAATTGAGAGCATCTTATGGTACAAATGGAAATGCAGAGATAGGGAACTATCAATGGCGTCCATCATATGGATTTGGATATAATTATAATGGTGTGGCCGGCGGAACATTCAATAATATTGGGAATATCAATTTAACATGGGAAAAAAATAAACAATTTGATGTAGGATTCGATTTGAGTTTACTGAAAAATAGAATCAATGTAATTGCTGATTATTATGTAAGACAAACAGATGGTTCATTGCTAAGCCAGCAAATATCAAGAACAACCGGGTTTACGGGGGTAATTAGCAATTTAGGTGGTTTAGAAAATAAAGGAATTGAATTAACCATTTCAGTTACACCTATCCAAACAAGAGATTTTAGCTGGCAAATCAACTTTAATTATGCGCATAACAAAAATTATGTTAGTAGTTTACCAACCGGTGATCAGTATAACCCTCAAAGTAGCGCATTTTTAATGCGTGTTGGCCAGCCTTTTTATTCTTTTTATACACGTGGTTGGGCAGGTGTAGACCCCAACACTGGGAGTCCACTTTGGTATAAGGATAGCACAAAATCAGCTACTACTACTTCCTATGCTTCTGCAAAATTATTCTTAGTAGGGAAATCTGCTTCTCCAACTGATTTTGGCGGGTTAGGTAATGTTTTCAATTACAAGAATTTTACATTCGGAATTGATTTTTATTACAATTATGGAAACTACATTATTGATAATTATGCACGATTCTTTACTGACGGCAGTTTCCCAACCCGAGGTAAATATGCCTTTATGATGAATCGTTGGCAGAAAAAAGGCGATGTTACTAACGTTCCCAAATATGTATATGGTGATGCTACTAATGGAGCTAGCGGATCAGATAGAATTATTTATAAAGGAGATTATATACGTTTGCGTAATGTTCAAGTGGGCTATAAACTTACAAATAAAACAGTGTTAACCAAGCTTCACTTAAGTGCTTTAGCCTTTTATGTTCGTGGAAGTAATCTATGGACAAAAATCTACGATAACAATTTAACAAGTGATCCTGAACAAGGCGTACAGGGTTTTAATAACCAAGCAGTTGCTCCTTCAAAATCTGTAACAGTTGGTTTAAATGTTACATTCTAAATTCTATTTATTTTAAAATTTTACGCAATGAAAAAATATTTTATAAATCATCAATCTCATAAACTTGGTCTTTTATTTGGCATTTTACTTTTCGCATCATGCCAAAAAAGTTTTTTAGATTTAAAACCTTATAATGCTTCTGTTTTAAGTGATGCTATAAAATCGGAGGCCGATTTGAATGCAGCTGTAAATGGTTTGTATGCTTCTTTAAGAGCTACAGATTTTTACGGTAGAACTTTTGCCGTGAAAGGTGACTTGATGGCAGACCATGCCTTTCTTTCCAGTCAAAACTCTGGACGTTATACCGGCTTCAATTTGTACAACATGGTTGTTACAGATGGTTATGCAAGTAATATTTGGTTTAATGCCTATCAAGCAATTAAAAACGCCAATCTTATTATTAATTCCGGTTTAGCCATAACTAATGATAATATTAGCCAGTTATTTTCAGAAGCCTATGCTATAAGAGGAATGGTATATTTTGATTTATGCAGAAATTATGCTTTACCTTATGCAAAAGACCCTAATGGACCGGGAGTGCCTATTGTATTATCTTTTGATCAAAACGCAAAACCTGCCAGAAGTTCAATTAAAGATGTATATGCTCAGGCAATTGCCGATTTAAATAAAGCTTATTCATTAGCCAAGTTTAATCAAGGAACAACCATGACTTTTCAAAGTACGGGTCAGTCTCGTTCAGTTAATTCCTCCTTTTGCTCTAAATATGCTATTTCCGGGTTGTTAGCGAAAGTATATCAGCATATGGGCGACTGGGCAAATGCCAAAAATGCAGCTTTAGATGTGGTAAATAATGGAGGTTTTACATTAGTTCCTAGCACCGGCTTGGTTAACTACTGGAAAGGAACTACACCTAGAACGGACAGAGTTGAAACCATGTTTGAAGTTACTTCAGACGCAAATAATAGTGTAGCAGACGGTACACTTGCAAATTTGTATGTGCCTAAACCCATTGGAAGTTATGGAGATATATTAGCTACACAAGATTTTTATAATTCGCATAGTCTCACTGATGTAAGGCGTCAGTTATATAACCCTAGTACTCGTTCCGGTCAATTAGGTATTGCATACTATATCACAAAATATCCCATTGATCCTATAAATTATGATGATGTGAAAATTGTACGTTATGCAGAAGTACTTTTAATTTTATCAGAGGCTTATTATAACTTAAACGATCCTATCAATGCATTGAAATACTTGAATATGGTTGCTATGCAACGTGATCCTGTTTTCGCAGGATATAATTCGACAGGACCCCAAATTTTAGAGGATATTTTAACTGAAAGAGGAAAAGAATTGGCTTGGGAAGGATATCGATTTTGGGATTTCTATCGTTTACAGCGTTCTTTTGTAAAACCGCAAGCGCAAGACGCTTCCAATGCCATTATTCAAAGTATTACAGTTACACCTACAACTTTAAATATAATCTTTCCAATTCCTAAAGATGAGGTTTTAGTAAATCCAAACATTGCTCAAAATAATGGGTATTAATGGGTTTTAATTTATTTTTTAAAAGGTCAAATTAAATTTTGGCCTTTTTTTATTTTTTATGCAACTTTTTAATGAAAAATATTGCCAATAATACTTTTTAGTTAAATTGCTACTTAATTTTTTATTTTTTTAACCCAAAACTAAACGTTCATGAGAAAATCATTCTGGTTGCTCTTGTGCTTAATAATGGTTTCCCTCCAATTATTGGCACAAACTCGCACAATTACCGGTACTGTTACTGACGATAAAGGGGCTTCCATAGCCGGAGTTTCTATTAATGCTCTTGGCCCCGACAGGAAAGTTTTAGCCTCTACTGTTTCTGATGCTTCCGGCCATTTTACCATCCATGTTCCCGAAAAAACTCGTGGATTGCAATTTAGCCACGTGGGGTTGGACGAGCAATTTGTTCCACTTGGAAACAAAACGCAAATCAATGTTTCCCTATCTTCCACTAGTCGCGATCTTTCTGAAGTGGTAGTAGTTGGTTATGGTGTTCAGAAGAAGAAAGAAGTAACTGGTAACCTTGCCGTTATTAAAGGGGCAGTAGTAGCTGACAAACCTATTCAGAGTTTTGAAGCAGGTATTGCCGGTCGTGCTCCAGGGGTACAAATTACTGTACCAAATGGCGTATTGAATGCACCTCCAGTATTTAGAATTAGAGGAACCAATTCTATTTCCTTGAGTTCCTATCCTTTAATTGTAGTTGACGGTGTGCCTAGTTTTACAGGTGATTATAGTTCAACAAATGCTGCTGCAAATCCATTAGCTAGCATTAACCCAAATGATATTGAAAGTATTGATGTTGCTAAAGATGCGGCTGCAACTGCTATTTACGGAAGCCGCGCTGCGAATGGAGTAGTATTTATCACTACCAAAAAAGGGAAAGCAGGAAAAGCCAAAGTAAACTATGATGGTTGGGTTGGTTTTAGCAACCCTTTCCGCTTACCCTCCATGATGAATGCTCAGCAATACACCAACTTTAAAAATGCAGCTGTAGCCAATAACCCAACACAATCTGCTGTTCAGTTTAATATTGCCAATGGAGCAAATGGTGCACCAGTAAACACCAATTGGAATGATTATGTTTACCGTCAGGGTATTTCACAAAATCACAATGTAAGTGTGTCCGGCGGATCAGAAAATACTACTTATTATTTTTCTGCAGGATATACCGCACAACAAGGTATTATCCGTAAAAATAATTTTGATCGCTTGAATGTATTATTTAACGTAGATAGCCGCGTGAATAAAGTAATTACTGTAGGTGGTAAAATATCTTATTCTGATGAAAAAAATCTAGCAGCTACCTCTTCTGGTTCTTTGAGTGGCGAAGCTTTTAATACAGGTGGTTTAGGTCGTTTAGCATTGGTATTACCCCCAAGTATTTCTCCTTATAATACTGATGGTTCATACAACATTAATGGAGCAAGTATTGGCTATGCTAACATTGTTGGAACTTCTGTACCTTATTATAACCCGGTACCATTATTAGATTTGAATCGTTCCAATAATGAAATTAACCACATTCAATCAAATGCTTATTTACAACTAAAGCCACTTAGCTGGATTACTTTACGTAGCACATATGGTATTGATTATTTGAATATTGATAACGATTTATTCTGGTCACCGGTTACTGGCGATGGTTATAGCTATAATGGATATGCCACAGCAATCTTTGGAAAGTATAAAACCTGGGTATGGACCAATACCGCTCAATTTGATTATACATTTGCTAAAAAGCATAATGTAAGTTTATTGGCTGGTACAGAGCAAACTCGTAGAACTTCATTATCCTATGGAATTAATCGTCAAGGTCTATCAGACCCTAACTATAATTTAATTCAAGCTGGCTGGATAAATAATAATGCTACCGCAATGGGTTACGGTGAAAATTACCTACTGTCTAAATTCAGTCGTTTAAATTATGATTATAATAAGAAGTATTTTATCAGCGGTAACTTACGTCAAGATGAATACTCAGCCTTAGGAGTTAAAAAAGGTACTTTCTGGGGTGTATCCGGTAGATGGGATATTTCTAAAGAAAATTTTTGGAGTGCAGCCAAGCTAGATCATATTTTCAACAGCTTTAGTATTAGAGGAAGCTATGGTAAAGTAGGAAATATTGCGGGCATTGGCGATTATACGCCATATTCTACTTTCGCTTCAGGTTTATATGGAGGAGCTTCTACTTTAACCTTTAATACGGTTGGAAACCCAACATTACAATGGGAAACCAGCAAAAAAACCGATGTTGGGGTTTCATTTTCTGTGTTAAGAGATCGCTTGAGTGCTGAAGTAGCCTATTATCGCAATAATATAGATGGTTTAATATTAAATGTGGCTCAAGCACCTTCTGCAGGATTGCCCTCTAATCCTCCGCAAAACATTGGTTCTATGTTCAATAAAGGACTGGAGATTGATTTGAATGCTCGTATTATTGAAACTAAAAATTTCAGTTGGAATTCTAACTTTAATATTAGTTTCAATACGAATCAAGTTACAGCTTTGGCACCTGGTTTAACGAATATTCAAACCTCAACTTCTAGCTTAGAAACAGTAAACAGAACTGCCCCCGGTTATGCAGCTGGTTATTTGTGGGTAGTAAGAACTGCCGGTGTTGATCCTCAAACTGGTAGAAGAATTTTCTTAAATGCTCAAGGCAATAAAGTATATTATCAATACTATGCTCCTTCCGGACAATTTAACTATTCTAATGCAGATGGTACAAAATATGTTGGGCCAACCGGTGCTACCTCTATTTCTCAGGCTAATGATGCTGTAATGTATGGCAATGTTCAACCTAAGCAATATGGAGGTTGGAATAACGATTTCCGTTACAAAAACTTCGATTTAAATGTGATGTTTACTTACCAACTTGGTTTTTACGTGTATTATGGAACCAATGCCGGATTACATGACCAACGCTTTTGGAATAATGCAACTGACATGTTAACTCAAGCATGGCAGAACAAAGGTGATGCTAATAAACTATATGCTAAACCTGTATTCGGCGATAATGTTTCTAATGGATCAGCTATACCATTAGATATCAATGTTTTCAAAGGAAACTTTGTAAAATTGAGAAACCTTTCTGTAGGATATAATATTCCTCAGAGTGTATTATCTCGTGCAAAAATTAGCAGATTAAGAGTATATGTAAGTGGTCAGAATTTAGCCATTATTACTAAATATCCTGGTCCTGATCCAGAGGTATCTTCAAATGGAAACTCTGCTACAGCACAAGGTGTTGACAGAAATACAGCGGGTAATGCACGCACTATTACTGTAGGGTTAAATGTTGGTTTCTAATTTCATTCACAACAAAATTGAATTTGCAATGAAAAAATATAAATATCTATCAGTTATGGCACTTGGAGCAAGCTTACTGTTTGCTTCCTGCCAACGTAATTTATTAAATCCTGTTCCTCAAACCTCTATTTCCGATGCCTCAGCTTTTAGTACTTTGAGCCGTATTCAGGCTTCTGTATTGGGGCTATATGGTGCTTTAAAAAATGGTAATTTATATGGAGGTCGCTATGTAATTTATGGAGACATACGTGGTGAGGATTTTATAAACCAAACCAGTAACCTGGTTACCGGTTCCGATGTGTGGGCTTTAAACCCAACCAATAGCGCTACAGCTGTAGTTAACTTATGGGCACAAGCTTATTATACCATTAATAGTTGTAATATATTTATTGATGGAATGAATGCAGGCGGTTCCACTATTGCCGGGCCAACACTATCAGCAAATTATATAGCTGAGGCTAAATTAATTAGGGCGCTTTGTTATTATTCATTATTACAATATTATGCTCGTCCTTATGCAGATGGTAATGGCAGCAAACCCGGTTTGCCACTTAGGTTAACAGGTATTAAAGGTGCCGGTCAGTCAAACCTGGCCCGTAGCACAGTTGCTGATGTTTATGCACAAGTGATAAAAGATTTGAATGATGCTGAAGCCGGTTTACCATTGAGCTACAGTAGTGCTTATAACAACACGACCCGTGCCCACCGCAATACTGCTATTGCTTTGAAAACTAGGGTTTATTTAAGCATGCAAAACTATTCCGCTGTTATTACAGAAGCCAATAAAATTGTTTCAGCCAATGCCCCATTTACTGCCACTTCAGGAGTAGCTAATGCATTACAAGCTGACATTACCCAAGTTTTTAAAACGCCTTACACAACAACAGAATCTATATTGTCTATGCCCATGACATCTACTGCCGGTGATAATCCTGGTACCCAAAATCAATTGGCATATTATTATACCCCTGTTGCTGCATCAGGTGGAGTTGGTAATGGAGAATATTCATTAAATGTAAATGGGATTATTGCCGATCCGACTTGGTTACCCACTGATGCAAGAAGAACATTTATACTTCAATCTGGCTCTGGCGCATCAGTGAAATATTGGTTAAATAAGTATAAAGCGCCAAGCCCCTATACCGATTATGTGCCCGTAATTCGATATTCTGAAGTACTATTAAATCTTGCTGAGGCAAGGGTACGCAGTAATAATACTATTGATCCTCAAGCAGTTGCATTGTTAAATGCAGTGCGTAACCGATCAGATGCTGCTACTACTTATACAGTTGCCAGCTTTGCTTCTGCTAATGATTTAATTAATGCCATTTTGAAAGAAAGAAGAATTGAGTTTTTAGGGGAAGGGTTACGTAATAATGATTTAATGCGTTTGTTACAAACTATTCCTGCTAAAGGTAGTGCACAATCTAAAGGCCCCAATGATGTTGGATACATTTGGCCAATTTCAGCTAATGAATTGGCATTAAACAACTTATGTACCGATAATTAATTTGGGTGAAAATTTTTTAAGAATATCCTGAATAATACAATAGTTAAAGCTTGATTTTTTTGAAAATTTCAAAAAAAATCAAGCTTTTTTATTTAAAATTAATTTTAAGAACAATTTTTTAATGTAAAATAAATTTTATTGCAACTTTTTATTAAAAATTTATGTCTTTAATGTTTCATTAACTTATATTTGAAATCCTTTTTAACTTTTTTAAAACTAAAACACAGGGAATTATGAGAAAACTGCTAATGCTTCTCATGTGTGCATTGTTGACTGTGGGTCAATTGTGGGCACAAAATCGTACCATACATGGCACGGTGTTAGATGAAAATGGTAAACCCATTGAACGAGCTTCTGTTGTGGTAAAAGGAACTACAAAAGGAACTACTACCGATGCGGAAGGTAATTTTACCTTGACCAATGTTGCTCCTACTACTAAGTTTATTGTCATTTCCTCTTTAAATTTTCTTTCTAGGGAAATTAACATCTCAAACAAAAATACTATTGATGTTAGGTTAGAAAGTAAAAACGATGAATTGAATGAGGTAGTCGTATCAACTGGTATCGCTAAACAAAAGAAATCTGAATACGCAGGAGCTGTATCCAGCATTACTCAAAAAAATATAGAAGATAGACCTGTTGGTTCTTTCGACCAATTGTTTCAAGGACAAGTACCTGGTTTATTAGCATTAACACAAAGTGGACAGCCGGGTAATGCCACTAATGTAATTATTAGAGGTACCACTTCAATTGCGGGTGGGTCAACTCCTTTATACATAGTAGATGGTATACCTGTTGAAGCAAGTGTGTTTCAGGGTCTAAATCCGAACGACTTCTTAACAGTAGACATTTTGAAAGATGCAGCAGCCGCAGCTTTGTATGGTTCTAGAGGTTCTGCCGGTGTAATTGTAATTACCACTAAAAGAGGCGTGGCCGGAAAAATGAGATTGTCATATAATGCTCAAATGGGTATTAAATCAAAGCCTGAATTTGGTTTTAGACCTATGACAACTGCAGAGTTATTGAAAGCTCAGGAAGATTATGGAAAAATTGCAGGTGGCGGAATTGCAATACCAGGATGGTATTATTCTCCTGTTAATCCTCGTTATGCAACATTAACACCCGCACAACAAGCGGCCGCAAATCAAACTTTAGATTCCATATCTAAAATCAACACCAACTGGGCTGATTATATGTTTAGAAATGGTCCATTCAGCAATCATCAGTTGGTTTTATCAGGTGGTGCAGGTAAAACTCGTATTTATAGCAGTTTAGAATTGTACAATGAAACTGGTACAACCCCGCGTACTGACATGAAGAGAGTTTCATTAAGGAATAATGTTGATTATGCTGATGACAAATTATCTTTCTCTTTATCAAGTAGCTTATCTTATGTTCGTCGTAATTTTCAACAAAGCACTGTTACAAATAGCACGGGAAATCCTTTTTTGGCTGTAAATATCACTACTCCATATGCACTAGTTTATAAGCCTGATGGTACTTACGCAACAGGGGTTGGAACTAGTTTTGTTGGAGCCAATCAGTTAGATTTAACATATTGGGATAGAAATTATAATGACCAATTAAAAGCAGTATTAGGGACTACTACATCCTATAAAATTATGAAGAATGTAGTAGCATCATTAACCACTGGTATTGACTTTAGAGAAACTCAGGGCACGAATTATGGTAGCCAATTGGCCTTTATTAGATTAACTTCTACTACCCCTACTGGCAAGGCTGGATTTCAAAGTGAAAGTTTAGCTAGGTTCTTCCAGGCAGATGTTCGTCCATCTATCAATTATTCCAACATTTTTAGAGATAAGCATAAAGTGAGTTTTGGTGTGTATGGTGAATATTTAACACAGGCTGTGAAATCATTTAGTTTAACCGGATATGGTATTGACCCCAGAACACCAAATACCCCTGCTGCTATTACTCAAGGCAATGCCGATAATCAACTATATGCGAATGTTGGTGGTGGAAAATCTCAAAATGCCTTAACCTCTGGTTTGGCTATGGGTACTTATACTTTAAATGATAAATATACTGTTTCAGGTTCATTCCGTTATGATGGTTCTTCCAAATTACCTTCAAATAACAGATGGACTTCATTCTATTCTGTTAGTGGTATTTGGAATATAGGTAAAGAAAACTTTTTAATGAATACTCGTTGGCTGAATGAATGGAGGCTCCGTGCCAGCTATGGAGGTTCTGGTGATAACGATAACTTCCCATCAGGATATGGTGATTATGGTTATTTCCCAACTTATGCAGCAAATGGCAACTATGCCGGTTTAACTACTTTATATGTAAGTAATGTAGGAAATCCTTTATTAACTTGGGAAACCACCTATCAGCTAAATATTGGTACAGATTTCTCTTTATTTAATAAACGTTTATATGGTAGTATTGATGTGTATGATAAAAGAACCAAAAACTTATTTGTGCAAAAACAATTAAGTGCTGAAGCGGGGGGTTACAGTATTTTAGTAAATGGGGGCGTATTACAAAACAAAGGAATTGAACTTGACATTAGTTATGACGTAGTTAAAAGTAAAGATTTTACATGGACTATTAATGGTAAAGCTGCTTATAACAAAAATAATGTGTTAAGCTTAGGAGGATTAAATTCTTATACTGTAGGTACATCCTTAGTTACAGTAGGTAAACCTTTAGGCTCTCATTTTGAAGTTAAATGGGCAGGAGTTGACGCTTCAAGTGGTGCACCTTTATACTATGATTTAAGTGGTAAGATTACACCCGTTTATAGCGCCAATAACAAAGTACAGGAATTTGGAACATGGGAAGCACCTTGGAAAGGAGGTTTTGGCACTAATTTAAATTATAAAAATTTTGGTGTTTCTATATTGTTTAGTTGGCAACAAGGCGCAACTAAAGTAGATAACTTAGAATATTTTGTTGAAAATCCGGTTGGATTTTTATCTGGTGGATATAATCAATCTAGCAGTTTGAATTTTTGGAAAAAACCCGGAGACATTGCTACTACTCCTAGTCCTTTATATTCAACAAATTTTTCATCTAAAATTATTCACGATGCATCATTCCTTCGCTTCCGTGATTTAATGATTACTTATAAACTACCGGAGTCAACTGTTCAAAAAATTAAGTTTATCTCTAAAGCTACCTTTTATGTGCAAGGTAGTAACTTATTCATTTGGACTCATTGGAGAGGAATGGATCCAGAAGCTGGACCGTCTAATATAAACCTAAGTGAATATCCCAATCCCCGTGCTCTTACTGCAGGTTTGAATGTAACTTTTTAATTGAAAAATGAATTTAATATGAAAAAAATAAATATATTAACGTTGTTTGCAATAGCTGCTATTTTATTTAGTAGCTGCTCCAAACAGTTAAATCTGTTACCGACCGACCAATTTACTGATGTTAATGCATTTAGAACTATTAACGATGCACAATTGGCTACCAATGAAGCGTATGGTCGATACGGTACTTATTTGAACATAATTTATGCAAATGCTTTAGTTTCCGATGAGGCGAAATTAGGTGTAGATAACTCAGGGCAAGGTGCCTTAACTTTTCGCTACCAATTTAGTGCCGATGGAACTACCGGTGGTGATGTTACTGCTGCATATGGTGGATTTTATTACTTAATTGATCAAGTAAACAGAACATTAGCAAAACTACCTAATGTAATTGCAACTCCAGCCGAAGAACCTCGCCGTAATATTTTAAAGGGTCAGTTATTGGCATTACGTGGTATTTCACATTTTAGTTTATTACAAGCCTATTGCAAAGCCTATGATCCAACTGATCCCATGGGCATTGCATTGATGTTGGTTTCTGATCCTACAGCAAGGCCTGCACGTAATACCGTTGCAGAATCAATTGCTCAAATTGAGAAGGATTTAAGTGATGCTTATGCACTTTTACCTGCAGTTACTTCTTCTACATTTACTGATACAGTAATGAATCAGGTGAATATTAATGCATATAGAGCAAGAGTAGCTTTGTTTAAGGGTGATTATGCTAATGCAATATCATATGCCACTTCTGTAATTAATTCAAATGTAAAGCCATTAGTAACAGGTACAGCCTTTTCCGGTATTTGGACTGATGCGAATAACAATGAAACATTATTTAGAATTCGTTATGCTAATAGCACTGCTGTGGGTGGTTTATGGACTACTACAGGTGGATTAGTGTACATATCTCCTTCAGACAAATTAGTGAATTCATATCTTAGTTCAGATATTCGTAAAGCTGCATATATAGCTACGGGTTCAGGTAAAACTTACTTAAATAAATACTACACTTCGTCTCGTGGTGGTCGCGCTGTAGATATGAAACCTTGTCGTATTTCAGAAATGTATTTAATTCGTGCAGAAGCTTATGCTAGACAAGCTACCCCTAATTTGGTTTTGGGTGCTGCTGATTTAAATGCACTTCGTGCTCAGCGTATTACAGGGTATACTAATCAAACTTTTACATCAGCTTCTGATTTGGTGAATGCCGTTTTAGATGAACGATTTAAAGAGCTTTGTTTTGAAGGCTTCAGATTTTTTGATTTGAAACGTAATAACTTACCTGTACAACGCGGTGCTACTGATGTAACCAGTACTACTTGGCAAACTTTACCTAATGGTGATTATCGTTTTACTTGGCCAATCCCTCAATATGAATTATTGGCGAATCCTAACATGAAGCAAAACCCAGGCTATAATTAATTGAAAAATTAAAATAATTTAGTATGAAAATCAATCATAAAATTCAATTGTTTATGGGTATTTTGTTTGCAAGTGCTTCATTTGTAGCATGCAATAAAAATAATCCTTACCCTACTATTACACCTCCGGCGCAAGCTACTTTTAGTAACAAAACAGATGGTTCTTATTTTGTTATGAATGATCCAAACTCTGTATTCAAAATACCGGTAGGAACCACGAATGTTACTAATACAACTCGTACCATTACAGTAAGTGTTACTTCTCCAACCAATGCAGCAGCAGGTGTACAATATAATTTACCCTCTACTTCAGTACAAATTGGCCCAGGTAAAGCATTAGATTCTTTACCTGTTTATGGATTATTTTCTGGATTTTCAGGAAATAGGGTAGATACTTTGGTATTTAAAATTTCAGGTGGGGATATTCCTCCTTCTGATTATAATAATACTTACAAGTTAGTAATGCGTAAATATTGTACTGTTGTACCTAATTCATTCTTAGGTAACTACAATAATAGCCAGGATATTGATAATACCGGATCTTATGGTCCTTATACAGCGCAAATATTAAGTATTACACCAACTTCTGCGACTACTGCAACTATGGTTATTGCAAATTTCTCTTATGAGGAAATTGCTCCTTATCCCATTAATAATATTACCGTTAATTTGGATTGGACTGATCCTGCTAACTTTAAAACTACCGTTCCGACACAGGTTATCTCTAATTCAAACTTTTATGGGTACGGTGCATTATCAGTAGCTCCTAATGGAACTGGAACATTTTCTTCTTGTGACAATACCTTTACTTTCCAATATAAGTTGACGGTAAGTGCAGGTAGCTTTGGTAACTTTACCACTGTGTTAGCACGATAGTTTAACAACTTATTTAATAAGCAAAGGAGGTTTTCTTTAATACGAAAACCTCCCTTTTATTTTATTTATGCATTTTTTATATGATGGATTAAAGCTTTGTTTGTACATCAAAAATGCAGTCTTAAATTGAATATTTTGCAGGGTTATAACTGGTTTATTCTTTATGCTAGCTTCTTCATTTAAATCTTAAATTTATATTTGTTGAATTTATTCTAGCTGTAATTTTTCGAAGCATAAACTTTCATTGCTTTATCTCAATATTTAATACTACTTCAACACCTCAGCTAACTTATCTTGTAATTCTTGACCCCTTAATTCCACACCAATTATTATTCCTTGAGGATTCACCAACACATTAAAAGGTATACCGCTTATTTTATACAAATCAACCACACTGCTTTGCCATTGCTTTAAATCACTTACCTGTGTCCAAGTTAACTTATCATCGTGTATGGCTTTTAACCACGCTGATTTATCATTATCTAATGAAACACCTAATATGGTAAAATTCTTATCTTTAAACTTATTATAAGCAGCAACTACATTAGGATTCTCATGTCTGCAAGGACTGCACCAGCTGGCCCAAAAATCAACTAAAACATACTTGCCTTTAAAATTATTGAGTGATACCATTTTGCCGGAAGTATCTGCTATAGTAAAGTTGGGAGCCGGTTTGTTTAATAAAGCAACTTTTGGATCGGAGGCCATTTGTGCATTGATGATTTCCTGCAACCTTTGTATGCCTGCATTATCTTTAAATTTATTAGCAGATGCATCTACCAATTGTTTAATAGCATCCGGTTGCATAGTTTTAAATGCTTTACCAATTACATAATACGTAAAGGCAGCACTGTTAGATTCTTTAATGGTTTGTGCTAAAAAGTTGTTGAAATTATTTAAGAGCGTTTCTTTTCGTAAATTAACAGAAGCTATTAAGGCACTGTCAGGATGAGGGATATTTTGCAAAGAATCTGCTTGTAAATAGGCATCTGCTAATGGGCCAAATTTGTTGCTGTATGCTTCTAAAAATTGATGTAATGCAGTTGATGCGGCTGAACCTTTAGTGGTATAAGCTTTGTAATTGTGTGCATCCATCTCAACTTTAATATCCTTACTATCATTGATAAATAGAATTTGTGGACCATTATCAATGGCTAATAAATATAAACCTTCTGCACTTGCGGTTCCTCTTAATTCAAAATTGCCGTTTGATGCCAACGTAGTTGAATCAACCACAACCGGTTGTTGGGCTCCAAAAGGCAATGATTCCAATAAAATTTTATTGGAAGGTGAATTTTGAATTCTACCACTTACAATAAAAGCACCATATTTTTTTTGTTGGCAAGCTATTAACGCCATACCCAAAATAACAACGGATAAAAATTGTTTCATAAATAATTGTTTAGTGATTGCTGTGTTTGAATGATACACTATTGCTGATTTAAAATTTTTTCGAAAGTGCTGGTGGTTAATTTTGGATCTGCTTTGCCTTTACTAATTTTTTTTACTTCACCTACAAATAAACCCATTAAACCCTTTTTCCCTTTTTTGTACTCATTCACTTTGTCCGGCATGGCATTAATTACTTGTTGTACCCAAGTAATAATTGCATCCTCGCTAGAAACTTGTATTAAGTTTAATTTTTCTGCTGTTAGTGCTGGATTGTTATTGTTGTTGATAATTGCAGGTAAAAGTTTATTGGCTGCAGTAGAAAAATTAATTTTCCCATCATCAATTAAAGCAATAACACCCGCTAAAGTTTCAGGAAATAACGATAGTTTTTCAAAATCAATACCTAGTTCATTTACATGTTGTTTCAGAGGCCCAAGTATAAAGTTGGCAATGGCTTTATAATTACGGCTATAATTAGTGGTAGCCATGAAATAAAAAGCGGTGTGCTTATCCTCACATAACTGATGCGCATCGTAAGTACTTAAGCCATAGTTTGTTTGAAATGAACTTTTTAATGCATGAGGTAGTGCCGGCAAACTTTTTTCAATAGCCCGTATATACGATTGATTGATGAAAAAGGGAACTAAATCAGGATCAGGGAAATAGCGATAATCGTTTGCCTCTTCTTTTTCACGTATCGCAAAGGTGGTATCGTTAGTAGCATCAAAACTGCGCGTTTGTTGTGTAACCATTCCCCCCTCTTCAACCAGCTTTATCATTCGCTCTATTTCATGCTCTATGGCTTTTTTAACATTCCGAATTGAGTTTAGATTTTTTACTTCCACTTTTGTTCCCAATTCTGAAGAACCTGTTGGTCGAATTGAAATATTGGCATCGCATCGTAAACTGCCTTCTTCCATATTGCCGTCACTAATTTCAATCCAGCGAACTAATTTTCTTATTTCAGTTAAGTATTGAAATGCTTCTTCAGCAGAGTGAATGCATGGTTCTGTAACAATTTCAATAAGTGGAGTTCCAGCTCGGTTATAATCCAAACAAGTAAATCCATCTACCGCATCGTGAATGCTTTTACCCGCATCTTCTTCTAAATGAATTCGGTTTAATTGTATTTGCTTTTCTTCCCCATTAACAATGATAGTAACATAACCACCCACACAAATTGGTGTTGTGTGTTGTGAAATTTGATAACCTTTGGGTAAATCTGGATAAAAATAATTTTTTCGGGCAAAGCAGTTCAGTGATTCAATGTTACAATTGCAAGCTATGCCCATTTTAACTGCATATTCAACAGCCTTTTTGTTTATTTTAGGTAAAGTACCCGGATGTGCTAAAGTAATAGCATTTACTTGAGTGTTGGGATGTCGGCCAAATTGGTTGGCATCACTTGAAAATAGCTTACTTTTAGTTTGTAATTGCACATGTACTTCAAGGCCAATTACAGATTCATATTTTGAATAATCCATTCGCTTTTAAAAAATTACACATCAAAATTGTTGCCGTAAAGGTATCATTTTATCGGGTATTGATCGGTTAACTCATAAAAATAGCGCAGCCATGCTTTTAAAGGCATGGCTGTAAGCTACTATGTTGGGGGTGCATGAATGTTATTGTTATAAAGTTGCTTTTTTAATGGGTTTAGGGAAAACTACAGTAGCATTGTGTTTTTTACCGTTACGTAAATAACTAATTTCTACAGAATCACCTACGTTTTTGTTGCTCAAAGCTTGTTTTAAATCTTCAATACTTTTTACGGCATTACCATCCATTTGTGTTAAAATATCGCCCTTTTCCAATCCGGCTTTTTCAGCAGGTGAATTGCTGTTCACTTCATTTATTTTCACACCTGAATTATCATTTAATTCTTCAATCTGTACGCCAAGCATCGGTTTGTTGTTCGGCATAAAATTAAAATCGGGGTTCATGGGCATGGGCGGCATGGAAAAATTAAAATTTCTCATACCCCATTGATTTTCATTATCGAGTTGAAATGAATTATTTTTTTCTAAAACTGCCTGGGTGTTGCTGGTTTTGCCATCGCGTAAATACGTAATATTAATTGTATCTCCGGCATTATATTTCCCTATGGTTTTATATAAATCTTCGCTGGTTTCTATATCTGTATTGTTTACTTTCAAAATAATATCGCCTTGTTTTAAACCAGCTTTATCTGCGGGAGAATTTTCACTTACCTCTTTAATTACGACTCCTTTTGTATTTTCAGCTTTGTTAGTGTATACACCTAATTTAGCTTTGTTGGTTGTAATATTATTAATACCTGGCCCCATTCTTCTAAAAAACTGTACACCACCTTTTGGCATTGTTTGGCCAAACATTTTTTCCAATCCTGATTGAAGATTATTTAAATTAAAGATATTGTAGCTGCTATCTGTTTTCATTATTTCTACTGAACCATCTTTCCATTGATCAACGGGTTTGCCGTTTACGGTAATGTTTTTACCATCAATAACAATGGTTGTTTTTTGTTGTGGATTCCCTTTTCTGTGAATAACAATGTCTTCATTTTGTTGTGTTTGTGCTTGCAAACAAAATGTTGTTCCCATTAATAATAAGGGTAGAATGAACATTTTTTTATTCATAACGGCTAATTTTAAGTGTACGAAAAATTTAGTAGACCAAAAGTAATGCAATTTCTGAATTACGAAAAGCTTCGGAAATGTTAAAAAAAGATCTTCTATCCTATAAAAAAAACCGGTAATGACCTGTAAGGCATACCGGTTTAACTAAGTAAATAATTTTGGTAATTATAAAACGGCCTGAACTGCAGTAAAAATGTTGGGAATATTACTAGCATCTTGTCCTCCGGCGGTAGCTAAAGTTTTTTGTCCTCCGCCGCTTCCTTTTATAATGGGTGCAATTTGGATTTTAATTAAATGGTTAGCATCCATTTGTTTCTGCTGTATCCAACTCTCTGAAACAAGAATCCCTACAAATGGCTTCCCTGCGATATTAGCAGCTAAAACAACTACATATAAATCGGTTAGTTTGTTTTTTAACTGAAGACATATTTTTTTCAACATGTCGGGTTGTAGCACTTCTACTTGTTGACCAATAAATGTTGTTCCGTTTACGGTAATGGCTTGCTGAAGTAAACTTGCTTCTATTTGGTCTATATTTTTTTGTTCTAAATATGAGAGTTGTTTTTTTAGTTGTGTATTCTCTTCAATGTGCTGTTCAATAGCTTTGGATAAATCTTTTGGATTTTTAAGCAATGTTTTTGCCTGCTGTAGCTGCTCTAATTGATTCATTACCCATTTTTCAGATGCAATACCACAGGCCGCTTCAATGCGTCGAACGCCGGCGGCAACGGCAGTTTCGTGCTGAATAGTAAATAATCCCAATTCTCCTGTATTGGCTACATGGGTTCCTCCACACAATTCAATGGAGTAATTAGGGTCAATAATTACTACCCTAACCAAATCGCCATATTTTTCTCCGAATAAAGCCATAGCGCCCAATTGCAGTGCTTCCTCTTTAGGAAGTGTTTTAATTACTACAGGAATATTACTTCTAATTTTTTCATTTACCAAAGCGGCTATTGTATTTAATTCTTCGGGGGTAACTTTAGCAAAATGCGAAAAGTCGAAACGCAAATTTTGTTCGTTTACCAAACTACCTTTTTGTGCAACATGCGTACCCAACACTTTTCTTAAAGCAGCATGCAACAAATGGGTAGCCGTATGGTGTGCCATTATTGCTTTTCTTCTTTCAACATCAATGTTTGCTGTAAAGTTCGCATGAATGTTAGTAGGTAAGGTTTCTGTAAATTGAATAATTTGGTTATTTTCTTTACGGGTATCCATTACAGCAATACTTTCGTTTTCTGATTGAAGCCAACCTGTATCACCAACTTGCCCACCACTTTCTGCATAAAAAGGTGTTGCATTTAATACAATTTGGTAAGCATTTTTGCCCTTTGTTTTTATTTTTCTGTATTGTACAATTTGTGTTTCAATATTGAATGTATCATATCCCACAAATTCGGTAAATGCTTGAGGTTGTAAAACTACCCAATCATCTGCATCAACAGTTGCTGCTGCACGAGAACGATTTTTTTGTTGTTGCATTTCCGCTTCAAACCCTGCATCATCAACCTGTAAATTATTTTCTGCAGCTATTAATTTAGTTAAATCAATAGGGAAGCCATAGGTATCAAACAATTCAAATGCATTTTTCCCATCAACAACTGCATTGTTTTTCTGGGCTTGCTGCATTAATTCATCCATTTTTTTCAAGCCCTTATCAAGTGTTCGTAAAAAGGCCTCTTCTTCTTCTTTAATTACTTTTACTACAAAGTCAATTTGTTGTTGTAATTCAGGAAAAACATTTTCAAACTGTTTTGCCAAAGAAGGAAGTAATTGGAATAGTAAGGGTTGTTTGTATTGTAAATACGAAAAATAATAACGAACAGCTCTGCGCAAAATACGTCGTATAACATAGCCGGCTCCGTTGTTCGAGGGTAATTGTCCATCAGCAATGGTAAATCCAATAGCGCGAATATGGTCGGCTATTACTCTAAAAGCTATATCTTGTTTAGATTGTGTATTGTTATATTGTTGGTGTGTAATTTTTTCTGTTAGTTGAATAGTGGGTGTAAATAAATCTGTATCGTAATTGCTGTTTTTGTTTTGTAAAACCCGCACTAATCTTTCTAAGCCCATACCGGTATCTACATGTTTTGCCGGCAAAGGTTCCAGCTTCCCATTTTTTAAGCGATTGTATTGTATAAATACATTATTCCATATTTCAATTACCTGCGGATGATCTTTATTCACTAATAATTTACCATCAGTAGTTTGGCGTTCTTCATTGCTTCTGCAATCAATATGAATTTCTGTACAAGGACCGCAAGGGCCGGTATCGCCCATTTCCCAAAAATTGTCTTTTTTATTTCCGGGTAATATTCTTTCGGGGCTAATCCATTTACTCCATTCTGCTTTGGCCTCCACATCTTCCGGTAGTCCTTCTGCTTCATCGCCCTTGAAAACAGTAACATATAGCCGATCTTTATCTATTTTATAAACCTCAGTTAATAATTCCCAACTCCAGGCAATGGCTTCAGTTTTAAAATAATCTCCAAAGCTCCAATTGCCCAGCATTTCAAACATGGTATGGTGGTAAGTATCAACCCCAACTTCTTCCAAATCGTTGTGTTTACCACTTACACGTAAACATTTTTGCGTATCGGCCACACGAGGGGCTGCCGGGGGGGCAATACCCAGAAATACATCTTTAAATTGGTTCATTCCCGCATTGGTAAACAATAAAGTGGGGTCGTTTTTTAAAACAATGGGTGCCGAAGGCACAATTTTGTGCCCTTTTGAAGCAAAAAAATCTAAAAATTGTTGACGTATTTCAGCCGATGTTAACATATTGCGTTTAAATTTTACTAAAAGTTTAGCAATCTTTATAATTACCTTTGCCAATTGTTTGGCAGTGGTCAAAGGTAAGTATAAACCATAACCCTTACCGTAGCCAATAGCTAAAATTTAACGAATAAATTTTTTGGTATATGCAGGCGCATGAATACATTTTTTTGTTAATGTATTTAATGAATCATTTTATAATGCGTATTGCAATTAATTCAGTATTGATTTTTGGCAAGACGTTTCATGTGGTGAAAGGTAGTATTTAACAATTTATTCAATATTCTATGCGCTGTACCTTGTATAAACCAGCTAACTGCAACAAATGCAGTGTTTAAAAACAAATTAGATATGCGAAAAATAAAATATTATTATAATACACATACTTTACGTTTTGAAAAACTTGAGGTTCCATTAAGGGTAAGAATTTTACAAGTAATTGGTTTTATAGCAGCTTCATTAGTAACGGGTCTTTTGTTGATGTTGTTGGTATTTCAATTTGTAGATAGCCCGAAAGAAAAATTATTAAGGCAACAAAATAAAGATTTGGCTGAAAATTATTCTTTAATTCAAGAAAGAGTGAAACAGTTGGAATTACAAATGCAAGAATTAGAGAATAGGGATAATAATGTGTATCGTACCATCTTCGAATCAACTCCCATTCCGGATAGTGCCCGTACAAAAATTATGGAAACCAAAAATGAAATTAAATTAATTGAAGGGCAAACGGAAACAGAGCTGGTGAATAATATAAAAAACCAATTGAACAATTTAACCTTACGGGTAGCTTATCAGGGTAAAAGCTATAACGATATTAATAACATGATTAAAAACAAGGAAAAATTGTTATTGGCTATTCCTGCCATACAACCTGTAAGTAACAAAAATTTAGACAGAATTGCCAGTGGGTTTGGATATAGAATTGATCCTGTATATAAAGTAACAAAGTTTCACGCTGGGCTGGATTTTGCTGCTCCATTAGGAACCCCCATTTATGCAACAGCCGATGGGGTGGTGCAAAATGCTGGTTTTAATACCGGTGGATATGGAAATGAGGTAGTCATTAATCACGGGTATGGGTATCAAACTTTATACGGACACATGTTTAAAGTAAAGGCACATCCGGGTCAGTTAATAAAGCGGGGTGAAGTAATTGGCTATGTTGGAAGCACAGGTAAAAGTACGGGGCCTCATTGCCATTATGAAGTGCATAAAAATGGTAAGCCTGTTGATCCCATTTATTACTTTTATAATGATTTAACCCCGGCTCAGTTTGATAGAATTTTGAAACTGGCTGCAACTGCTAACCAAAGTTTAGATTAATGATGACATAGCATCAAAGGTTAATGTTTAAAATAATGGTGATGGATAAAGAAATTAAAGCTTTCTTTTTAAGAATCGTGAATACAATAGCAGTTATTCTGCTTTGGTTATTTATTAATGTGGCCTTGGGTTTAAAATTAAGAATGGCAGAAATTAATACCCATATTTCGTTGGTAAATTGGTTGTTTTATATATGGGCTTTGATAACGGGCATAGTGGTTATTGTTTATGTGAAGCGACTTTGGCGTAATAAAATACGGCAACCTTATTAAGAACTGTGATCGGAAATAATAACCCATTGGCCATTTATTTTTTGAAAAAGAAGTGTATAATAACCCTCTACATTACCTATAGTTCTGTCCAGCTGCCATTTGCCTGTTACATAGTAAAACTTTTTTCCAAGGGGTTTCATTTGTAAAATGGTACTTGTGAAATGTCCCATTGCGGCCTTTGTACTATAATGATTTTTATAATTTTTCAAAGTAGTTTTATATCCATACACAGGTCCGTTTTTGCCAATAAATTGAAGACTGTCGTTCTGCCAATATCCCAACATAAAATCATCTAAATTTCCATTGTTCCAGGCATTCTCTTGTCGTTGCAAAATTTCGGTAATGGCTTTAGTTGCTTTAGTAGTTTGTGCAGGCAAATAAGTAATGAAAAGCAAAAGTAAATGGAATAAAAAATATCTTTTCTTCATATAAATACGATTTCAGAGTTTAAAATTCGGTTGGTTTTATAGCTAAAATAAACTTTTTAAATAAAGTAACGTCTTAGCAACTTAATGTAATTTTTATTAATTTTCCTGCATGCAAAATGATGATGCTTTATTATTATATGAATTTAAAGAGCCTGCTACAAAAGAAAGGGCTTTTACCGCTATCGTTAAAAAATATCAGGAAAAACTTTATTGGCATATACGAAGAATGGTGGTAAATCATGAAGATGCCAATGATGTACTGCAAAATGTGTTTATTAAAGCATGGCGAGGGTTAGAAAATTTTAGAGAAGATAGTCAATTATACACCTGGTTATATCGCATTGCTACTAACGAAAGCCTTACTTATTTAGAACAACAAAAAAGAAAAGGTGCTTTAAGTTTTGATGAAATGGAGAGTGGGCTAAGTAATAAAATTAAAGCGGATGAAAATTTTAATGCCAATCAATTAGAGTGGAAATTACAATTAGCTATTCAACAACTGCCGGAAAAACAACGAGTGGTGTTTAATTTGCGTTATTTTGATGAAATGCCCTATGAAGAAATGAGCAAGGTATTAGAAACCAGTGAAGGGGCTTTAAAGGCCAGTTATCACCATGCTGCCAAAAAAATTGAGGAAATTATTAAAAATATGTAACAGATTAAACGAACCAGCTTAAAATTAGTCTTTACACCATGATGTTACGAAGTGATATGATATTGGAGGAATTGAAAGAACATTTTCCGGCTTTGTTGCCCGCTTTCAGAATTCAGGTATATAAGGTTCCCAATGGCTATTTTGACAAATTTGCAGAACAATTATTAGAAAACATACCTTATATTACTGTTGAATCTGTAACATTACCGGCTATTCAACAACCGTTTTCTGTTCCTAATGGCTATTTTGAAAATTTACCGCAGCAAATTCTTAATAAGATTAAAGCGCATGATAAGTCATTGTCTGTTTCGGAAGAATTGGAACAAATTGCCCCAGCATTACTAAATATCTCAAAAAAGCCTGTTTTTAGTGTTCCGGCTCATTATTTTGAAAAAATCAATTTTACAGCAATTGCTAAAGGTGCTGAAAAAAATAACAATGGCAATGGTACCGCAAAAGTAATTAGCCTACGAAATACCCGAAAATGGTTTTCGTACGCTGCTGCAGCTATTATTGCCGGAGTGCTCATTACCGGTGCTTTATGGAATAATTCAAGCTTTACCTATAGTTCAAATGTTTTCAGTTTAAACAAAGAAATAACCAATGTTAGCGATGATGCTATTCAAAATTATTTGAATAATGACGTCACTGCTTCAAACTACATTAATGATACTTCTATCATTGATTCTGATGAAGCTTTGCCCGATGTGCAACAAGGGCTCCAAAATATTAGTGATGAGGAATTAAGCGGATATTTAAAATCAACCGAAGAGAACAATAATGTACCCCCGGCGGCAGAAACAAAAAAAGAGAGTGGCATTTAATTTTTAAAATATATTGAAATTACGGCGATGAAAAAGTTTGTTATTATAGGTTTAACCATGGTGTTTGTATTTATCGGGTTTACATTAATTGCGCAACCTGCTAATAACAATAGGTATGCGAACATTCAGGGGTTAAAAGTGGCATATATAACCAAGCAATTAAATTTATCAACTACAGAAGCGCAGCAATTTTGGCCGGTATATTATTCGTACTTAGATGAATTAAAAGAGGCTAGAAAAAATAATATGCATAGCACTAATGTGTTGGCATTAGATGAGGCTACTTTGAATATTCGAAAAAACTATTATAATCAGTTTAAACAAATCCTGGGTTCAAATGAACGTGCCAATAAGGTTTATTTATGTGAAAGAAATTTCAGAATGGTTTTGAGAAATGAATTGGAAAAACGTCGGCAACAAAGAGGTACTCCTCCTCAGCAATAAAAAAAACATGTTTGAATAAATTTATTAGGATTGAAAAATGGGGGTATTAATATCATGGTAAAATAAGAATGCCCATTTTTCATTTTTTCCTTGTTCCCACCATTGTTGTCTTAATTGCATGGCTTTTTTGCCATCAAAATCATATTTGGCAATAAACTTACTTTTCATTTGCTGTAATTGTGGGGCATCATCTGCACCAAAAAATATGGTTTGCTGTGCTGTTTTAATGGTACATACCTGATGATAGGGGCTATGTGCACCAGTAATTTCATATTCAATACTATAATCAGTAAAAGCTAACTTGCCATTGCCATTTAGCCATTCTACCTGCGGATTGTTTTGCAATACTTCAATTTCTTCCGTCATGTATGAAGGGAAGCCGGTACTAAGGGCAAAATCGTATTCTTTTTTTTGTACATAATATTTTGCATTGGGAAAAGTTAATTCATAAAAACCCAAATGATTTTTTTTGCTGATGCCTCCTGCATGATCTTTATGCAAATGACTTAACCATACTTTGGTAACTTGTTGGGGTTGAATGTTGTGAGCTATTAAATTTTGAACCAATTGTAATTGATTGTTATAACTGAATCCCAATCCTGTATCAAGCAACAATACATCGTTTGCGGAAATAATAACAAAAGGTTGTACTTCTACCAGTAAACTTCCTACTGGCCTACTTTGCAGTTCATCTGAATTCAGGTTAAAAGGAACAAAAATTTTTGATTTATCTATTGTAAAACTGCCTTCGGATAATGGTATAATTTGCATGCGTGTTTAAATTTTCATTCAATAAAATGGCATTATATAGTTGGCAAGTAGTCGTAATAATTATTCCGCAAATATCTTGCTTATAAATGAATTAGCGTAAAACCATTTGTCGGTCAGCATCAAGACGAAGCATAATAAAAATTAAAATGGTAAAGGTAAGTAATGAGGAACCCCCATAGCTAATTAAGGGCAGCGGTATCCCTATGATTGGAAATAAACCAATAGTCATACATACATTTACCACAATATGAAAAAATAGAATGCTGGCTACGCTATATGCATAAACTCTACTAAATGTACTTCTTTGTCTTTCGGCAATTACTATAATTCGCAGCAGTAAAAAAAGATAAATCAGTAAGAAAATAATACTACCCACTAAGCCAAATGCTTCACCTAACGAAGTAAAAATAAAATCAGTGTGTTGTTCGGGAACATATTTACCACGTGTTTGGGTACCTTTTAAAAAACCTTTTCCCCATATACCACCTGAACCTATGGCAATTTTACTTTGCCTTACATTGTAATCATCTGGTTTGCGTGGTGGTTTATAATTGGCTTTGTTAGCATTGGTATGGTGGTGGTTTTTGCTACAATCGTAATCCTTGCCAACCATGCTGTAAATGCGGGTACTTTGATAACATTGAAAAACATTATTGAAAATGTAAGGAACCGCAAAACGTTGTATACCTACGCTTAATGCCCATAAAACAATGATAATGGTTAATAATTTTCTATTACGTTTAAATTGTTTTCGCAAAATGTAAATAGCAATAATAGCAATGGCGGTTAATACCATTGCCAAAATATTGGGCTCAACAATTAAAGTAGCAATTACCAACACGCCAAATGAAAGTCCAAATATTAATAACCCTGGTGGTAATCCTTCCCGATACATTACAATGAAGAATGAAAGATAAACGAGTGCTAACCCGGTTTCATTTTGAAAAACAGATAGTACTGCCGGGGCCATTGCTATGGCACCTGCAATTAATTGCGATTTAATTTTTGAAAAGTCTGTTTCTTGTCGAGATAAATACTTGGCTAAAGCCAGTGCAGTAAAAATTTTGCATAATTCTGCCGGTTGTAAATTAAAGCCGCCACCAATGGGAATCCAACTTTTAGAACCGTTAATGCTTCTGCCAATAACAAATGTTGCCAGCATTAATATTATTCCAAAGGTGTATGAAAGATTGGCAAAGGCGGTATAAATTTTACTATCGGTGAGCAGAATAAAGATAGCAGCAACCATACAGACACCCGCAAAAATGAGTTGTTTGCTATAATTGGTTTTGCCACTAATAAAGGTTGCCAATACGTCTGTATTAGGTTTATATTCCACCATAAAAATGCAAAGAATACCTATCGATACCAATATCAGGTAAAGTATTACTACTGTCCAGTCAATACCAGGTGTTATGGTTTGTGTAGCGGTGTATCTTTTAGGCATTGATATAAATGGTTTTCTTTTTTTTATGTTCGGTTGTAATCAAATTGGCCATCCATGATTTTGAATGGGTGTTAGGAAGCTCATGCGGGGATTGTGAATTTTGAGTTGGTTCAACAATAGCTTGAGTATCCATTGATGTTTCGGCTGATGTAGAATCCAAAATTTGCTCTTGAATATTTTGTCTGTTTTGTTCTTCCTCTTCTTTTTTCATTTTAATGGAATCAAGCCTATTCATTTCAGCCCGCATTCGTGCAGGTATTAAGTTTAACTTGGCAATGTCTTCCACCTTTTGTTTTCTGTCGGGTTCTGGTATTGAATCTTTTAAATATTGTTCAATCATTAAACTGGCAATAGGAGCGGCAGATTGTGCTCCAAATCCGGCATTTTCACATAATACGGCAATGGCGATTTTAGGATTATTACGCGGAGCGAAAGCACCAAAAAAGGCATGGTCTTTTTGTGCAACTCCATGATAAAAATTTTGCACGGTACCTGTTTTGCCACACACAACAATACCCGGTACCTGTGCAGCTGCGCCAGTACCATATTCCATTACTCCTTGCATACCATTTTGAACAGCATCATATACAGAGTCGGGAATTTCACGATCAGTAAGGTGTTTTTCTTTAAAACGTGCCAATAAGTCGTCAAATTCATTGCCTTCAATCGAGTCAACCATGTGTGGCGTATAATACCATCCTTTGTTGGCAATAGTGGCCATTACATTCGCCAACTGTAAAACAGTAGTACTTACTTCCCCTTGTCCAATGGCATTAGAAATAACGTTACATGAATTCCAGTTTTTGCCAAAAATTTTACGGTAGTATGATGAAATAGGTAAGTTGCCCGGCTGCTCTCCGGGAAGGTCAATTCCCAACTTGTGACCGAGACCAAAAGTATAGGCATAGGTATTAAAAACTTTTAATGCACTATCTGCACCTCCATAACGTTGTTGATCAAGAATGCGTTTATACACCGTAGCAAAATAGGTGTTGTCACTATGGGCAATAGCTGTTGTAAGGTTAAAGGTTCCCTTATCTAAACATTTTGGCCTGCCATTGCCACAACCCCAAAAAGCACCATTGCAAACTACAGAAAATCGTTCATTGATAACCCCTTCCGATAAACCAATAATACCTACAACAGTTTTAAAAGTTGAACCCGGGGAATAAGTAGTATAAATAGCGCGATTGAGTAATGGCAAGCGAGGGTCTTTGTATAATTTATTGAAATGTTTGCTGCGTTCACTTCCTGTTAAATAATTGGGATCATAACTGGGGGCACTTACCATGCACAAAATTCCACCGGTTTTGGGGTCAATGGCTACTATACTTCCCACCTTGTTGGTCATTAATTTTTCGCCCAATGCCTGTAATTGAGCATCCAAGCTTAGATATAAGTTTTTACCGGCAATGGCAGCAGTATCAAATAATCCATTTTCATAGGAGCCTTGTATGCGGCTACGGTTGTCTTTAATATAGCGCTTAATACCTCTCTGACCCATTAATACCTTTTCATAAGTGCGTTCAAGTCCGGTCATACCCGTATAATCCCCCATTTCATACCCTTCATCTTTATGTTTTGCTAAAAAGGCAGGGTTTACTTCAGCCGTATAACCCAAAAAATTTGCACCAATGTGTAAAGGATAACTGCGAACAGAACGCTCACTTAACTCAAAGCCCGGGAATTTGTATATGTTTTCACTTAGTCGGGCATACAATTCCTGTGAAAGCAATGGTTCAAACACACTTGGTCTTACGGAAGTGTTCTTAAAAATAATATCCCGCATTCTTTTTTTGTATTCTGCGGTATCTATTTCTAATAAATTACAAAGCGCTAAAGTATCAATTCCTCTTGCTTCTGAGGGGGTAACAACCAAATCAAACATAATGCTATTTTCCAATAGACTTCTTTTCTTTCTATCGAAAATAATGCCGCGGTCGGGGTAAATTACTTTGCGGTAAATAGCATTGTTTTCTGCCTGCAGTTTATATTTTTTTGAAAATACTTGCAGATTCACCAGTTGCGCCGCAATGATAATAAACACCACCCCAAATAAAATTTGTATAACCCTGCTTCTGCTTTGGTTAAATACCGGCATTGATTGTTGAAATTTTGAAATTTAAATAAAGAAATACAAAGATGCACAAAAGCAACACATGGCTGTATAATCTTTTCCTAAAAACATATTTAATTTTAGGTGTAATTGACTTTTGGAACTAAACCTGTGTTGAATGAAATTTAAGCAGCATTGGTGCGGTATTTGGCTTTTCGGAAAAACAACATTTCGGTAATGAAAATGAGTAACAAACTAATGGCTGTAGTACCGATAACTTTTCCTAAAAAATACAATAGATTTCCAAATTGCAACCATTCAATTAAGGTTAGATAAGTGTTGTGTATGAAGGTCAGTAACAATACATATAAACTATAAGGTGCCCATCCCATGCTTTTGATGGATGGTTCTAAATAGCTTTGCTCGGTGGTTTCCTGTGGTATTAAAATGTTTAGTAAAAAAGGGCGTATATAAGCAATTAAAGTGCAGCAAGCTGCATGTAACCCGGGTGTGCCGGTAAAATAATCTAAGCAAAGGCCAAAAACAAAACCTGTGAACAGCAAGAAAAGGCGATTGATTGAAAATGGCAACCAAAGAATAAATAAAAAATAAACGTAAGGTACAATAAACTGGTGTATAGGCGGAATACGATTCAGCACAAATACCTGCACCAAAATAAACAGTATAAAACGGATAATATTTCTGATGAGGTTACTCATTTTTCAGTTTATTGTTTTCCAAGCTGGTTTGCTCATTATAGTATTTATTGGCAATTACATACGCGAATTGAAGAGTAAAGAAATTGGTAGCCGGTTTTACTTTTAAAGTGTAAAAGTTAGATGAGGCCTCATTTTCTGTACCACTTACTGTTCCAATCATTAATCCGGGAGGGAAATTGGCCGAATAACTGCTGGTTACAACGGTATCGCCTTTGTTTACGGTAGTACCCTTAGAAATATTGCGTAATGTTAATTCATTAGGGCTATCGCCATCCCATTCAATGCTACCAAAGCTATTATCTTTTTTTAGCATGGCACTTACGCGGCTATTGCGGTGTAGTAAGCTCATAACCCTACTGTAGTTGGGGCTTACATCAACCACAACACCAACAATACCTTGCGGGCCCATTACAGCCATGCCTTTTTTTACCCCACCATTACTTCCTCTTTGTAAGGTTAAATAGTTGGTTTGTGAACTAACTGAATTACCTACAACTCGAGCTGGTAGAAATAAATATTTGCGATTTTTTTGTAATGAATCAATTTTCAAAGTATCAGTAAAAATGAATTTTCCTGTATCTGGTATTTGGAAATCAGATTTGAGGCGGTTTCTTAAAGCTGCATTTTCTTCTACTAGTTGCTGATTTATTTTGCGAAGAGAAAAATAGCTGTTCACATCATTAAACTTTGTATATATTTTTCCGGTAACATCGCCTGTTACGGCACTAAAAAAAGCTTCGTGCGTTTGGCTATATTTTGAAAGAAATATCATGCTGATTATCTGTAAAATGATAAAGCAGATAAACACGAAGAAGCGCCGTATAAAAAGAAAAATATTTTTCATTTTCCGAAATGTGGAAGCTACTTTAAAAAACCGATAAAATTACATTTTCAACACAAATTTAAAGTGCTTACTATGTTCAGTTATACGGCTAACGCATGATGAATGGGAAACGCTGATAGTTTTTTAGTGCCAGCCCTGTGCCACGTACAACGCTTTTTAAAGGATCGTCAGCTACATGAACTGGTAATTTAATTTTTGCACTTAAACGTTTATCTAGCCCACGTAAAAGCGCTCCACCGCCTGTTAAGTAAAGTCCGCGACGGTAAATATCGCCAGCCAATTCCGGAGGGGTTGTTTCTAATGCTTTTAAAATGGCCTCTTCAATTTTAAAAATACTTTTATCTAATGCTTCTGCAATTTCTTGATAGCTTACCATTATTTGTTTGGGAATACCGGTTACCAAGTCACGACCATTTACGGGCATATCATCCGGTGGATTGTCAAGGTCTTTCATGGCGGCACCCACATTTATTTTAATTTGTTCAGCAGTACGTTCACCTATAAGTAGGCTGTGGTAACGGCGAAGCGCTTCCATTATATCTGCAGTAAATTCATCACCTGCTATACGTATGGATTGGTCGCAAACAATACCCGCTAAAGCAATAACGGTTATACCAGTAGTGCCACCACCAATATCAATAATCATGTTTCCTACGGGTTCTTCAACATCAATACCAATACCAAGTGCAGCAGCCATCGGTTCGTGAATCATATACACTTCTTTGGCTCCGGCTTGTTCAGCACTATCGCGTACCGCACGTTTTTCAACCTCGGTAATAGATGAAGGTATGCAAATTACCATGCGCCAACTGGGTGGAAAAAGTGGCTTTTTGGGATATACTAATTTTATTAATTCCCGAATCATTAATTCGGCAGCATTAAAGTCGGCAATTACACCATCTTTTAGCGGCCTAACGGTTCTAATACTTTCATGGGTTTTTTCGTGCATTAGTAAGGCCTTTTTTCCAACCGCTAAAACCTCCTTGGGGTTATTACGGTTTAAGGCAACAATACTAGGCTCATTCACAACAATTTCATCGTTATGAATAATAAGGGTATTAGCAGTACCCAAATCGATGGCAATTTCCTGGGTTAAAAAGTTAAAAACTCCCATGTAAATAGTGATTCTCTATGGTTGAATAAATTAGTTGCAAAGGTGTGTGAAAAAAAGTGAACTATCAAAGCCATTTGCATTTTTATTACTAGCATTTTTTGTTTTATTGAAAAAAGTTTTTTTCACAAAAAAAGAAGTAAGTGTTAAAATGCTGATTGGCAAAACAATTCTAACCTACCTAACGCAAATTTTGTTGTTTTATTGGCTCTGAGAATACGAATAATCATGCCAGTTTTATAAAAATTCAAAACCAATATCCTTTCTGTAATAAATATCCTTAAATGTAATGTTTTGTAAGGTTTGTTTACACAAATCAATAGCTTCCGGTAATTGATGGGCTAATGCCGTTATTGCCAAAACCCTTCCACCGTTGGTTACCAATTGACTGTTATTAAAGGTTGTGCCGGCATGAAACACTTTAATGTTTTCTTGTTTGGGTATGTTTTCTAAGCCATAAATAGGAACATTTTTAGCATAAGCTTCGGGATAACCACCACTTACCGCAACAATGGTTGCTGCTGTTCTGCTATCAATGTTAATATTAGCATCTCCTAAAGTGCCATTGTGCATAGCAGCAAAAACAGCTACCAAATCGGTTTGTAGACGGGGCATTACTACCTCCGTTTCTGGGTCGCCCATTCGACAATTGTATTCAATTACAAAGGGTTTATTATCAACTTTGATTAAACCAAAAAAAATGAAGCCATTGTAAACCAGCTCTTCTTCTTGTAAACCTTTAATGGTAGGTTGAATAATAGTGGTTTCAATTTTTTTCATAAATGCATCATCTACAAATGGTACAGGGCTAATGCAACCCATGCCGCCGGTATTTAAACCCGTATCGCCTTCACCAATGCGTTTGTAATCTTTGGCATGACCAATTATTTGGTAATCTTCCCCATTGGTAAGTACAAACACACTCAATTCAATGCCTGTGAGGAATTCTTCTATCACCACTTTTTTCGAGGCATTGCCAAATTGCGCATGTTGAATCATGTTTTCAAATACTTGTAAAGCAGTGGTATGATCATTGCAAATAACTACCCCTTTTCCAGCAGCAAGGCCATCAGCTTTTAATACTATGGGTAAGCTATGTTGTTGAATATATTGTTTGCCTGCTGCAAAATTTTCGTTAGTAAAACTGGCATAGGCAGCAGTGGGTATATTATGCCGCTGCATAAATTGTTTTGAAAACTCTTTACTGCCTTCTAATTGTGCGGCTTTTTTAGAAGGTCCAACCACAATTCCATCCCAATATTTTTGGCCATCAATTTGATTTTCTTGCATAAAGTCATAAATGCCATTTACCAAAGGTTCTTCTGGGCCAACTACTAAAATATCTATGTTCTGTTCAATGCAAAAATTTCTTATAGCTTCAAAATCATTGATACTGATGTTTACATTAATACCTACTTGTTGTGTACCAGGATTACCGGGTGCTATAAATAATTGTTGGCAATGGTAACTTTCTGCAATTTTTTCTGCTAATGCATGTTCGCGACCTCCACTGCCTAATAATAAAATGTTCATGTAAACTGTTGTTTTATGGACTGCTAATGATAAATTGCTTGCTGGCTAAGCTTTCTTCATTTAATTAATAATGATAAAATTTTCAATCTTCTTTACCATCGGTTGCGAATTTAGTGCGTTCTGTGAAAGGTAGCTGAATATTCTTCAACACCGCCATACAACAAGGCATTAAAAAAGCAGCTGAAAGGCTGCTTTTTAAGTTGAATTCATAATTTTATGTATTTGAATTGGCTTCCTCCAATACATAATTTTTTTCGGGTAATATTTTAGCTACCGCCATAAATACAATTAAAAATCCTGCTAAGATGGCTATAAATAACCAGAAATAACTGGCTCCTGTGAATTTAGAAAAAATACCTCCGGAGGCGATACTACTATTCACAAATGCAGTAAATAAATTACCTACAGCAACGGTTAGCAGCCAAATAGCACTCATGGTGCTTTTCATTGATTTGGGTGAATTGGTATAGGCATATTCTAAACCGGTAATGGAAACCATTACTTCAGATGCGGATAGAACCGCATAAGCTAATATTTGCCACCAAACACTGGGCTTTCCACCATGATCAATATTGGTTTGAATTAATGCAATAATGACGAACGATGCACCGGTTAAAAATAAGCCTGCGCCAATTTTTCGAAGTGGAGTTACTTTAATACCAATTTTTTCAACAAATGGATAAATACCATAGGTGAAAATGGGAATCATCATTAATAAAAACAAAGGGTTTACAGTTTGAATTTGCTCAGGCAAGAAAGTTTTGCCGAATATATTCAGGTCTAATTTTGTGGCTTGTAATACCCATTCAGAAAGACTTTGGTCCCACATTGCCCAAAAAATTGGCACAAAGGCAAATACCATCAATACCCGGTTTACTGCTTTTACACCATCAATGGCTTCAGGGCTATACTTTTCGCCTACCGCTTCCCAAACGGTTTTGCCTTTTCTGTTACTGAGGGCTTTAATGAGATAGGTAACCATAATAAATAAATAATTTTCTTTTTTAATGCCGGAAGGAGTAACCCTAACATATTTTTTCCTTCCTAACCAAAAAATAAATGTAGCTAACATCATTAAAATGCCCGGTACACCAAAGGCTACCGAGGGCCCAAATGATTTATAAAGAATAGGAATTATCATGGTTGAAAATACCGATCCAGCATTAATGCTAAAATAAAACCAGCCATAAACTTTACTCATTAGGCTCTGGTTCGATTTGTCAAATTGGTCGCCAACATTGGCTGAAACACAAGATTTTATTCCCCCTGCAGCTACTGCAATAATTACCAATCCAATATTGAATAAGGAAAGATTATGGGTGGAAAGCGCTAATGTTAAATTTCCTAAAGAATACAAAATAGATACATAGAAAATAACCAGGTATTTGCCAAAAAACCAATCTGCAACAATACCGCCTACTAAAGGCATAACATAAGCAAGCGATACGAAAATGTGGGTAAGCTCATTACTCTGTGCTTCTGCAGTGGCGGTTAATGCCGGATTGTGGGTAGGATTAAAAAATTGGGCAACCAGAAAAGTTGCTAAAATTGATCGTATGCCATAAAAACTAAAGCGTTCGGCTGCTTCATTACCTATAATGTAGGGCACCGATTTTGGCATTCGGGGTTTAGGGGCAATCGTTTCTTTTAATTCACTCATAGTGCAATTTTAAAGTTTTAAAGATATTGGAATTCTGTATTCACGAACCAAATTTTCGTAAATTAACCTTCGTTATGAAGCATTGGCTTAAATATACTACCTCATTCGTATTGTTTTTTTGGGCTTTTATGGCATTCACACATACCAATTTTTGGTGTTGGAGTGCGTTGTTATATGCTTGGGTATTAATTCCTTTGGTAGAACTTACATTAAAGCCAGATATCACCAATCTTTCAGAACAAGAGGAGCAAGTAGCTAAAAATAACCGTATGTACGATATTATATTGTACATAGCAGTTGTATTACATTATTTGTTACTTGTACAATTTTTACGAAGTATGCAAATGCCCAATTTGCCTGTACAGGTTATTATTGCTCGCATTGCTACCATGGGTTTATTATGTGGTACGTTCGGTATAAATGTGGCGCATGAATTGGGGCATCGTTCTAATCGTTATGAGCAATTGCTGGCAAAAGCTGCATTATTAACCAGCTTATATACCCATTTTTTTATTGAACATAATCGTGGACATCATAAATGGGTAGCTACTCCACATGATCCCAGCACGGCCCCCTTGCATACTTCAGTTTACCGGTTTTGGTTAAGAAGTGTAACAGGTACTTATATAAATGCTTGGCGAATAGTAAACAAGCAAATGAAAAAGCAAGAATTGCCCATTATACACTATAAAAACGAAATGTTACAGTTGCAATTGATGCAAGTTTTATGGCTGGCATTTTTGTATGTAACGGTTGGTGGAATTGTTACATTATACTACATAGCTGCCGCCATAATTGGTTTTTTGTTGCTGGAAACAGTGAATTATATAGAACATTATGGTCTGCTTCGCAAATTACAAACCAATGGGCAGTTTGAAAGAACAATGCCTTGGCATAGTTGGAATAGTAATCATGTAATTGGGCGATTGATGTTGTTTGAATTAAGTCGTCATAGCGATCATCATTATTTGGCATCTCGTAAATACCAAATTTTGCGACATCAGCAACAATCGCCACAAATGCCAACAGGTTATCCGGGTATGATGCTTTTAAGTTTAATACCGCCAATATGGTTTTACCTGGTGCACAAAAAAATGCAGGCATTGGGATTAATGCCTGCAAAACAATTAAGTACACTCAATTCAAAATTATAATCGTCCTTTTTTAATTTCTTCAACAACTCCCGGATCCAATAAAGTAGTGGTATCTCCTAAATTATCTGTTTCGCCTTCTGCTATTTTTCTGAGAATTCTGCGCATAATTTTTCCGCTTCTTGTTTTGGGTAAACCACTCACAAATTGAATTTTATCGGGTTTGGCAATGGGGCCAATAATACGGGTTACAGTTTGGGTAATATCTTTTCTAACCAAATCGCCAGTGCCATGTGTATCTTGTCCATGCGAACCCTGATAGATTACAAAAGCATAAATGCCTTGTCCTTTTACTTCATGCGGAAAACCAACTACTGCACTTTCCACAACTCCGGCGTGCATGTTAATAGCATTTTCAACTTCGGCAGTACCAATTCGGTGTCCACTTACATTCAAAACATCATCCACCCGTCCGGTAATGCGGTACATGCCTTCTTTATTTCGCATTGCTCCATCGCCTGTAAAATACATTCCCGGATACGTGGCAAAATAATTGGTTCGGCATCGTTCATGGTCGCCATAAGTTGTGCGCAATATGCCCGGCCAAGGAGATTTAATACATAAATTACCGGAAATAATGTCGGCATCACCCTGCTCTATTTCTTTCCCATTTTCATCAACCAATGTAACTTGTACTCCCGGCAAAGGCAGGGTAGCCCATCCTGGTTTTGATGGGGTTACACCGGCTAAATTTGAAATTAAAATACCCCCCGTTTCTGTTTGCCACCAAGTGTCAACAATAGGACATTTCTTTTTTCCAATATTTTCATCATACCAATGCCAGGCCTCCTCATTTATGGGTTCGCCTACCGTGCCCAACACTTGTAAGGATGACAAATTTTTACCTGCCAAGGGGCCCAAGCCAAATCCCATTAAACTTCTTATAGCAGTAGGTGCGGTATATAAAATATTTACTTTGTATTTGTCTACAATTTCCCAAAACCTACCCGCATCGGGCCAGGTAGGAATACCTTCAAACATTAAAGTAGTTGCCCCGGCTGAAAGAGGACCATATACAATATAACTATGTCCGGTAACCCAACCAATATCGGCTGTGCAGAAATGAATTTGGCCGGGTTGGTATTGAAATACATTTACGAAACTATAATTAGTGTACACCATGTATCCCCCACAGGTATGTACAACACCCTTAGGTTTTCCGGTTGAACCAGATGTATACAAGATGAATAAAGGATCTTCTGCATCCATTTCTTCAGCGGGGCAATCTGTAAGACCTAAGGTTTCTACTTTTTTAATTTCGTCCTCCCACCAAACATCACGTCCTTTTAACATAGAAATAGGAGTCCGGGTGCGGGTAGCCACAATTACTCTTTTAACTGTTTTATTGCCAATTAGTGCATCATCAATCACACTCTTTAAAGGAATATCTTTAGCACCTCTAAAAGCCCCATCGCAGGTAATAATGAACGTAGCTTTTGCATCTTCTAAACGGTCGGCAATACTTTGTGCAGAAAATCCGCCGAAAATTACAGAGTGAATGGCTCCAATTCGTGCACAGGCTAACACTGCAATGGCTAATTCAGGAATCATGCCCATGTAAATACAAACTCTATCGCCCTTTTGTACACCATTGTTTCTTAAAACATTGGCAAATTGACAAACTTTTTCATATAATCTTTTGTAAGTAAGCACTCTGTGATGTTCTTCGGGATCATTGGGTTCCCAAATAATGGCGGGTATGTTGCCCATTTTTTCTAAATGGCGGTCTAAGCAATTTTCTGTAATATTCAATTTTCCGCCTTTAAACCATTCAATTTTGGGTTCTGTAAAATTCCATTCTAAGGTTTTGTCCCATTTCTTTCGCCAAGCAAAGTTTTCAGCAATAGCACCCCAAAATGCTTCCGGATTCTCTACACTTTTTTTGTAATCGGCTTGGTATTGTTCAAAGGTTTTAATTTGATAAGGATATGACATGGCAATCAATGTTTAGGCAATAAAATTAAGATTATTGGTTGGGTTGCCCTATAGCTTTACTAATTTTTTTACCGAAATAAGCAAAGGTTTGCGTTATTACACATTTAATTTTTATTGCAAGTAATTGTGCTTTAAGCTTAATTTAATGAATGATGCAAGCATCAAAAATAAACAGATGTTTATCTCTCATGAAATAATTAAACTATATCACCTGTTAAAATGAAACAATATGATTCGGAATTCTCTGCTTTCGGGTATAATTTTATTGTCACTATCTATACACTGGCAAAATAATTTTAATGAAGCAAAAGTTTTAGCTCAAAAACAGCACAAATTCATTCTATTAAATTTCTCAGGTTCTGATTGGTGCGGGCCTTGTATTCGGCTTCACAAAGAAATATTGGAAACACCAGTTTTTGAAAAGTTTGCCGATAGCAGTTTAATTATGGTAAATGCCGATTTTCCTAGGATGAAAAAAATCAATTATCTGCCAAACAGTAGAAAGAAAACGATGCAATAGCTGACTTATACAATACTAAGGGCATATTCCCTTTAACCTTACTAATTGATGCCAAAGGAAAGGTATGGAAGGAATGGGATGGTTTCCCAAATGTATCACCGGAAGCTTTTGTTGACCAAGTGAAAAATGCCATAGCAATGACTAACCCATTTTAAAATGGATTTGCAATTACATAAGGAATGTATGAAGTTAATGGGCAACCAGTTTGAAATTAGTGTGGTGGCCAAGAGCAAAAATTATGCATATAACTGTATTATAAAAGCAGTAGAAGAAATTAAACGAATAGAAAATTTATTAACAACATTTAATGATGGCAGTGAAACTAATTTGATTAATGCTGCGGCGGGAATGCATCCGGTACAAGTTAGTGAAGAAACCTTTCGATTAATTCAACGTTCTATTCGCATTTCAAATGTTACACAAGGCGCGTTCGATATTACTTATGGTTCTATTGATAAAAACCTATGGAACTTTAATTTAAAAATGCAAACCTTACCCGATGCGCATACTGCTAAGAAAATGGTTCGGTTAATAAATTACAAAAATATTGAATTGAATGAAAATGATTTTTCAGTTTTATTAAAGCATAAAGGTATGCGTATAGGTTTTGGAGTTATTGGAAAAGGCTATGTTGCTGATAAAGCCAAACAAGTATTATTAGCATGTGGTATTGAAAGTGGTATTGTAAATGCTTCAGGCGATTTAATTACCTGGGGTTTTCAACCCAATGGTGAGCCTTGGACAATTGGTATTGCTCATCCCGATGCAGCTTATTCCGTATTCTCTTATTTCAATATTAGCAATATGGCTGTAGCAACTTCAGGCAATTACGAAAAGTTTGTATGCATAAATGGCAAAAAATATTCACACACTATTAATCCTAAAACCGGATTACCAATTACCGGAATTAAAAGTGTTACCATTATTACCACACATGCTGAAATTGCCGATGCAATGGCTACACCTGTTACTATTATGGGCATTGAAGCAGGGTTAGATATGATTAATCAAATGAATAACATTGAAGCTATTATTGTTGATGATGATAATAGGGTTTTTACTTCTCATAACATCCGTATTAATAAAAATAAATATACTAAAAATTAAAATTATGAAATCAACGTATTATGGAATACTAATTGTGTTTTCATGCATGGGCTTATTTGCCTGCACACCAGTGAAAGAATACCAAAAAAATCGATTGAATGATGCTGAGATGAGCCTTTCCAGTAGAAGAGTACAAAAGAATGAGTTGAATTTTCAAACCTATCGTGAAGGCTCTGCCGGCGCAAATGGTGGAAAAACAGGAGGAGGTTGTGGTTGTAATTAAAACAATGGCTTTTATCCTTTTAATTCTACAATCATATTATTGAATCATCCAATGTTAAACCTGCTTAAGTCATCCTTAACAATTGTTTCATGAAAAAAATCTGTTTAACCGTAGTTGGTATTTATATTTTGTTATTACACGCATTTGCACAAACCAGTAATAGCGTTGATAGTGCTTATGAACCCAAGCCACTTAAGTTAGATGAAATTAATTTGGTTTCCAGCTACTATAATCAAAATGGTGACCACTCGGCCATATTGGGTGGCATTGGGAATGAGCATGTAGTGGATTTGGCAAATGGTTTAGAACTGAATTTTGTAGGGTGGGATGCCAGAAAAAATAAACATACTATTACGGCAGGCCTAGGATTCGATCATCATACTTCAGCATCGGCTGCTTATGTTTCTAAAACCGGCGCTTCAAAAACCGGAGGTACAAGAGTTTATCCTTCTTTCAATTGGTTAGTTGAAAATGAAAATAAAGGAACATCATTTGGCTTGGGAGCCTATTATTCTGCTGAATACAACTATCATTCATTGGGTTTAGATGCCAGTTATTCCAAAAAAACCAATAATAATGGCCAGTTTGATGGTAAAATATCGGCCTATTTCGATCAAGTTAAATTAATATATCCATCTGAACTTATACCTGTTAGTAGTGCACCCGCCAGTAGTTCGGGGCCAACTTATATTACTACTGCCAGTGGAAATACCGTATTAAGTGGGGGAGGTTATACTGATGAAAAACCTAAAATTCCATCAGCACCTCGTAACACCTATGATGCATCGCTTACCTTTTCACAAGTTATTAATAAGCGTTTGCAAGCCAGTGTAATGCTCGATTTGGTTTCGCAAAGCGGCTATCTGGGTTTACCGTTTCATCGGGTTTATTTTAATGATGGAACTGATCATGTTGAGAATCTACCTTCTTTACGATATAAAATACCTATCGGTATTCGGCTAAATTATTTTGCCGGCGATAATTTAATTATACGTGCTTATTACCGTTATTATTTTGATCAATGGGGTATACAATCACATACAATTGATTTGGAAGTTCCTGTAAAAATTACTCCTTTCTTTTCCTTATCACCCTTTTACAGGTATTATATACAAACGGCTGCCCGTTATTTTGCACCATATGGTATACATACTGCAGCCGACCAATACTATACCAGTAACTATGCATTATCAGCTTTAAGTAGTAATTTTTTTGGCATGGGGTTACGATTGTCGCCACCTGATGGAATTTTAAAAACACACTTATCTAATATCGAAGTTCGGTATGGGCATTATTTACAAACCACCGACTTGTTGGCTAATATTGTATCTTTTGCCTTTCAATTTAAATAGTAATATGCATTTATTTTAAGTTTTTTGTTGCGTATTACATTCAGTTAAAATTGTACTTTCGGGCAAATTCACAATGCATGTCGGTTGAAGTAAAGCATTTGGTTAAACAGTATGGCCAACAATATGCCGTAAATAATATTAGTTTTCATTTGCAAAAAGGCCAAATTACCGGCTTTTTGGGTCCGAATGGTGCTGGAAAAAGCACAACCATGAAAATGATTACGGGTTATTTAATGCCCGATGAAGGTATGGTAACTATTAATGGTATAGAAGTACAACGGAATCCCATTGATGCAAAAAAAATGATTGGTTATCTGCCTGAAACAAATGCACTATATTATGACATGTATGTGGGTGAATATCTTTATTTTGTTGCAGGAATAAAAGGTATAAAAAACAAATGGCAAGAAATTAAAAAGGTTATTGAATTAACCGGCCTTCAGGTTGAAAAAAATAAAAAAATAGCACAATTATCAAAAGGTTATAAACAACGGGTAGGCCTTGCTGCTGCCTTAATTAACAGCCCCGAAGTATTAATTTTAGATGAACCTACCAGTGGCCTCGATCCCAATCAAATAGTTGAAATTAGGAATGTAATAAAACAACAAGGTTCGGAAAAAACAGTTTTGTTTTCTTCTCATACTTTACAGGAAGTAACTGCAATTTGTGACAGAGCCATTATTATAAATGAAGGGAAAATTGTAGCAGATGATACGCTGCAAAATTTGCAGCATCAAAAAAATGACATTGCTACTATTACCATTTCACTTCGCGAACAACATTTACAACCTCAAGCATTGCAACTACCGGAAGTTGATAGGGTTGAAATGACTGCCCCAGGAACTTTTAAATTGTATACACGACAAGAACAGCTGGTGAGAAAATATTTATTGGCTTTTGCGCTACAGGAAAATCTTAACATTATTACACTTCAATCAGAACAGCAAAGCTTGGAAGAAGTATTTAGAAAGCTAACAATCGGTAGCTAAATTCCTGTTTAAAAGTGGCTTGGATACTGTATTTTCGCAGCTATTAACAACACAAAAAATCAAGCAACCATGAGCTACATTGTAGATGTACATGCCCGACAAATTTTAGACAGTCGCGGAAATCCCACTATTGAAGTTGATGTTTTGACCGATAATGGCACTTTAGGTCGTGCTGCAGTACCCAGTGGCGCTAGTACCGGCGTTCATGAAGCGGTGGAATTAAGAGATAATGATAAAAACATATATTTAGGTAAAGGTGTTTTACAAGCCGTTAAAAATGTAAATGAAATAATTGCTGAAAAAATAACAGGTTATGAAGTTGACCAACAAGTGGCTATTGATGAAGAAATGATTGCTTTAGATGGTACACCTAACAAAGCTAAATTGGGAGCCAATGCTATACTAGCCGTTAGTTTGGCAGTTGCTAAAGCTGCTGCCATAGAAGCGGATTTGCCATTGTATCGTTATATCGGAGGTGTGAATGCAAAAACACTTCCCGTTCCCATGATGAATATTTTGAATGGTGGCGCACATGCTGATAATAAAATTGATTTTCAGGAATTTATGGTAATGCCTATTGGTGCCCAAAACTTTAGTGAAGGCTTACGTTGGGGCGTAGAAGTATTCCATGCATTAAAATCAGTACTTAAGAAGAAAGGATATAGCACTAACGTTGGCGATGAAGGCGGTTTTGCTCCAAATATTCAAAGTAATGAGGAAGCTATCGATACTGTTATGGCAGCAATAGCAGCAGCAGGTTTTAAAGCAGGCACTGATATTGCCATTGCAATGGATCCGGCTGTAAGTGAAATGTTTGATGCCAATAAAAAAGTTTACCATTTCCATAAATCCGACGGTAAAGAACTTTCTATTGAGAAAATGGTAGAATATTGGGCAAATTGGGTAAAGCATTATCCTATTGTTTCCATAGAAGATGGTATGGCAGAGGACGATTGGGAAGGTTGGAAATTATTAACCCAAACTTTGGGTAGTAAAATTCAGTTAGTGGGTGATGATTTGTTTGTTACAAATGTACAACGCCTACAAAAAGGAATCGACGATAAAATTGCTAATGCTTTGTTAGTGAAAGTAAACCAAATAGGTTCACTAACAGAAACTATTAATGCAGTAACCTTGGCACAGCACAATGGTTATAATACTATTATGAGCCATCGTAGTGGTGAAACAGAAGATGTAACAATAGCCGATTTAGCAGTAGCACTTGGTTGCGGTCAAATTAAAACCGGTTCAGCATCTCGTACCGACCGAATAGCCAAATACAATCAATTGTTAAGAATTGAGGAAGAATTAGGTGCTTCGGCATTATTCCCTTCCGGTAAAATTAAGTTTGCAAAATAATTTTTACAGCCAATTGCTTAAAAAAGAGAGACTCCGAAAAGTCTCTCTTTTTTTAACAGCTATTTATCCAATAAATTGCTCCGTGTTTCGTTATTAGGATGAATCCAAATAAAATAAAACAACTTTTGAAAAATTGGGCACACATGCTTTAATGAATGAATGTGACTAAGTGTTTGAACAATTATTTATTTTTTCATAGGCCTAGCAAATTGTGTATGTATTATGCTACTGAAGTTTAAAAAAATTCCTGCCATTTTTTATAATAAATACATTTTAAGTATAGCATTTTTTGTGGTTTGGATGCTATTTTTCGATCAGCGTGATGTGTTTTATGTTTGGCAACAAAAAAATCAGTTAAAGGAACTTTTACAAAAGAAAGCATATTATGAAAATGAAATAAAAAAGGCACAAAGCGATTTAAATAACTTGCAAAATAACCCGGCTGCTGTTGAAAAGTTTGCACGGGAAAAATATTTAATGAAGAAGCCTAATGAAGATGTATTTGTAGTAGAAAGCGTTGTTATCCACAATTAATGCACGCCTGCAATATTTGTTATAAATGTGCGTTTAACTTAGGCCATTAGTACCATTGTAACGATGCACAAAAAATTATCCAAACATAATATTCAAAAACCCCTTAAAACAATGAGTTTGTTCACTGAAGAAACCCTAATCCTATATCTTTATCAAGAAACAGAACCCAAACTAACTCGTGAAATTGAAGCTGCATTAGAAGATGATATTTTCCTTCAGGAAAAGCTAAAAATGTTACAGCGCAGTATTAAGCAATTGGAACGTTTAAAAAATCAATCCAAACTTCCCCGCGAAGAATCAGTGAAAAGTATTTTAGCTTACGCTAAGAAACATGCAAAGAAATAATGCTACTTTTAATGATTCATTAAAAGTTAGCTGTATGAAGTTATTTTTGATTGCAGTACTATTTATTGTTTCTGCAGGAAGCCTAAATGCGCAATCGCATGGAACTGTTTTTGAGCATGAAGTAATGCAAAGCAACATTTTGCATAAAGAGGTAGCCTATGCAGTCTATCTTCCCTTCGATTATAATACTTCTAATAGAAATTATCCCGTTGTGTATTTGTTTCATGGCTATACCGATAATGAAACGGGATGGATACAATACGGTGAAGTAAATCGTTTTGCCGATAAAGCTATTTCGGAAGGCACCATACCGCCTATGATTATTATTATGCCCAATGCTGATTCAAGCTGGTATATAAATGCATTAAATGGACAGGAAAATTATGAAGACTTTTTTATAAAAGAATTTATGCCTGCTGTTGAAAAAAAATACCGCATTAAGGCAGAAAAACGTTTTAGAGGACTTTCAGGGCTTTCAATGGGCGGCTATGGCGCATTAATTTATGCAATGAAATATCCCAATTTGTTTTCAGCCGCAGCACCCTTAAGTGCTGCTGTATTTACTGATGATGAAATGATGAATATGCCTCAAGATCATTGGGATAAATTTTCTTTTCCTAAACTATATGGCAACTTTCCACCCGGCAAACAGCGGTTGAATAATGCCTGGTATCAAAATTCTGTTTTAAAAATTGTAGAAAATACACCTGCCGATACCTTACAAAAAGTACGCTATTGGATTGATTGCGGTGATGACGACTTTTTAACCAAAGGAAACTGTATGCTTCACTTAGCACTTACTGCGAAAAAAGTGCCACATGAGTTTCGTGTACGTGATGGTGCCCATACTTGGGGATACTGGCGTTCAGGTATCACAGATGCTTTACAATTTATTGGTCAAAGTTTTCATTTGTAAAATTTCGGTCGTTTATTTTTGCTGTATTTATTGCACTCATGACAAAGAAAGAACGTTACCAAATTGTGTTGGACTATTTTGAAAAAAATATACCAAATGCACAAACTGAATTGCAATATACCAATCCATTTCAGCTTTTAGTGGCTGTTATACTTTCAGCACAATGTACCGATGTTAGGGTTAATCAAACCACACCCGCCATCTTTAAAAAATATCCTAACGTGCAGGCATTGGCGAAAGCTACTTTCGATGAGTTGTTTCCACTTGTAAAAAGTATTTCTTATCCCAATAATAAAACCAAACATTTAATCGGCATGGCTAATATGCTAATTGAAAAATTTGGAGCAGAGGTGCCTATGACCGTTAATGAGTTGGTGCAATTACCCGGTGTAGGCCGCAAAACAGCAAATGTAATTACCAGTGTAATTGATGAACAGCCCAATATGGCTGTGGATACGCATGTTTTTAGGGTAAGTGCCAGACTTGGGTTAACCACAAAAGCTACTACACCACTTGCTGCTGAAAAGCAACTGATTCAATACATACCGAAGCATTTAATACATAAGGCGCACCATTGGCTTATTTTACACGGACGTTATACTTGTTTGGCTCGCAATCCCAAATGCAGTAGTTGCGGTTTAACGGCAGTTTGTTTGTATTACCAAAAACAAGCTAAACTAAATGCAAAAGCTGCCAACAATTAAATTATTGATTGGCCATTTTCGCAGTATTTTCAGCTAATTGCAATGCTTCAATAAATTCATCAATTTCACCATTCATAACCGCTTCTAAATTATAAGAGGTTAATCCAATGCGGTGGTCGGTTACTCTTCCTTGGGGCCAGTTATAGGTTCTAATTTTTGCGCTTCTATCACCGGTACTTACCAAAGTTTTACGTTGGCGAGCTATTTCTTCTTCTTGTTTACGTACTTGTTCCTCATATAATTTAGTACGAAGCATTTGCATGGCTTTTTCTCTGTTACCCAACTGTGTACGTTCAGTTTGGCAAACCACTACAGTGCCGGTAGGAATGTGGGTTAAGAAAACTTTTGTTTCTACTTTGTTTACATTTTGGCCGCCGGCACCACCACTTCGGGCAGTTTCCATTTTTACATCACTTTCTTTTAATTCAAAGTCAACTTCTTCAGCTTCAGGTATAACTGCTACTGTAGCTGCTGATGTATGAACACGTCCTTGTGTTTCAGTTGCCGGTACCCGTTGTACACGGTGTACACCACTTTCAAATTTTAAAGTGCCATATACATCTTCGCCGGTAACTTCTACTACAACTTCTTTATAACCACCTGCCGTTCCCTCGCTTTCACTCACAATGGCAGTTTTCCAACCTTTTTTGGCGCAATAGCGTAAATACATTCCCAATAAATCACCTGCAAATAGGCTAGCCTCATCGCCACCGGTACCGGCTCTAATTTCTAAAATGGCATTTTTATCATCCTGAGGATCTTTGGGTATGAGTAATTGAGTAAGCGTTTTCTCTAAGGTTTCTTTTTTTTCCTCCAACTGGGGTAATTCCATTTTCGCCAGTTCTTTCATATCCTCATCATTACTATTCAGGTTGTCTTTTACAAACTGATAGTCGTTCAACACTTTTTTATATTCCTCAAAAGGTTGTACTATTTTTTCTAAAGCCCTGTATTCTTTACTAAGTTTACCAAATTCGGCTTGGTTATTAATAATTTCAGGATTGGTTAATGCAATACCAACCTGTTCAAACCTTGCCTTAATGGCTTCTAATTTATCCAGCATATCCTCAAAAAATTTTCAGTTGGCAAAAGTACAGTTTTCAGCAATGCTTTGTAGTAACATTAAGAATCCTTAATTTCAATATCCCCAAAAAAACAACCATGCGTACCTTATTTTGTTGCCTTTATGTCCTTTTTTCCTTAATGGTGAACGCCCAAACCGCCGATATTTTAATTAAAAACGGCAAAATTATGAATGGTACGGGCAATAATTGGTTTTATGGCGATGTAGCCATTGCTAATGGTAAAATTTTAGCTGTTGGACAATTAACGAGCTGGAAAGCAAAGCAAACCATTGATGCAACAGGCTTAATTGTTTCCCCAGGCTTTATTGATGTGCATACCCATATTGAAGGCGATGAAGCCAGAAACCCTACTGCCGACAACTTTATTTATGATGCAGTAACAACCGTTATTACCGGCAATTGCGGACTTTCTAAAACGGATATAGGTGCCTATTTCCATTTTTTAGATAGTGTACACCTTTCTATTAATGTGGCTTCGCTAATAGGTCACAATGACATTCGTAAAGCTGTAATGGGTACTGCCCGACGTGCACCTACACCACAGGAAATGCAGCAAATGGAAAAAATAATGCAAAAAGCCATGCAAGATGGGGCGGTTGGACTATCAACAGGATTGATTTATATACCGGGTGCCTATGCCAATACCAATGAAGTTTTGGCATTGGCTAAAATTGCTGCAGCTTACAATGGTGTTTATGCGACTCATATGCGCAACGAAGGCGATAGCGTTGTACCGGCTATTAAAGAGGCTTTGTATATTGGCGAAACAGCCGGTTTGCCGGTTGAAATTTCGCATTTTAAATTAAGTGGTCAGCAAAACTGGGGTAGAAGTAAAGAAACTTTGGGCTTAATAAAAGATGCACGACGTAATGGCATTGACGTAACTATTGATCAATATCCTTACACAGCCAGCAGTACTAATTTGGGAACCTTGCTGCCCGATTGGGTTTTAGCTGATGGGAAAGATTCTATTAATGCCCGACTCAGTAATGCTGCTATTCGTAAACAGTGTATTGATTATATGTTGGAAAGGCTGCATAAGCGAAAACTGAAACATTTTAGTTATCCGGTGGTAGCCTATTATACCTTCGATACAACTTTAAATGGTAAAAGTATTGAAGCCATTAATGTTTTAAAAGGAAGAAAACATACTGCTAAAGCAGAAGCTGAAACAGTTTTAGAAATGATGCAACATGGCGGTGCCGCAATGGTATTTCATGGTATGAGTGAAGGCGATGTGCAATACATTATGCAATACCCTTTCTGTATGTTTGGTTGCGATGCCGGCATTAGGGTGTTTGGTGAAGGGGTACCCCATCCCCGAGGTTACGGTAGTAATGCAAAAATTTTGGGTAAATATGTAAGGGAATTGCATTTATTTAGTTGGGAAGAAGCTATTAGAAGAATGACCGGCTTGCCTGCACAAAAATTTCATTTATACAATAGGGGTTTATTATTGCCGGGCTATGCAGCAGATGTAGTTGTTTTTAATCCTAACACCATTATAGATAAAGCAACTTATGATAGTCCACATCAATATTCAGAAGGTGTGCAATACGTTATTGTAAATGGAGCTGTTACATTGCAAAATGGCAAGCATACCGGAGTACGTAATGGGGTGACTTTAAAAAATAATACATTGCAAAATTTATAATAATGATTCATACAAAAATTGGCTTACTGTTTTTTGTCTTTTGCATTGGTTTATCTGTGCATGCACAACGCTACGAAAGTATTACTCAAAATGCCATTTTGGTTGATACACATAACGATATCTTAAGCGCATGTATTGAAAAAAAGGTTTCGTTAGATAATGATTTAACGAATATTACAATGTCCGATTTAAATAGATTTAAAAAGGGTGGTGTAGATGTTCAGTTTTTTTCTGTATGGTGCGATGGCGACCAACGGAATCCATTTGACTTTGCTAATAGAGAAATGGATACTTTATATGCTGTAGCCAAAAGAAATCCGAATAAAATTGTAATTGTAAAAAACTATCAACAACTATTGCAAACAGTAAAAGCGCATCAACTGGCTGCAATGTTTGGCGTTGAAGGTGGACACATGATTGAAAACGATTTGAAAAAGTTGGATAGTTTATATAACCGGGGTGCACGCTATTTAACATTAACTTGGAATAATTCTAACAGTTGGGCTACTTCGGCAATGGATGAAACCCTGAATGCAAAAACCTTAACACACAAGGGTTTAACCGATTTTGGTAAACAAGTAGTAAAACACATGAATGCATTGGGAATGTTGATTGATGTATCACACACCGGCGAACAAACTTTTTGGGATGTTATTCATACCACTACTAAGCCCATCATTGCATCGCATAGTGATGTGTATAATATTTGCCCGGTATTTAGAAATTTAAAAGATGAGCAAATAAAAGCAATTGGTAAAAATGGCGGTGTTATTCAGTTGAATTTTTATTCCGGATTTTTAGATAGCACCTTCATGCAAAAGCAACAACAGTTTTCTGTAAGCCATAAAATGGAGTTAGATAGTTTAATACATTCGGGCATGCAACGCGATTATGCATTAACATGGTTATTTCAAAAATATGCAACTGAAGTAAACAGTTGGCGACCACCTTTATCTTTATTACTCGATCATTTGGATTATATTGTTCGATTAATTGGAGTTGACCATGTTGGTTTGGGTTCTGATTTTGATGGCATTAATTCAGCCCCACAACAATTGGATGATGTTACCAGTTATGCCCTTATAACCAAAGGTTTAATGCAACGAGGATACAACAAAAAAGATATTGAAAAAATTTTGGGTGAAAACTTACTTAGAGTGCTAAAACAAAATGAAAATTAAAAGCGTATGAAATACTTGTGGCTATTGTTCTTGCTTCCATTGCAACTAAATGCGCAACAAAATAATGCAACCAACATACAACGTTGGGAAAATATGACCAAACAAGTAACAATTATTCGCGATAACTGGGGCATTCCGCATGTTTATGGCAATACCGATGCTGCTGCAGTTTTTGGTTTACTGTACGCGCAATGTGAGGATGATTTTCAAAGGGTTGAAATGAATTATATTGAAAAACTGGGGCGAATGGCGGAAGTAAAAGGAGAATCTTCTCTATATGATGACTTATTGATTCGTTTACAAATTGATTCAACTGATGCAAAGAATGATTACGCAAAGGCACCATCATGGCTAAAGCAATTATTGGATGCTTATGCCGATGGAATCAATTTTTATCTATTCAAACATCCTGAGGTAAAACCGGTTTTACTAAATGAATTTAAGCCTTGGTATCCGTTATTATGGACGGATGGAAGTATTGGTGCAATTGATATTGGTGGGGTTACTACTAATGAACTTAAAAATTTTTATGGAAATGAACATTTACCCACTGCAAAAATATTTACAGAAAATGAACAACTTACTTCCGGTTCTAACGGGTTTGCCTTTGCGCCTTCGAAAACAGCTTCCGGAAATGCTATTTTATACATTAATCCACATGTAACTTTTTATTTCCGTCCTGAAGTTCAGGTGGTGAGCAAGGAAGGTTTGAATGCATATGGTGCAGTAACCTGGGGGCAGTTCTTTGTATATCAAGGATTTAATGAACATTGTGGTTGGATGCATACTTCCAGTTATGCGGATGTGGCCGATTTATATGCAGAGAAGGTTCAAGAACAAAATGGGAAATGGATGTATTATTATAATCATCAATGGTTACCCATTCAACAAAAGCAAATAACCATTTATTATTTGAGTGGAGGTAATAAAATTGCTAAAACATTTACAACGTATTTTACACATCATGGTCCGGTTATGGCTAAGCGGAACCATCAATGGATTGCTGTAAAAGCCATGAATCGTTCTATGAATAGCCTTATTCAATCATGGCAGCGTACCAAAGCCAATAATATTGAGGAGTTTAAAAAAACAATGGAATTATATTCTAACACATCTAACAATACTGTTTACGCCGATGATAAAGGCAATATTGCTTATTGGCACGGTAATTTTATGCCACGACGCGATACTGCGTACAATTGGGCATTGCCGGTAGATGGAACTACCGCTGCAACCGAATGGAAAGGGTTACATACTTTGAATGAGATAATTCATGTTTATAATCCCTCCACTGGCTTTATACAAAATTGTAATTCTACACCATTTACGGTTTCAGGTTCAAGTAGCCCCTTAAAACAAAATTATCCCCACTATATGGCGCCAGATGGTCAAAATTTTCGGGGCGTGTTAGCTGTAAAATTGTGGGAAAATGCTACACAATTAACGCTTGATAAGGTAATTAAAACCGCTTATAATACCCATTTATCAGCATTTGATATTTTAATTCCGGCTTTGCTTAAAGCATACGAGCTTGAAAAAAATAATTATCCGAATTTAGAACAACCTATTCAACTATTACAGCATTGGAATGACAATGCTTCAGCTACCTCTGTTGCCACTACTTTAGCTATTGAATGGGGGCAAAAGCTTTTGCCTGAAATTATGAAAAATAAAGATGAAGAAGATGATGCTGATCAAGTTGAAAAAACAATTCATTTTGCACAGAAAGCCAGTTCCGTTAGTTTATTACAGCCCATGCAAAAAGTTATTGAACAACTAACACAAAATTTTGGAACTTGGCAAGTTGCTTGGGGCGATATTAATCGTTACCAAAGATTAACGGGTAATATCAATGAAATTTTTGATGATAACAAGCCCAGTTTACCTGTTGGTTTTGCGGCCTCAACATGGGGTTGTATTCCTTCTTTTGTAAGTAAAACTTTTAATGGAACTAAAAAACGTTATGGTTATAATGGTAATAGTTTTATTTGTGCTGTAGAGTTTGGTAAAACGATTAAAGCTAAATCATTATTAACCGGAGGAGAAAGTGGCCATTTAAGTTCACCTCATTTTAGTGACCAAGAAGCAATGTACACCAATGGTGTTTTTAAAGACGTTTTATTTTATAAAGATGATGTATTAAAACACGCTACGCAACAGTATCATCCCGGCGAGTAGTTGAGTACATTAATAATTCAACAATTTTTCTATAGTTTCTGCTAATCGGGTATGTGCTAAAAAATTTTGTTCAAGTGTTGTGTTAAAAGGAATAGGCGTATCTAAACTGGCACAGCGCATAACTGGTGCATCTAAGTGTTCAAAACAATGTTCTGTTATCCAGGCACTTATTTCCGCACCAATACCGCCGGTAAGTGTATCTTCATGTAAAACCAGTACTTTGCCAGTTTTTAAAACTGTGTTACGAATGCTATCATAATCCAGTGGTAATAATGTTCTTAAATCAATAATTTCAATTGAGGAATCGGTATGTTCAGCACAATATTGCAATGCCCAATGTACACCCGCACCATAGGTTATAATGCTTAAATTGCTTCCACTTTGCACAACTCTTGCTTTACCTATTGGTATTTCATAATACTCATTAGGTACATAACCGGTTACACTTCTATACAAAGCTTTGTGTTCAAAAAACAAAATTGGGTTGGGGTCGTTAAACGATGCCAACAGTAAGCCTTTTGCATCGAATGGCGTTGCCGGGTAAACCACTTTTAAACCGGGCACATGTGTAAACCAAGCTTCATTGCTTTGTGAATGAAAGGGACCGGCACCAACCCCTGCACCGGTGGGCATTCGAACAACCACATCGGCATTTTGATTCCAACGGTAATGTATTTTCGCTAAGTTGTTTACTATTTGATTGAAACCAACAGAAACAAAATCGGCAAACTGCATTTCAACCATGCTCTTAAACCCCTCTAAACTTAAACCCAATGCAGTACCAATAATGGCGCTTTCGCATAAGGGTGTATTGCGTACTCTATTTTTGCCATATTTCTCAAGCAAGCCTTCTGTAATCTTAAATGCACCACCATATTCTGCAATATCTTGACCCATTAAAATGAGCTTATCGTGTTTTTGCATGGCCAAATCAAGACCATCCTTAAGCGCATCAATTAAACGATGTGGTTTTTCAGTAGTTGCTGAATTATTGCGCATGTTTTCGGAAGGCTCTTCAACAAGTGGGGCAGGGGCATAAACATCCGCCAGCTCTTCCCGTGTATTGGCAACCATAGGTGCTGCCTGATAAGCAATTTGTAATTCTTCTTCAATAGCCAATTTCATGTTATGCCTTATATCTTCAATGGCTGATGAGGTAAGGATTTGCTCATTCAATAAATATTCTTCATAATTCTTTATTGGATCTTTTTCCGCCCAAATATCAAATAGCTCTTTGGGAACATATTTTGTGCCACTGGCCTCTTCATGACCGCGCATTCTAAAAGTCATGCATTCAATTAAATAGGGCTTTTGTTGTTCAATACAATATTTTCTTACCCCGCTAATTGTATCATACACTTCTAAAATATTATTTCCATCAATTTGAACGCCTTCCATTCCATAACCGATGGCTTTATCAACCAAATTTTTGCAGCGATATTGTTCGTTAACAGGTGTGCTAAGTCCGTATCCGTTATTTTCAATAATAAAAATAACCGGCAAGTTCCAAACGGCAGCTACATTTAAAGCTTCATGGAAATCGCCTTCACTAGTGCCACCATCGCCGGTGAATGCTAAGGCAATTTTTTGTTTTTGTTGTAATTGAATGGCTAATGCTGCACCATCGGCTACAGCCAATTGTGGACCTAAATGCGAAATCATGCCACAAATAAAATGTTCCTTAGTACCAAAATGGAAACTTCTTTCTCTTCCTTTAGAATATCCTTCATGATTGCCCTGCCATTGCATAAATAATTTGTGTAAGGGCATTTTTCTGGAAGTAAATACACCTAAGTTTCTGTGTAAAGGCATTATCCATTCATCACTTTCCAAAGCTAAGGTAGCACCAACTGAAATGGCTTCTTGGCCAATACCACTAAACCATTTACTAATTTTTCCCTGACGCAATAACACCAACATTTTTTCTTCAATTAGTCTGGGATATAATAATTCATGATAAAAATTAATCAGTTGTACATTGGTTAATGCCTTTCTATTGAATTGCATGGCAGCAAATTTTTGTGCCGTAAAATTACCTGATATTTTCTATGGCAGATACAACAAATTGAAAATAGTGAATGCCATATGAATAAAAATAAAAAAGCCCCACATTTATTGTAAGCGTGGGGCTATAAGTTTTTTGGGTAGAATGATTAGTTTCTATTGCTAGCGAAACGGCTTAACAATTTTAATATTTCAATGTATAACCAAACAATAGTCACTAGTAAGCCAAATGCGCCATACCATTCCATAAATTTAGGTGCACCTTGCTCAGCGCCTCTCTCAATCATATCAAAGTCTAATAATAAATTCAAAGCTGCAACTGCAACAACGAATAAACTAATACCAATACCTAACATACCGCCATTTGTGATACTCATAAATGGCATATTAACATTAAATAAACTCAGTAATAGTGTAAGTCCATAAAATATTGCAATACCCAAAGTAGCGGTAAAAATAATGCTACGTAATTTGTCAGTTACTTTAATAATTCTAAAGCTATAAAGCAAAAACATGGCTAATGCTACGCCAAAAGTTAAACCTACCGCTTGTAATACAAGGTTAGGATAATTTTTAGCAAACATATCATTGATAATTGCAGAAATTCCGCCAACAAATAGTCCTTCTAAAATACCATATGCAGGGGCAATGTATCCTGCCCACATGGGTTTAAACATAATGCCAATAGCTGCAACTAAACCGCCAAAAATACCTACCATCATTAGTGTGGTAGTTGTTCCGGGTTGTCCACTGGCATAAGTATGCCAGGTATAAAATGCACCGCCAATAACCATTAACATTAGAAAGCCAAATTTATTGAGCGTACCTCTTACGCTCATTATGCCTTGTGCATTTGCTTGAGCCGTGAGACTGTTATCAAAAATCTTCTCTGTTAAAGTGGGGTTACCGGATTTAAAAATTGCCATAGTTTCAAAAAATTTTTTATAGTGTAAAGTTACTGCAATAATTCAAAAATACACGTTAAATCTATAAGGGCTTTTTAAGGTTTGGATAATGATCAACTGTTTCGAAAACATAATTCGGATAATGTTTTAATAAACCTATAAATTTTTGTAACGAGTCGGTAAAATTGGCATGCCTAAACATGCGGTCGTGTGTTAAAATAACTAAATGATTTTTGGTATGTGTATAGTTTTTTTCAAATGCAGTATTCACTATTTCAAACATTGTTTTGGCACTTTGAATGGGGTTTGCAGTTTTATGATCAAAACTCCATTCTACATCCCATCCAATTACATTATAGCCTGCACTGTCTAGTTTCATGCACACCGGTTTTACCAAAGGAGAAGCTTTAAAAGAAGTAGCTGAAATCCATGCACTATTACCCGGAAGTCGAATGATTTTAAAAGGCACATGCAATTTTTCTTGTGCTTGCATAAAGTCTTCAAATGCCATGTTTGAGTGATGGTAAAAATATCGGTATTTGTTATTGGCATGTGTATTACTGTGGTTGGCTAACAAAATTTCAGGGTAATCATTTCTTACAGATTGCACTAATTTCTTCAAATATTCATCGCCAACCTGATTGCCAATCATGAAAAATGTAGCTTTTATTTGTTCATTTTTTACAAGCTGTAAACACGTTGTGGTACCATTTTGAGGGCCATCATCAAAAGTTAAGTAAATATATTTTTTGGTTGAATCATAAGTAATGGGTGTACTATGAATTGTAGGGTAGATGTCAATATGTGTAGTGCTATCATCTTTATTAGCAATAATATCAGTTTGGGAAATACCAATAGAAGCTGTTTTAGTAGCGCTAGTTAATGCAGTATTGGATGGTTTAGGCTTATCATTGCAAGAAATAAAAAACAAAACCATTAATGGAATGAACCCTTTGAAACAATATTGAACCCCAAATTTTTTTACCATAATTCTGTTTTAAACTCAGCAGGAAGTGCAAGTTAATGTGTGTAGATTTAATAAATGTTTAAAATGTTTCTAAAATGGGCAATTTATGCTGTAAATTGAAAAAAGATTATACTTAACTTCGTTATCAATTTTTTTAAAATGAATAGAACAGAGCAAACACTGCAAGACGTTGTTATAAAGTTTGCAGGCGATAGCGGCGATGGAATGCAATTAACCGGGCAGCAATTTACCAACAACACTGCCCTGTTGGGAATTGATTTAGCAACATTTCCAGATTTCCCGGCTGAAATACGTGCCCCTATTGGTACTTTACCTGGGGTTAGTGGATTTCAACTGCACTTTTCATCGAACAAAGTCTACACGCCCGGTGATATTGCCGATGTTCTGGTTGCTATGAATGCAGCTGCATTAAAAGTGAATTTGAAAAGTATTAAACCCGGTGGAAAAATTATTGTGAATATTGATGGGTTTGATGCTAAAAATTTACGTTTGGCTAACTATCCCGAAGGCGTTAATCCCTTAGAAGATGGTAGTTTGGATAATTTTGAAGTAATTAAAATAGATGTTACCCGACTTACTCGTGAAGCCCTAAAAGATTTTACTGATTTAGGTACCAAGGAACGCGACAGAGCAAAAAACATGTTTGTATTAGGTTTTATTTATTGGATGTACGATAGAACCCTTGATACAACTATTGCATTTTTAAAAGAAAAGTTCGGCAAAAAAGAAAGCATTTTACAAAGCAATATTAAAGTTTTACAAGCGGGTTATAACTATGGTGATACCACCGAAACATTTACTACCCGATACAAAGTTGAAAAAGCCAAATTACCCGCAGGAACCTATAGAAGCATTATGGGGAATCAGGCATTGGCCTATGGTTTAATTGCCGCCAGTCAAAAAAGCGGATTGCCATTATTTTTGGGCTCATACCCTATAACACCTGCTTCAGATATTTTACATGAATTAAGTAAACACAAAGCTTTTGGTGTAAAAACTTTTCAAGCTGAAGATGAAATTGCAGCCATTTCTTCCAGCATTGGTGCTAGTTACGGTGGTGCTTTAGGCGTAACTACCACTTCCGGGCCCGGAATGGCACTGAAAACAGAAGCAATGGGTTTAGCGGTAATGTTGGAAATTCCTTTGGTTATTGTAGATATTCAACGTGGTGGCCCTTCAACCGGATTACCTACCAAAACGGAACAAAGCGATTTAATGCAAGCTTATTACGGTCGTAACGGTGAATGTCCTATGCCGATTATAGCTTCTGCAACACCCAGCGATTGTTTTGATGTAGCTTATGAAGCTTGCAGAATTGCGGTACAACACATGACACCGGTAATTTTGTTAAGTGATGGATATATTGCCAATGGTGCCGAGCCCTGGCGATTCCCTAAGTCGGCTGATTTAAAACCCATTGAGGTAAAATTTGCTGCAACGCAACAAAATACTGATTCAAAATTTGAACCTTATTTACGCGATGAAAAATTAGTGCGTCCCTGGGCTATTCCCGGAACAGCAGGTTTAGAGCATAGAATTGGTGGTTTGGAGAAGCAGGATATAACAGGAAATGTTAGTTACGATCCTGACAATCACCAACACATGGTGAAAACTCGCCAGGAAAAGGTTGATAAAATTGCTGATTATATTCCCTTACAACAATTGGATAGTGGTGCAGAAACCGGAGATTTGTTAGTGATTGGATGGGGATCAACCTATGGTGCAATAAAAAGTGCTGTACTAGAATTGCAACGTCAAGGATACTCCGTTAGTCACGCTCATTTAAGATATGTGCGACCATTCCCAAAAAACTTAGGGAATATTATTAAGAACTTTAAACAAGTTTTGGTTCCGGAAATAAACAATGGCCAATTAATTAAGATTTTACGCGACCAATATTTGGTAGATGCCAAAGGTTATAATAAAATAATGGGTATTCCTATCACCAAAACTGAACTAATTACAGAAATAAAACGGATATTGCAACAAAAATAACCGAATAGGTTTTTAAAATTTTAACGCCCCTTTCTTAGTCCTGTATCAAAAACCAAAACCCTCCTTACAGAAACGGAGGGTTTATTATTTTAATTGAGCAGTAATCTTAGACATATCTATGGAAATGTTGTATAAAAAACTATACTGGTCTGTAATTGATTTAAGCGTTGATAAATAGGGGCGTGTATCGCTGTTCAAATGTCCTGTCTCAATTTCTTTATTTCTAATGGTTAATAGTTCGTTTATTTTTACATGAATGGAAAAGGGTTTATCTAATTTCGTATCGTTATTTGTTGGATTGGTAAATGCATTAGTTGTTTGTAATTGTTGAGCACTATTATGTAAATGTTTAAGAATATTTTGGCCTAATTCGTTTAATTCAGGTGTAACCAAATTGTCTTTAATTTCACTAGCATAATAATTTAAAGTTGCCAAATGAGCATTGGCCATATACAAAACCACTACCAGTTGATGAATTTGCGGTAAATGTACTTGTTGATGTTTGGGTTCTGATAGCATTCTATTAAAACTGTCTGAAACATTAGATGCCGAAATCCAACTTTCTTTTCTTAATAACCGTATGCTGTTTTTTTCATAGGGCTGATTACCTGTTAAAGCATTATTTAAAGCCTGAAAATATTGAGCACAGCTATTAATGGCTTTGTATAGTAAATTATTCAGCTGTGTATTTTCCCAAATGGGAGGTAAAATAAAACTAAACACAATTGCCAAGGCTGATCCAATGGCTGTGTCAATTACTCTGTCAGTAATTAGTAATCTGTAATTATTAAAGTTTAATAAGTGATACAACAATAATACATAAACAGTAATGGCAATTACACTAATAATGTAATTGGTTCGCATAAAGCTATATGCAATAAACATGCTAATGGTTAGTATAATTAGCAAAAAGGTATCGGCATGTATAAAATAAAGCAATGCGGCTCCAAAAGCAGCACCAATAAGGGTGCCTGTTAAACGTTCTTTATTTCTTTTTTTGGTTAAATTATAAGCTGGTTTTAAAATAACAATTACGGTAAGTAACAACCAGTAACTATGTCCTAACAAAAAGAAATGTGCAATTATATAAGCACACAAAGCAGCCAGAGCAATTCGTAATGAATGCCTAAATATATTTGATTGAAATGATAGATTATCTATAATTACGTCAATCGATATACGTTGATGTGATATGAAATCTTCCGGATTGGTTTCTTTAATTTTTTTTCTGCTTATTTTTTCTTTGTTGCTAATATATGTTTCTAAAGTTTTAATTCTGGCAGCAACCGCTTCAATACTATCTAAAATTTGTTTTAGACTAATTAAAATACTAATAGAGTGGGAAGAAATTTCATTGGCATGTAAAGCTGCGTATTGATTTCTTAAGGGTTGTATAAGTTGTTCTATAGCTAAACTTTTTATGGTAGAAGTGCCGCCTTTAAGTACAATGCCAGTTTCTTCCAAATAATTTCCCAACTGTTGAATGCATTGCGCATATTCTTGTAATAATGATTGAGCCGGCTTAAATGAATGTAGTGCTTTATAATCCTGATGAGAAGTCATTATAGTGTCCAACAAATCAGTAACATCTAAAAAGGCCAGCATTAAATTTCTACTGGTGGGTGTTGATTCTTTAACAAAACTGCGCGTTTTAAAAATAATTTCGGCAGTTAAATTTTGACGTTCTAATGCAGTTGTTTGTAATTGTAATAATTGGCTATAGGTGTTTTCTAAGTTAATGGTTGAATTGAATAGGTTTCCTTTTGTTTTTAAGTATTTCCCTATAGTTTCAAAATATTCACCTAATGATTGTTGAACAATTTTATAAGGCCTTAATTGGTATAATGCCAAACTTAAAAAGCTATACCAAACTGCGCCTCCACCTATGTACAAACTATTCAATAAAATATTTTCAACATCCTTATAATGGTGGTCTGCTTGTAACACAAGTATTAAAAGTGCAGCTACTCCAATTGAAGCAGCCCGAGTACCAAATACCCCAATAATGGAAAAAATAAAACATAATATAGGTAATATAATTCCATAAAGCCAAGGAATAAAACTGCTTAATCCTACTACTATGGCAACTAAAAAAAGTAATATGCTTCCGGCAAAAAAGCCATTCTTTCTATGCAAAATAGGCCCCGGATTATCGCTGATTGCAATACCTAAAGCGCCTAGGGAAATATTAATGCCAATGGGTAAAGCCTTAAAATATGCGGCAATGATAGAAGGTAAAAGAATACCAATCGTCATACGTACACCTTCGCCCACATAATAACTATTAATAAAACTGCGGAATTGCTTACCATAATCCATACAGTTATAAAGTTATTGTGTTTGCAAATGTGATGAATGTAATTATAGATATTGAGCGTAATTGCTTTATTTCTTAGCGTTAGCTAGTTGTTGCTCCCATGCCCAAGCTGTTCGCATCATGTCTTCTAAATTGTATTGAATATGCCAATTTAATGCATGTTTTGCTAATTCATTGTTAGCGTAAATGGCTACAACATCTCCAGGTCTTCTTGCACCAATTTCATAATTCAGTTTAACGTCGCTTACTTTTTCAAATGCGTGAATGGCTTCAAGCACTGTTACGCCATTTCCTGTTCCTAAATTAAATACATCGCAATAGGTTTTATTTTTTTGTTCAATTAGGTATTGTAATGCCAAAGTATGTGCATGTGCAATATCGCAAACGTGTATAAAGTCTCTTATACAACTTCCATCTCGGGTAGGGTAGTCGTTTCCATAAACCGTTAATTTTGGAATTTTACCAATGGCTGTTTGGGTTATAGCAGGTACTAAATTCATGGGTTTGCCGATGGGTAACTCGCCTAAGTGATTGGAGGGATGTGCGCCTACTGGATTGAAGTATCGTAATAATATAGATGCAGTTTCATAAGCATTGCTGCAATCACGTACAATATCTTCACCCATTTGTTTTGTGGCACCGTAGGGTGATTCGGCTTTTTTTATGGGGAATGTTTCTGTTACCGGAATACTATCGGGGTTGCCATACACTGTGCATGAAGAAGAAAACACAAAATACGGTACGGAAAATTCTTTTACACACTTCATTAAATTGATTAACGAGAACAAATTATTTTCATAATACAGTAAAGGTTCTTCAACCGACTCACCTACTGCTTTATAGGCCGCAAAGTGAATAATGCCAAAAATATTATGATGTTCTTGAAAAACGGCTTGTGTTTCATCAAAATTTTTTAAATCAACGGTATAGTTCTTAATTTTTTTGCCTGTAATTAATTCTATACCTTTTAAAGCATCTGTTCCTGAACGTGAGTTGTTATCAATCGAAATTACTTCAAAACCATTTTCAATTAAATCAACAATTGTATGTGAACCAATGTAGCCGCAGCCACCAGTTACCAGAATTTTTTTCATTCTTTTAAATTAATTCAGTTATATATGAATAATTAAATATTTATTTGCGTTAATGCACATAAACAATTACACAAGCCTTTACAAATTTAGTAATGGTCTAAATATAAAAAGAAAGCGGAATAAATAAAAGCACAAACGTTAGAATAAAAAATTGGTAATATAATAGAAAATGGCAGCCATACCTGCTGATAAAGGAATGGTTAATATCCATGCCCAAACCAAGTTTATGGTTACACCCCAACGAACTGCACTTAAGCGTTTGGTGGCACCCACTCCAATAATTGCACCGGTAATAGTGTGTGTGGTACTAACCGGAATACCAAAAAAAGTAGTTAAAAAAATGGTAAGTGCACCACCACCTTCCGCACAAAAGCCTTCTAACGGTGTAACCTTTGTTATTTTGGTTCCCATTGTTTTAACTATACGCCATCCGCCAAATAAAGTACCTAATGCAATGGCTGAATAACATGCAAAGGGTAACCATTCGGGCATTGTAAAATTGTGTATAGTGCCAATGTTGGGGTTAGATGATTTTTCGAAAAACCAAATTCCTGCTAAAATTAAACCCATGGTTTTTTGTGAATCACCGCCACCATGTGCTAAGCTTAGTGCGCCGGATGATACCAATTGTAAGCGTTTAAACCAACTTTCGGCTTTTGATGGACGTGCGTTTTTAGCAACGTTTACCGTAAGCACTGTAATAAGAAATCCGAAGATTAAACCAATAATAGGCGATAAAACCATGAATATAAGTGCCGTAATAATAGGTGAGCTGTTTACCCCATCAATTCCCCCCCCGGCTGCTATGGCTGCACCCGCTAAACCACCAATAAGGGTATGTGATGAACTGGATGGAATACCGAAATACCAGGTAATTAAGTTCCAAATAATAGCAGCAATTGTAGCTGCTATTAGCACATGAAAATTAATAATATTTTCGGCAATAATATTGGCAATGGTACCTGCTACTTTATGTTCTTTAAAAACAAAATAGGCTATAAAGTTGAAAGAAGCAGCCCAAATTACAGCTTGTAAAGGAGTTAGTACTTTGGTTGAAACAATGGTAGCAATAGAGTTGGCCGCATCGTGAAATCCATTAATAAAATCAAATATCAGCGCAAGTATTACTAATGTAACTAATAAAATCGTCATAAATTTTAATTGCGGTTAGGTGTTGTAAATTGCCGGTATTATGCGTACTTAATAATAATAGATTCTATTACATTAGCAGCATCTTCACATTTATCTGTTGCAATTTCAAGTACCTGATAAATTTCTCGTTTCTTAATAACTTCTTTCGCATCGTTTTCTTTTTGAAACAGCATTTCAATGCTCATATCAAAAACATCATCGGCTTGGTTTTCAATGGAATTTACTTTTACCAAGGCTTCGGTCATTTTTCTTAAGTCTTTCATATCGCGAAGACCGTAAACAGCTTTTTTTATTTCATTACAACCTTGAAAAATTAATTCTGCCATTTTTTGAATACCACTATCGTTGGGGTTAATGTGGTAAAAGTTTATTTTTTTTGAAGAAGAGTAAATATAGTCAGCAATATCATCCAAAGCAGTGGCTAGGTAGTGAATATCTTCTCTATCAAAAGGGGTAATAAAGTTTCTACCTAATTCAGTAAAAATTTTATGTGTGTGGTCGTCGTTTTTGTGTTCTAAATCCTCAATTTGTTTAATTAAAGCCGCACGTTTATCATGATCTGGTTCGGCTACCACTTTTTTTAACATGTCGGCCATTTCGCATACCGTATCAGCAACTTGCTCAAAAAGTTCATAAAAAATTTTGTTTTTGGGCATAAAAATCCTGCCAATCGTGTTTAATCCCATAATCGAAAAAATTTGGACAAATGTAAAACTATGAAGCGGAAGGCCCTGACAAAAAAAAGAATTAATAATTTGTTAATACAGGCAATTAAACTTTGGCCTAATCCTTAATAATTTATTTTCAAAGCCTTTACAATTGCTTCACATTGGGGTTGTTTCTTTGCAAAAAGTTTTAGTTCATAGTTAAGAGCAACAAGAGTACAGTAGATTTTCTCATGTCCGGCCCTTATTTTCATAGGGGCTTTTTTATTTAGTTGCGTTTAGTAGCAAGGGTAAATCCTACGGTGGTGCCCACATCAACTTTACTGCGTATATGAATGGTTTGACCATGGGCTTCAATAATGTGTTTACATATAGCTAATCCGAGGCCGGTCCCCCCTACATTTCGGCTTCGGCCTCTATCGGTTCTGTAAAAACGCTCAAAAACGCGGGGTAAATGTTCTTCAGCTATGCCAATACCATCATCGCTTATTTCAACCAAAACATGCGCTCCATCGGTTTTATAAATGCTGGCTACAATACTACCATTGTTTTTACCATATTTGGTGGCATTTACTACCAAATTATTCAATACCTGACGTATTTTTTCCTTATCGGCAAATACCATTATCGGTGCCTCACATCCTTTTTTAATACTGGTTTTAATTTGGCGAACTGTAGTTTTAATTGAAAGTGTTTCGAATACTTCTTTAATTAAATCCTGAATTACAAAGTTTTCTTTATACAGCGGTTGCTCGCCACTTTCTAATTTAGAAATTTCATCTAAGTCCTCAACCAAATTAACCATTCGGTCAATATTTTTTGAAGCATTTTCTAAAAACCTTCTGTTTACTTCGGTATTGTCAATGGCGCCATTCAATAAGGTATCAACATAGCCTTGTATAGCAAAAATGGGTGTTTTAAATTCGTGTGCCAGATTTTGTAAAAATTCCTTTCGGTAAGCTTCATTTTGTTTTAAAAGTTCAATTTCTGCGCTTTTTTGTTCGGCCCATTTTTCTACATCTTCTCTCACTTCATCAATGCCTTTTTGAGGCAATATATATTTATAATAAGTTTCCTCTCGTTTACTGGCTTTTGTTTGATAGATGAATTTATAAATGAGTTTTATTTTACGATAAATAAACGATTCTAACACAAAGCCAATAAGGTAATAGCTGCCAATAAAAGTTAAAAAAAGAGCAGTAATGCCAATCCAAATATTTTCAATTAACAAAAAGGCAATACCAATGGGAACAGCTAAAAACAAGGCTGTTAAAGCCGATAATTGTTGTGGTGATAAATTTTTGGTTTCAAACATGGTGTAAAAATAAACAGAATATAAGGCAACTGTGAATTATAGTATAAGTTATAATTCAATATCCTTAAATGTCAAATTTATAGCCCACACCTTTAACCGTGGTAATACAGTCTAAATTTAACTTTTGACGTATTTTTCTAATGTGCACATCAATGGTTCTATCGCCCACAATTACTTCATTTCCCCAAACTTGTGAAAGTATTTCGTTACGCAAAAATACCCTGCCGGGTTTGGTAGCTAACAAGTATAGTAGTTCAAATTCTTTTTTGGCTAAAATAATTTCTTTGCCATCAATTTCAACCACAAATTTTACCGGATCAATATTAATGTTGCCTATTTTAATAGGTTTCCCTTCCTCTTCATTTTTATTAATTCTTCTAAAAAGTGCATTAACACGGCTTACCAAAATTTTGGGTGATATGGGTTTACTAATATAATCGTCTGCTCCGGTTTCCAAACCTTTAATGTGTGAAGGTTCATCATTTAATGCAGTTAAAAATATAATAAGTGTTTGCTGAAATTGAGGCTGCGATCTCAATATGGAACACACTTCAATGCCGGTTTTATGTGGCATCATTATATCTAATATTATTAGTTGGGGTTTAAACTGCTTGGCTTTTTCAATAGCTTCATTTCCATCCTTAGCAGTTATTACTTCATAGCCTTCCTTGCTAAGATTGTACTGAATTATCTCTAAAATATCCGGTTCGTCATCAGCAATTAAAATTCTTTTGGCTGTTGTTTCCATGGTAACATTTAATTTACACAAATTTAACTTACAGTTTTTGCATTCACTTACAAACATCAGATTATCTAATTGTTAAGTCCATTAACGAAAAATTTGCATAAATGCCTTTATTTTTGAATTATATGCAATTGTTTAGAAGGTTACTTTTATTAGTATGTTGTATTGGTGGAATAATTTTTGTGCAGGCCCAGCCTGAATTAGCTATGCCTACTATTCCCCATATGCGGCAACTTATTCACGATAATATTCAAAAGGCAGAGCAAAATATTATTCAATTAACACCAAATGCCAACCATTTATTTGCACCTACTGATGATATAGATGTAAACCTTCAAATTACGCAACTATTGCATACTACGGTGCACAATATGCGTGCATCAATTGAATTAGACAGTACCATTAACAATAATGATAAATATAAATGGTTGCGCGGAATTTATAGTTTATTGGAAGGATTTACTACCGCTTATAAAGCAGGATTAATAAAAGGAATGATGCTGGGCGATTTAATGTTGGCCTATGAACAAGCAGTTGACCTTGAAAAGCAAAACCTTTCTATTGCACCAATTATACAAGCCAATGATGTGGCTATTGATAATTTATTGGTCAACAATTTTGCTTTACAAAACAATATTGGTATTCAGGAAGCTAAAAATATTATTGTTTTAAAAAATTGCCAGTTGTATCCGGATAATATATTAAACATTGTTGCCAATAACATCAATGTTCCATTTGCCGATAGTTTAATTGCAGTAGTTGCCCATCGTAATCCTGACATGATTTACGACTACCTTGGAGCTGCTAATCAATTGGCTCAAAAAATAAAAAAGGTAAATGACCCGTTGGTGCAAACTATTTATCAAATTGAGAAAATGCCGGGTGGTAGAATATATTTTGCTTTTTTAGATGAAATATATCGCAAACAAATCACCATCGATTCCATACAAAAAATAAAAGATACGGATGATCCATTTTATAAATTGTTGGTAAATACCGAAATAAAATATGCAGCTCGCATGCAAATGGGCGATACTCCTTATGCCAAACAGGTATTGACTGAAAAATTAAGACAAAAAGCTATTGAACATTATATCAATGAAATAAATGGATTGCATGATGATCCCCGTGATGCCGTTAGATTTAAAGTTTTAGAAAACCTTGCACCACAAGACCTTTACTACTTATGTGTATTGGGTGAAGAAGATATTTATACCAGCAGCTACTTAGGTGTGTATAACAGAATTTTTCCCAGAATGACCATTCCGCGATCTGATACTTTATTGGCATGGGTACATGACGATTATTATAAAAAATTTATTCGCATGGCAGCTGCTTATAATGTGTTAGATGATTTTTTAAAAAGAATGGATAAAAGCACTGCACAAAATTTAATTAAACGCTTTGTAACCGGACTTGAAAAAACAACAACTTTAGAAGATGCAGTGGATGTTGCCAATTCTTTTGCTAGCATAAACGATGCTGCAATTCGTAATTTAATGTTGTTGCAGGTGCAACAACAGTTACAATACAATAAACTTATACACAACGAACGTGGTATTGTAATTTATAATATTTTAAATACCATTTTTTTATCGATGAATCCGGCTAATGGTATTAATGTTTCTGCGCAATTGGGTATTATTCCCGTTTATGAAATGCCCGTTAATTTGTTGAAAGACGCTGGCGGTAAAATTATTATTCAACAGTTTTTTTATGGTGATAAAGACGGGAAAAACATTTTCAATTCTTTTATTGCCAACTACAATAATGCCAATTGGCATATCGTGTATAAACCTGAATGGGTCGAGGTAAAATCAACTAGAGGAGTACCTATTGAAATTTATTCTAATAAACCGTTAGATGCGGAAAAAGATTTAGATGATGCTGCACAACAGCATTTGTGCGATTATTTAGATTCAGCACATATTGATCCCACAGTTGTAATACATCGTGGCCATAGTTATTATGTAAACTCAACCATAAAACGTTTATTCCCATCTGCTAAAGTTATTATGCTAGGTAGTTGTGGTGGTTATAATAGCCTGAATGATGTTTTGAAAATTTGTCCCGAATCACACATTATTGCCTCTAAACAGGTGGGAACAGGTGTAGTAAATATGGCGTTAATTGAAGCCATTACTGAAACCTTACGTCAGGGAAAAAATTTAGATTGGACAAAAATTTGGGCAGGTCTTCAAAATAGGTTTACAGGTGGCTATAAAGAAAAATTTGACGACTATGTGCCACCGCAAAATAATTTAGGGGCCATGTTTATTATGGCCTATAAAAAGGCTATGGAAAAAAACAAAAATTAGTTTAACCTGTTTTAGGCTTAACTACAAAAATGGGTTGTATTTTATTTCATGTCCAATGGTAGTTGCCGGGCCATGACCGGAATATACTACTGTGTCTTCGGGCAGGGTAAGTAGTTTTTCTTTAATGTTTTTAATTAAGGAATTGTGGTTGCCACCCGGCAAATCGGTTCTTCCAATACTTTCTCGGAATAAAGCATCGCCGGCAATTAATATTTTTTGTGGAGCATTATATAAACAAATACTTCCGGGCGAATGACCCGGAATTTCTAAAACTTCAAATGCGGCCTCATCTAACCAAACTTTATCCCCTTCTTTTAATAAATGCACTTTCCCTTTAAAATTATCAAATGGTAAGCCCCATTGTTTTCCCGATTCGGGTGCCAACTCCAATAATGGCAACTCATCTTTATGGGTCCAAAGGTCTAAGTGGTAATGTTCATTCACCCAATTATTGCCAAAAACATGGTCTAAATGGCAGTGGGTATTAATCAGCAGAATTGGTTTAAGCTGTTTTTCTTCAACAAATTCCTGAAAAAAGCGTTGTTCGGAAGAAAAATAAAATCCCGGGTCAACAATTATGGCATTTAAGGCATCATTATAAATTAAATAAGTGTTTTCCTGAATGGGATTAAATGTAAAAACTTTAATGTGCAACATGTGCTTATTTTTAAAATAGTAATAGGTAATTACTTAATTTTAACAAGTATTGTGGCCTTAGAATTGATTTGGCTAATATCTTCACTTTGTTTTTTATGCCATTGTTTTCTAAAACCCGATACATTTTTTTAATATTGACAGGATATGCAAATGAAATTAATTCATAAAGTTACAATCTTCTTTTCTTTTCTATTACCTGTATCAGTTTTTGCACAGGTAAATATGGTTGAGTTTGGGAAAAATAGAGTTCAGTACAATCAATTTAAATGGAAATTTTATCAGTCGCCTAATTTTAATACTTATGTAACACAAGGGGGTACTGCACTAGGAAAATTTGTTTCACAAGTAGCCGAAGATAATTTACCCGAACTTGAAAAATTTACGGAATATAGTTTGCAACGCAGAGCCAATATAGTAGTTTACAATAGTTATGACGATTTTAAGCAAAGCAATATAGGATTGGGAATTGATTGGCAAAATGCCGGTGGACTAACCAAGCTGGTGAACAATAAAATTGTGGTTTATTTTGACGGAAATCATAATCACTTACGTAATCAAATACGAGAAGGTATTGCTAAAGTTTTAACCGATAATATTTTGTTTGGCGATGATATTGGCGAATTTGCAAGTAACCAGGCATTGTTAGATTTGCCTCAATGGCTTACAGATGGGTATATAGCATATGCAGCTGAGAATTGGAGTACCGAAAAGGATGATCAGTTAAAAAGTGCAATGTTAAGTGGTAAATACAATAATTTTTATCAGTTTGCTTTTGATAAACCTTTGTTAGCGGGAAATGCATTTTGGTATTATATAGCTGCACACTACAGAAAAGAAAATGTAACCTATTTTCTATACCTGGCTCGCATTTATAAAAGTTTAAATAGTGCTTCTGAAAAAATTTGTAAAAAGAAATTTAAAGAAGTATTAGATGACTTTATGCAGCAAATGCAAGATCGCTACTATAAAGATATTCGCCAAAGAAGAAATGCGCCAAAAGGTGTTTTAAGTGTATCTGAAGATGTGAGTAAAAATGATTATTTCCGTTTTCAAGCGAATCCCAACCCAAGAAGTAACAACTATGCAGTAGTTGAATTTAAGAAGGGAGTTTATAAAGTAAAATATGTTGAAAATTTTTACGATACCAAAGTATTATTAGATTATGGTGTTAGAACGAATGAAGGTGATATCAATCCCAATTACCCAATTTTAGCGTGGGATGGTAAGGGTACTCGCTTACTTGTAATTTATTGGGATAAGGGTAAAATTAAAATGTTTGTTTATGATGTATTAGCTCGATACAAACGTTATAAACAGGATATTACCGGTTTTGAACAAATAATTGATGCATCGTTTATGCTAGATGCTAATACGCTTATATTAAGCGCAGTTAAAAACGGGCAAACTGATTTGTTCATTTATAAAATTGATGACCAAAAAGTTGAACAAATTACCAACGATGTTTATGATGAATTGTACCCCAGTTTTGTATCATTTCCAAATCGTTCAGGTATTATTTTCTCTTCAAACCGACCCAGCCCAAATGCTCCAAGTAATGATACTGTGTTACCCAGTCGTTATCGATTCAATATTTTCTTAGTTGATATTTTGAATAAAAGTAAAACCAAGCAAATTACTCAACTTACCAATTTAAAATATGGAAATGCGAAGTACCCTATGCAATACAACACCAATCACTTTACTTATGTGAGCGATGAGAATGGTATTGCTAACCGCTGGGCAGGATTTTTTTCTACCCAACGGGAAGGACTTGACACATTATACTACATAGGTACTGAATTATTGCGCAATCCTTCCACAAAAGAACTTGATTCAACATTAGCTGCATGGCGTAAACCTGAAGCTGATAGTATCAGTTATTTTCAGGTTTATAAAGACTCTACTTACACTTTCCCTATTACCAATTATCAAAGTTCATTGTTAGAGTCACGTGTATCTGGCAATAATGACCAAGTGAGTGAAACGCGTCAAGAAGGCGATTTCAAATATTTGTATAAATTGAAAGTGGATGCCACTGCGCTAAACAGGCGCAATGTAAATGCACGCCCCACTCAATATATGCAAGAAGTAATGCAAGCCGACAAGATTGCACAGGGTAAACCACTAAATTTTGCTACAAACAATAATAAAAATGCCAAAAAACAACCGGTAGTAGTAGATACAGTGCGCCATGCTCCTAAGAACTTTTTCCAAAATGAGTTTGCAAACGACACTACCTCAGCTGCTAATAGTGGTGGAATTTCCAGTAATGCTGGGAATACTGATTTAGGGAATACAACAGAAAGTAATCAGCAACACAATTATATTCAACAAACTAAATTGTTTAATTACCGTTTAAAATTTAGTGCCGATTATTTATTGGCTGGTGTTACTAATAATATCTTGGTGAATCGTTTTCAACCTTATGCCGGAGGAGCAGGCCCTATTCAGCTTAACAATGGAAGTGCCATTAACTGGAGTTTCCGTGCAGGTGTTAGCGATTTAATGGAAGATATCAAATTCATTGGAGGTATTCGTTTTGGAACTTCTTTGAAAGACAAGGACTTCTTTTTCTCATTTCAAAATTTAAAACATAGGGTTGACTGGGGTATTACTTATTATCGTAGCACTCAAACCAATTTCTTTAATACCAGTCCATACGATAATCAGCTATTCACCAATTTGTATCAGTTTAATGTAGCCTATCCATTCGATCAGGTAAGGAGTTTAAGAGCTACTTTTGGCTTACGTAAAGACCTTGGTGTTATAAAACCAGCTGATCAGTTTTCATTAAAAGTGAGTGATACCTCTGCGCAATATTTAGTAGGGCATGTTGAGTATGTTTATGATAACACTATTAATCCTGCTCAAAATATTTGGAATGGATTACGTTGGAAAGTTTATTTTGATATGACTGAACCAATAGCCGGTACTACGGGTGGCAGTGGTAATCAAACTTATAATGTAGGTTTTGATGCACGTAATTACTATAAAATATACCGCAACTTTATTTGGGCAACTCGCGCCGCTGGCGACTTTAGTTTTGGTAATCAAAAAATAATTTATTATTTGGGTGGAACTGATGGATGGGTGAATCCAAAATTCAATAGCGCCAATCAACCGGCTCCTGATCAAACTTATGCCTTTCAATCTTTGGCATTAAATATGCGCGGTTATAATCAAAACGTTGCCAATGGTAACAATGCGGTAGTTATTAATAGTGAATTAAGGTTGCCTCTGTTCTCAACTTTATTCAATAAACCTATTAATAATGCATTCCTTCGTAATTTTCAGGTAATTCAATTCATTGATTTAGGTACCGCTTGGAATGGTAAATTTAATGGTATACAAAGACCAACAGAAATATTCCCATCACCCAATCCTCAAGCCAACCCTATTAATGTTAGGATTGATGCAGGAGGTTTAGGACCTTTTGCCGGTGGTTATGGCTTTGGGGTGCGTAGCACATTGTTGGGTTATTTTATTCGTGCTGACTTAGGCTGGCCAATGAAAGGAGTTTTCCGTGGTCCATCTGTCTTTTATTTATCACTTGGGCTAGATTTCTAACCATGAATTATTAAGGTCAATTATTTCATCATTATAATCCACACAAAGTTATCTGTAACATGTGTGGATTTTTTATGTTGTAATTAAAGCATATATTTTGGGGATAAAAATAAGACAGCCAATAATTGCACTAATGCCTGAAGCCCATAAAACAGCACCAGCAGAAATATCTTTAATAGTTTTAATATTTGGCTGAAATTGAATGGTAATTTGGTTGCATGTTTTTTCAATAGCTGTATTCAACATTTCTAAAGCAATTACTAATGCTATACAAATTAAAATGAATATCCATTCTGTTTTTGAAATATGTAAAACTATACCAAGTAGGGTGGCTGCCAATGCAATACAACCTTGAATTTTGGCGTTTCTTTCATATTTAAAAAATAAATAAATTCCTGCTGCGGCTAGCTGTAATGCTTTCCAAAATATTTTCATGGGTTATTAATTTTAGCTTAAAACAGTACAATTAAAAATAAAATATTTTCTACAATTTTTTTTCGTTACTCACAATAAACCACAAAACGCTACTATGTTATATATTATTTCAATTTTTTATTATAAGCAGCATTCAAATCATTTACCTTATCTTTCCACAAAATAATCATCATTCATAACACATAAAACTAATGTTGTGATTTATGTCTCATTTTTCTTTAAGCTATCCTTTAATTTTGCAGTATGATTTGGCATACAGCTAAGAAAATCCTTTTGAGTGTATTGATGTTTTTATTATTCAATACCCTAGCTACGGCACAAATAATTAAAATTAGCGGAATTATTGTTGATAAGCAAAGTGATGAGCCTATCCCTTTTTCTACTGCAGTATTTAAATTAAGTGGGCAAGGGGTATTAACAGATTCATCAGGTAAATTTTCATTTAATTCCCGTCAGTGGAGTCATAATGATACTTTACAAATTAGCAGTGTTGGTTATAAGAACGTGCTGATTCCTGCTTCTTTGTTTAAAGATTCAGCTTATTTTGCCGTTAAAATGGAATTGCTTCCTAGTACTGATGTAGTGGTAAAAAGCAAGTATAATCGTGCTTTATGGTTTTGGCGAAAAATTATGCAGCACAAACCGGAACATGATAGAACGCACTGGAAAAACTATTATTACGAGGCTTACAATAAATTGGAATTAGATATTGCCAATATTAATACCGAAAAACTATCAAAAAATTTTTTAGTTAAACCCCTCAATTTTGTTTTCAATTATATCGATTCTACTTCAGAAGAAAAACCTTTTTTGCCTGCCTATTTAACCGAAACTATTTCTGATTATTACCATCAAAATAATCCGGTTCGTTCTCGCGAAATTATTAAAGCCACTAAAACCAATGGTATAGATAATGAAAGCCTGATTAAACAATTAGGGAATATGTATCAAATTGTTGATATATATGCAAATACCATTCCCGTATTTAATCGTTCTTTCATTGGCCCGTTCAATGATAGAGCAGATAAGTTTTATAATTTTAAATTATTAGATACGCAATACCTCAATCATCGTCGGTTAGTGCATTTTAAGTTTTCGCCTAAACATAAGGGTGAAGATTTATTTGAAGGCGATTGCTGGGTTAATGATACCAGTTTTGCTATTCAAAAAATTACTTTACGGCCTGCCGTTGATGTAAATTTAAATTTTGTAAGTGGGCTAACTTTAATTCAGGAATATCGCTTAATTGATGATAGTATTTGGTTTTTATCGAAAGATAAATTTGTTGTAGACATCTCTCCACTGGGCAAAAATAAATTGGCATTTAAAGGACGAAAAACTACCACTTACAGGAAGGTATTACTCAATAGTCCATATGTTACTCAAATGCTCGACTCTGCCAAAACGCCAAGTGAGGTAGATTTACTACCCAATGTTACCAACTTGCCCGATTCTTTTTGGGTTACACATAGGCACGAGGAATTAAATAAAAGTGAAAAAACCGTTTATGCATTGCTTGATACATTAGAAAAAAATGTTACTTATATTCGATATAGAAATGCACTAGAGTTTTTGGCAAAAGGCAATAAAGATGTCGGAAATTTTCGAATTGGACCTTGGTGGTATTGGTTAAGTGCCAACCCTTATGAGGGTGTTAGAACAAGATTTGATGTAGAAACCAATAGAGGCTTTAATGAACATTGGTATGCCCATACCTATTTGGCCTATGGTTTTAAAGACCAAGGTTTAAAAGGGTTGGGGGAAATTCGTTATCAGTTTAGCAGGCAACCTTGGAGTTATATCAATTTAAAATATCGTAACGATTTAGATAATGGGCAAATGTATGCCGATGAAATGGGTACTGACAACATTTTTGCTACTGTATTTAGGCGTCCTAATATTCCATTTAAATATCAGCGTTCCGAAGAATGGAATTTGGAATATTATGCTTCTACTAATTCCGGTTTTGGTTTTGGAACTTCTTTAACTTCAAAGCAATATCAAGCAGTATTAAACTTGCCGGGTAAACAATACTTCCCAACCACCAATGGCGGTTCGCCTTTGAAAACATTTGAGGCCGGTTTCAGTGTGCGTTATGCTTATGATGAACGCACTTTGGTCAGCAACTTTACGCAATACAGCTTAGGAAGCAATTATCCCATTGTTTTGTTTAATTATGTACATGGTTTTCCTGGTGTTTTGCATAGCAGCTATACCTATGATAAGGTAAGCCTATCTGTTTCTGATAATTTGAAAATTGCTCCTTTTGGTTATTTGTATTACAATTTATATGGAGGTAAAATTTTTGGTACTGCTCCTTATCAGTTTCTTGAAATACATCCAGGTAACGAACAATATTATTACAACAAGTATGCTTTTAGTTTAATGAATCGGTTTGAATATGTCAGTGATGAATATGCAGGCGTTAATATTGAACACATTATTGGTAATGGTTTATTCCGATTAACCTCGTTAACCCGTAAATTAAAGCTTCGCCAATTATGGACTTTTAAAGCTGTAGTAGGTAATCTTAGTCAAGCTAACCAACAATTAAATTATGTGGGTAATGCGCCATTTAAATCGTTAGAAGGAAATGTTTATACAGAATTGGGAACAGGGATTGATAATATTTTTAAATTGTTTAGGGTTGATTTTATTTGGCGTTTATCGCCAACACCAGCTGTTAATGAAGCCGTTAATAAATTTGGGGTATTTGGCAGTTTCCGTATTTCATTCTAACATTAAAAATTTATTTACTTTGCAAAATGGTTTTGCAAATATTTTTGGCAATACCGGGTCCTTCATAAATAAAACCAGTCCATACTTGTATTAATGATGCTCCCATTTTTATTTTTTCAACTGCTTGTTCACCCGTAAAAATACCTCCACTTCCAATAATAGTTAAACGGTATTGAGTTTGTGTAGCAACATAATTAAGTATATTATTACTTTTTTGGTATAGTGGTGCGCCACTTAATCCACCGGCACCAATTGCATCAATTTGCACTTTAGATGTATGTTTTAATGTTTCTCTTCCAATAGTGGTGTTACTAATTACCAAACCGGAAAGTTTTGTTTGTTCTGCTAATTCAATAATATCGTCAATTGCTTGGTTACTTAAATCGGGAGCAATTTTAAGTAATATTGGTTTAGGTTTTGTTTTGCCATAATTGGCGTTTTGTACCCTGCTTACAATTTCACGTAACGCCTCTTTTTCTTGTAACGCCCGCAAACCGGGTGTGTTGGGTGAACTAACATTTAATACAAAATAATCTGCCGTATCATATAAGCTATTAAAGCATAAACAATAATCTGAACTCGCTTCCTCATTAGGGGTATCTTTATTTTTACCAATGTTGGCACCAATAATTAAGTTTGATTGGTTTATTGCATTTGTTTTGTTTCGCCACATGGCAAGTCTTTTTTGAATGGCAAGAACACCATCATTATTGAAGCCCATGCGATTGATTAAAGCTTTATCTTTTGGAAGTCTGAATAATCTGGGCTTTTCATTGCCTAATTGTGGCTTAGGTGTTACTGTACCAATTTCAACAAACCCAAATCCCAAGTAATCCAATGCATCAATATAAATTGCATTTTTATCAAAACCTGCCCCTAAACCAACGGGGTTTTTGAAAGTTAATCCCCAAAGTTTTTTTTCTAATTTAGGATGATTGAATGAACAATTTTGTTGAATAATTTTTTTTAGCGGTGCAAATCTGCAACCCATTTGTATACTATTCATAGCAAAATAGTGTGCCATTTCAGGTTCCAGTTGAAACATTAAACTTCTTAAGAATGTGTACATATTGCGAAGATAATATGGCGAATTTTAACACCGGAATAATTTCTTGAACCTTCTTTTATATTACTTCACTTCAAAATTAATGTTGCCATTACAAACGGAAATATTAATATAAAACAACTAAAATTTCATAAAATTTAGTTGCATAAACAACTTTATTTGTTACATTTGAACAGTAAATTATTTGTTATGCAGGAAGCCTATATTGTAGCCGGTTTTAGAACTGCTGTTGCTAAAAGTAAAAAAGGGGGATTTCGGTTTTATCGTCCCGATGATTTAGCCGTTGAAGTAATAAAAGGGTTAATGGCATCAGTACCTCAATTAGATTACAAAAGAGTGGACGATGTAATTGTTGGGAATGCTGTTCCCGAAGCAGAACAAGGTTTGCAATTTGGAAGAATTATTGCAGCCAAAGCCCTTGGTATTGAAGTGGCGGGAATAACCATTAATCGTTATTGTGCAAGTGGTTTAGAAAGTATAGCAATGGCTACTGCTAAAATACGCACCGGTATGGCTGATTGCATTATTGCCGGTGGAACTGAGAGTATGAGTTTAGTGCCGACGACAGGTTGGAAAACAGTGCCTTCGTACAATATTGCTAAAGATGAACCCGACTATTATCTAAGTATGGGTTTAACTGCAGAAGCTGTTTCAAAAGAATTTAATGTTACACGTGAAGCACAAGATGAGTTTGCTTATTATTCACACCAAAAAGCGAAAGTAGCCATTGAAAATGGTTATTTTAAATCAGGCATATTGCCTATTTCTGTTCAAGAAACTTATGTAAATGAAAAGGGTAAAAGAGCTGTTCGCAGTTTTGTAGTAGATACTGATGAGGGATTAAGAGCCGATACAACAATGGAAGGCCTTGCTAAACTAAAGCCTGCATTTGCTTTAAATGGAACGGTTACTGCAGGAAATTCTTCACAAACCAGTGATGGTGCTGCTTTTACAATTGTAATGAGCGAGAAAATGATGAATGAATTGGGCTTAAAGCCTTTAGGCAGATTGGTCAATTGCGCAAGTGCCGGCGTACATCCACGCATTATGGGAATAGGGCCGGTTGCTGCTGTGCCTAAAGTATTAAAACAAGCAGGTATTAGTTTAAGTGATATTGATTTAATAGAATTGAATGAAGCTTTTGCCGCACAATCTGTTGCAGTTATTCGCGAACTGGGACTTGATCTGCAAAAAGTAAATATTAATGGGGGAGCCATTGCCTTGGGTCATCCCTTGGGTTGCACAGGTGCAAAATTAACCATCCAAATTTTAAACGATTTGCAACGACTAAATAAAAAGTATGGTATGGTTACAGCTTGTGTTGGTGGTGGTCAGGGTATTGCCGGAATTATTGAACGATTATAAATAGTTTACCTAAACAAAACAGACAGAAAAATAATATTATTTTTTTATAAAATGATTTAAATCATTTGCAGAGCCAATCCCATGTATTAACTTTAGTGAACAAAAGTTAACATATGAAAAATATTTTAGTTCCCACCGATTTTTCTGAAACAGCCAAACATGCCGCTATTTATGCTATGGAGGTGGCAAAACAAGTGAATGCCGAAAAGGTTATTCTTTACAACACTTACCAAACTATGGTAACAGTAGGAGCTGATCCATTAATTCCTGCTGTTGATACAGTGAGCATTGAAAATTTAGAACAAGGAAGCAAAACAGGTTTGGAAAATTTAAAATTTGTATTGTTAGCTTATCAGTCTCCGCATGTTACCATTGAAACTATTTCCGAATTTAATTTTTTAACAGATGGCATTAAAGGTGTCTGCGAAAAAATGAATATTGATTTAATTATTATGGGTATTACTGGTGGTGATGCTATTGAAGAAAATTTATTTGGAAGCAATACCATAAATGTTGCCAAGCATGTGCATGTGCCAGTTATTATTGTGCCCAAACATGCTCCGATAAAGCCAATAGAAAAAGTTTTGTTTTTAAGCGACTTTCAACAAGTGGTTGAAACTACACCGGCTAAACCTATATTGAATATTTTAGATGCTACACATGCTGCTTTATATGTTATGAACATTGATAAAGATAATAGCCATTTTACCGCCGATACACCTCATCAAAGCTTAATGCTGCATAACTTGTTGCATCAATACGACCCGGAATATCATTTTGTAGATAGCGATAATTTTATGGAGGCTACCAATACGTTCGTGCATCAACATAAAATTGATTTATTAATTACTATACCTAAACGGCGTAGTTTTTTTGATACAATATTCAAACGCAGTCATACTAAAATGATGGCTTTTCACAGTAATGTGCCTTTAATGGTTGTACACGATTAATGTATGTTTACATAAACTAACTTAAATATTTCCCAACAATAGGAACACGCCTGCCAACACCAAATGCTTTTGGCGATACACGAATAATAGGGCAGAATTGGTTGCGTTTGTATTCATTCATGTTTACCAGTTTTAATGTGCAATCAACCAATGTTGTATCATAACCCATGGCTTTAATTTCAGCAGGCCCTTTCCGTTGTTCAATATATTGATAAAGAATTGCATCTAATATTGCATAATCGGGCAAGCTATCGCTATCTTTTTGGTTAGGCCTTAATTCCGCACTCGGGGCTTTGCTAATGATGTTTTCAGGAATAATGGTACGTTGTTGATTAATATAACGTGCCAATGCATATACTTGCTGCTTGTAGCAATCGCCCAATACGCTTAATCCTCCGGCCATATCACCATACAAGGTGCCATAACCTGTTGCCAGCTCACTTTTATTGGATGTGTTCAGTAAAATATATCCGAATTTATTAGAGATAGCCATTAGTAAATTTCCCCTTATTCTGCTTTGCAAATTTTCTTCTGCCAGCGAAAAGGGCATACCGTTAAATTGAGGCTGCAGCGTTTTTAGAAAAGTTTCATATATGTCGGAAATATGAATAATATCATAAGGATTTCCCAAGTTTTTACTTAACTGTACCGCATCATTCACGGAATGTTCAGTTGAATAGGGGGAAGGCATTAGCACGGCTTTTACATTTTCAGCACCCAATGCTTCGCAAGCAATGGCTAACGTTACAGCCGAGTCAATTCCACCTGATGAACCAATAATGGCTTTGCTAAAACCCATTTTAGAAAAGTAATCTCGAATACCTACTATTAGTGCATTGTATATTTGTTCAATATTTAGTTGAGGTTGTAAAATATCCGGATTTAATTCTTTATCGGGTACATAAGCTGCTGCTTCAATAACAGGTTCATCAAAATAGCCATTTTCATTTAAATGCACAGCTTCAAGTGATTCTGCAAACATGGGCAATTGTTTACACAAGTTGGCATCTTTATCAAATACCAACGATGAACCATCAAATACAATTTCTGTTTGACTACCCACAGCGTTGCAGTAAATCATGGGTAATTTATATTTTAATACATTCGCTTTTATGACTGCTTTTCTATCTTCTACATGGGTATAATCGAATGGTGATGCACTTAAGTTTACCATTACATCGGGGTTTTGTTGCATCAATATATCCATGGGGCAATTGCGATACAATGGATTATCACCCAAATTCCATATATCTTCACAAATGGTTACTGCTATTCTTCTGCCTTTAAAAGGAATTGCTTGCCATTGAAAGGCGGGCTCAAAATAGCGATACTCGTCAAATACATCATAAGTTGGTAATAAGGTTTTATGTATTTCTGCTAAAATAGTTTCGTTGTATAAAAAATAGGCAGCATTAAATAATTCTTTTCCTTTTCCTGTTTTGTTACGGGCAGGTGCACCTACTAATACCCCAATATTTTGGGTATGCATTTTAATGGTGTGAATAGCCTCATAACATTTATCAATAAAATCATTGAACTCAACAAAATCTCGTGCCGGATATCCGCATATACTCATTTCACTAAATACAATTAAATCTGCACCTGCTGTTTTTGCTGTTTCAATGGCTGCTATAATTTTTTGGGTATTTTGTTCAAAATTGCCAATGTGATAATTCTGTTGTGCTAAAAATATTTTCATGAATTAGTATTAAAAATAATAAATTGGTTGCTTTAGATAAGATTTATCTATATGTCTCTTAAATAGTTTTGAATTTAATTCGGCACAAATTTCCGTTTTTTCAACCAATACAATCCCAATAATCTTAACAAAACAAATAGTTGCACTTGCAGCAATGTGCTTATTTTGCAAAAAATATTGGTTTATGAAATATAGGTTGCAAATTTTTTTTGGCATCATCATATTAATGGCCATTGCTTGTTCACCCAAAAAAAAGTTGCCTGATGTTTCAAATATATCAATGCATTTAACGGTTCAACGATTTGAGCGTGATTTTTTTTCATTCGACACCTTGCATATTGCACGGGGATTAGATTCTCTTCAAAAAAAATATCCGGTTTTTATTAAAGATTATTTGTACAATATTTTAGCCGCATACCCACAGCCTGATAGTGTAGTGAAAGACGTTTTATTATTCCGACGTACGTACGCTGCCATTGATAGTGCCGTGCAAGTGCAGTTCCCCCATTTTAAAAATTATACTGAACAAATTGCGCAAGGTTTCCGATACTTTCATTATTATTTTCCCAAATACAATTTGCCCCATCAAATTATCACATTTGTTGGTCCCATTGAGGGCGTTGGTACTGCGCTTACTTCATCGGGCGTGGCAATAGGATTACAAGCTTATTTAGGCCATCAATTTCCGGCTTATCATACACAATATATTAGCGAAGTGTATCCCGATTATGAAACTCGCCGTTTTGAACCACAATATATAGTTGTTAACTGCATGCGCAGTATTATTAATGATTATTATCCCGAAAAGAAGGCAGGAAATCCATTAATAAATCAGATGATTGAACTAGGAAAGCGTTTATATGTTTTAGATGCCTGTTTGCCAACAGTTGCCGATACTTTAAAAACCGGGTATACAAATGATCAATTAAAGGGTTGTTATGATCATGAAAAAAATATTTGGAGTTTTTTTATACAAAACAATTTATTGTATGAAACAGAGCCTACCCAAATTGCATCTTATGTAAATGAAGGACCCGGAACACCTGAATTAGGCCCTGCGGCACCGGGTAACATTGGCCTGTTTACCGGATGGCAAATTGTAAAATTGTGGATGAAAAAGCATCAGGATGTAACTTTAGACCAATTACTCAATACACCTGCCAAACAAATTTTTGAAGAAGCCAAATATCACCCTTAGTTTAATTTAGCCGGTGCTATCATTTCAAAAACCGGAATGTTTACGGTAAAGTTGGTTTGAGTATCTAAGTTTAGCATAGTATAGTGGCCACTCATTTTACCCATTTCCGATTTAAAGTTGCAACCACTTACATATTGGTATTGGTGGCCGGGCAAAACAATGGGTTGAACCCCAACAACACCTTCCCCTTCTACTTCTCTTCGTTCACAGTTGCAATCATAAATAAACCAATGTCTTCTTAAAAGCTTTACCGGAAAAGCATTCAGATTATCAATCGTAATGCGATAGGCAAACATATATTCGTTTGTAAAGGGATTGCTGTATTCCGGCTGATAGAAAGTTTCCACACTAATTTGTATGCCTGAAGAAATTTTCGTAATCATAGGCTTTAAACTATGGGTATAAAGTTACTTATTTCACACAAAATATGCATTTTTTGCAATTAATGGCCTTAAAATGGCCTTTAGTAAGCTGTTTCGCAGCATACAAAGCATTGAATGCTTACTTTTGCAATCTAAAAAATTTGAGCCATGAATAAAATAGCAGTAGCAAAAGGCGATGGTATAGGCCCGGAAATAATGGATGCTGTTTTAACCATTTTCACCGCTGCAAAAGTTCCATTAGAATATGAATTTGTAGAAATGGGGAAATGGGTTTTTGATAAAGGTTACAGTAATGGAATGACACCCGATGCTCAGCAAACAATAGAAGCATTGGGTATTTTATTTAAAGGGCCCATGGAAACCCCTAAAGGTAAAGGCGTTAAGAGCGTGAATGTAACAGCCCGCAAAACTTGGAATACCTATGCTAATAAGCGTACTTTTCAAACACTGCATGGTGTTGATACCGTTTTTAGCAAAGCAGGCATTCCAATTGATATAACCGTTGTTCGCGAAAATATTGAAGATACCTATGGTGGAATTGAACATATGCTTACCCACGATGTGGCCCTTAGCCGCAGGTTTATAACCCGTCCCGGCAGCCATCAATTAATTAAGTATGCGTTTGAAATGGCCAAGAAAAAAGGTGCTAAACGCATTACTTGTGGGCATAAAGCCAACATTATGAAAATTACGGATGGCTTGTTCTTGCAGGTATTTTATGAAGTGGCCAAAGATTATCCGGAATTAAAAGCCGATGATGTAATTGTGGATGACTTGTGTATGAAGTTGGTTACTCGCCCCGATTTATTTGATGTGGTGGTTTTAACCAATCTGCAAGGTGATATTGTTAGTGATTTATGTGCTGGCTTAGTGGGCGGTTTAGGTTTTGCCCCTTCCGCCAATATTGGCGACCATATTTGCATTTTTGAAGCTGTGCATGGTACAGCCCCCGATATTGCCGGTAAAAACATTGCCAATCCAACAGCATTATTACTAAGTGGTATAGGCATGTTGCACCACTTGGGTTTAATGCAAACAGCTTCTTTAATTGAAAATGCATTGTTGTATACACTTGAACAAGGCATACACACAGGCGATTTTGGAGATAAAAACACCCCATCGCTTTCTACTACCGAGTTTGCAAATGCAATTATTCAAAACTTTGGTAAAACGCCAAAAGCAGGGGCTCGTCCACTATTGCCGAATATGCCTACCACGCAAACGCATTTTAAGTTAGATAAAAACCCAATGCTCGAGTCAATTGAAACCGAGAAAGAGCATATTGTGGGAGTTGACTTTTTCATTGAAAGCAATGAGCAACCCATTGCCATTGCTAATAAGTGTATGCGACATGCCGGAGTTAAGTTTAAATTGGTGAATATTAGTAATCGTGGTACGCAAGTATGGCCTACGGGTTCAGTTTATACCAATTTGGTCAATCAATATAATGTGCGGTTTGAAAGTATTGACGATATGCCCTTAAATCAAATGGATGTTTTGGGCTTATATGTTAGTATGAGTGGTAATTTTAAAATTTGCTCTTCTGAACTATTACTAATGTTAGGCAGCAAAAAAGCTTACTCATTAGCACAAGGGCAATAACATAAAGCAACAAACCTAATCAATAATTCAGTCGTTGAAAGAGAGCCAAGAATAAAGAATTGGTCAAATTTTTAAGGTTTACCTACGCAGTTCTTTTTTTTAACTTAATTTCACGGCTCATTTTAAAGAGCAATTGAACTATGGCAGAAGTGATATTAATGCCACGCCTAAGCGATACCATGACTGAAGGAGTTATTGCGGCCTGGCACAAAAAAGTTGGCGATACTGTAAATAAAGGCGATTTATTAGCCGAAATTGAAACTGATAAGGCTACTATGGAATTAGATAGCTACCAAACCGGTGTGCTTTTACATATTGGAGCTCCGGCTGGAGGAAAATTACAAGTAAACGATTTGTTGGCCATTTTAGGTAAGCCGGGCGAAGATGTGAGTGCCTTAGTAGCACAGCATACACCAGGCGCTGCGCCAAAAGCAGCACCCAGCAGTGCGCCTGCTTCTTCGCCTGCAGTTACCCAACCTGCTGCTACACCAGCAGTAGATGTAACTAAAATGGAAGAAGTAGTGTTAATGCCACGTTTAAGTGATACCATGACTGAAGGCGTTATAGCTGCATGGCATAAAAATATTGGTGATACCGTTAAAAAAGGAGAAATACTTGCCGATATTGAAACCGATAAAGCTACCATGGAACTGGAAAGCTATAAAGATGGTACTTTATTGTATCAGGGTGCAAAAGCAGGCGAGAAAATTCAAGTGAACGATTTATTGTGTATTATTGGTAAGGAAGGATTAGATGTAAATGGTATTGTTGCCGCATTAAAAAATGGTGTACCTGCTGCTGGTAATGCGCCAGCACCTGCAACTACTGCGCCTGTAGCCACTCAAGCTACTAATACTGCACCTGCTGCTACACCAACAGTAGTAAATGAAGGAAGAATTTTTGCTTCACCTTTGGCTAAAAAATTAGCGGAAGAAAAAGGTATTGATCTTAGATATGTAAAAGGTAGTGGTGACAATGGGCGTATTATAAAGGCAGACATTGATAATTATGTACCCAGTGCTGCGCCGGCCCCTGCTACTACAGTATCTATAGCTGCACCTATTGCAGCGTCAGGTCAGGTACGTTATGAAGATGTACCTGTTTCTCAAATGCGCAAAACCATTGCACGTCGTTTAAGTGAAAGTTTATTTACTGCTCCTCATTTTTATTTAACCATGTCAATTGATATGGATGCTGCTGTTGCCGCCAGAGCCAAATTGAATGAAAATGCCAAAGTTAAAATCAGTTTTAATGATTTGGTATTGAAAGCCACTGCCATGGCGTTAAAACAACACCCCAAAGTAAACAGTAGTTGGATGGGCGATTTTATTCGTTACAACCAGCACATTAATATTGGCGTTGCGGTAGCCGTGGATGAAGGATTATTAGTACCTGTAGTGCGTTTTGCAGACAGCTTAAGTTTAAGCCAGATTGCTGTTCAGGTAAAAGAATATGCACAAAAAGCAAAAGATAAAAAGTTACAACCCGCCGATTGGGAAGGAAGTACTTTTACCATTTCTAATTTGGGCATGTTTGGAATTGACCAGTTTACTGCCATTATCAATCCGCCGGATGCTTGTATTTTGGCCGTTGGCGGTATATCGCAGCAACCTATAGTGAAAAACGGACAGATTGTACCCGGAAATGTAATGAAAGTTACCTTAAGTTGCGACCATAGGGTAGTAGATGGTGCTACCGGCGCTGCTTTTTTACAAACATTGAAAAGTTTATTAGAAGAGCCGCTTAGAATGCTGATTTAATTGAATGGATAATAATTGAAAAAGTCCTGTTGATTCCTTGCGAATGAACAGGGCTTTTTTTTTAAAAAAATAATTAATAATATTACAAATGTGTAAATAAATGTAAATTAATAGTTTTATCAAAAATTCATCAAAAAAACCCGTGTTTTCATCATTAAAAAACAGTAAAATAAATTTTAAATTTATTAAAATATAAAATTATTTTTGATTTAAGTTAATAATTAATTAAAAATATTTTATGAAAAACATTAAAATTATTTTATGCGCTCTTTTTTTTGTTTTTGCGTCATGTAAAAAAGGAAGATTTGTATATAGCAAATCAGATTAACCAATTTAATATTTTTAAAAAAGCGATAATTTGAATCAAATATTTAAAAAAAAGGATGGAATATTAACTGATGTTAATTTATTAGATCAGGTTATATTTTCATTTAACAGCTATGAAAAAGTACATAATGTTAGTGATATATTAAAAAAATTTGGTAAGCCAAATTGGGATATTTCTATTGTCATTAAAAATGAAAACGGGTTTAATACATTGGTAACTCCTGTTATTAATGACGAAAACAATACAAATGCATTGATATTTTTTTACAAATACAGTAATAATAAGATTTTATTCAAAATCGTAAGTAAAAATAATACACAGCCTTTAGTTCCGAAATATGGAAACAAGGAAGCTACTATTTTTTCTGCATCTACACTTTTGGGCTTATTTAGTGCATCCAATAAAAATATACAATTGTTAAGTGATCTTGAAAAATCAATGCAACTTTCAACAAATAATATTGCCAATAACGGATTAATAATATCATATATTTATTGGGATTATACATGGGCATATTCTAATTCAGATGGTAGCGTAGTAGTTGGGGTTATGCCCCAATGCAGTTACCAGTTTACCATAAATTTGGGTGATATTATAAATATGAATGGCAGTTCAGGTTATCTTGATGATATTAATTGTGCAGAAAATTGCCCTATAATTTTTACTGATTTGGTTTCAAACTCTACGACAGCTTCCTATACCGTTTCTACACAGGTTGGAGATGTTGATGATTTTCGGAAATCTAAAATTATGCAATGGTTGATACTTACAAATCCAACTTTTCAACTAATTTCTATTGAATCGGGTATTGTAAAATTGGTCGATAAGCAAAGTAATATTTGGAATTGGGAGTCGTTAACACATCAAAATATTACAATGGCCGGCAATCCAATTGGTGGTGCGGTTTCATTTAATCAGGGAGTTGGTATCCTATCATTTGTAGCAGGTACTCCTAATGTTTTGTATGCGGGTATGTCACTTGATTTTAATGTTACTTATCATCCAATTTGTAATTGTACTGTTCCTAATTTACTGGATCAAGGTGTTAATTATAATTCTACAATCATTGGTTGGCCTGCAAAACCATAAATAAATTTTTGAGTTGTTTTATTTTTAAAAAATGAATAAATTATATACATTGATTATAATGTTACTTAGTTTAAACACAAAAATTAATTGCTTTTATTCTTCAGAAAATAGCAAGATTACAGGTTTTCAAATAATAGATTATTATGATATATATGTAACCAATAAAGATAGTCTCAATTCAATTAAATATATAAATTTTAATGATACTATTTCAGTTTTTAAATTAGAAAATTATACTTTGTATAAACTTAAACCAGTATATAATTTCCAAAATAATACAAAAATATTTAATTCTGAACGTTATTTTTTATTCAGGAATTTTGATTCTTTGGGGTATTATTTTTCTTCTATTTATGATACTTCTCATGGAGTTTATTATCCGGTTGACTCGTTTTTAAGAGTAAATGCACATTACGGACAGATAAATAATTTTAAAGATTCACTGGCAAAGGATAGTTCATACTTATATGCTACGATACGCTATGGAAATAACATTTTGCTGGAAAAATATGTGCATTTTGATAATTACAAAGGGAAAAATTCTTTTGATTCATTTTATTTATATTATGATTCATTTATGAAAAATATTCCATATAGTTTTTCTAACTATATGGATAGCTTAATGAAAATGAAGCTTTTCAAAATAGAAATTATCTTCAATAAAATGGTAGATGTTGAAACCGGGTTTATTATACCTAAAAGGAGAATTTTTATTGAACTTCGTAAAATGGACACTATGCCAGATGAAAATATTCATAATACTTTTATAAGATTTTTAAAACAAGCAAACATTTCTCTTTTTGTAAACTCATTTTTGCAAGTACAATCATTTTTTAAATTCAATTGATAAAAAAGCTTTGTTTGCATAATTGTGTTTTACTTTATCACATGTTTTGTATTGATGACTAATTAAATATCTATAGTTACAAGGTATAGCATTTTTTCACTTTTTTTAATAATCTTCCTCCCAACTACAACCAATAGGGGCGCCTGGTGGCGGTTCAATCGGTTGTGGCAGTTGCATTTTTTCAGGATGTTCTATTCGCTCAACAGCATAACTATAGTGCGCTGCTAAGGTTGGCCTTGCAGCAATTTGCGTGGCAGCCCATTTTTTTAAATCCATTAGCCGGCTATAAGAAATGGCTTTTACCGCATAATTGGCTTTCTTGTTTTGATATAAATCCAATAGCCAGCTAATAACCTGTTGTTGGGTTTGTAGTTGTACTTGTAAAGCCAAATCTTTTGATAAGGGTGCTTTCCAGGTTTGGTTAATAATAGCATCCAATACATCATCCCAACCTAAAGTATGGGCAATGGCTTTGTTCTCTACCAATCGGTTGGCTCGTTCGGCATTGAATAAAAAACTCATTTCAAAATTTACCAAAGCTTCTGCAGCCGCTAATGGATCGAATGCCGGAGCAGTTCTTTTCTCAAATAATTCGCCTACATTGTAATACATGGGTGGGCGGGGAGGTATTAGTTGAATGATGTTATTAGAAAGAGTTAATACAGTGGGTGATAAACATTGAAGCGCACCATTCAGTGCTTTTTGTTGCACTTCCATGGGCAATATTTCCGGTTTTTGTTGCAGATTGTCACCTCTTACTGAATAGCTGTAATTAATGCCTCCTATTATTTTGCAAACTGCCTCCAACTGATAGCGGTGAAAATTATATAACGGAACCAACACATCTTCTAATTTTGCCAAAGGTGTTCCAACGGTAATGGCTTGCTGTGAAAAGTTGTCAAGTGCTTTTGTTCTAACTTTCAACAATGTATTCAATTCATCAACCGCATCTTTTCCATTATCCCATAAATGTGCATAAGGGTGCATTCCTCCGGTAGCACGGGCATCCATATCGGCAATAAATAAAATACCATCTTTTGTATTCTTCTTTAAAATACTATCTAATGCCTGGGGTTCGTTTGTTCCGGGTTTAAATTGGGCATATCCATAAGTAATGGCCCTTTTATCCCATTCACCAATGCCATTGGTATAAGCGGTTGAAAAATCAATTTCATTTTTATTATTTACAAATACATCGGGATGAGGGTAATCCATAACCGAAGCTCTATTGTTATAGCTGGATGCGTAGTTATGTTGCAGCCCTAAAGTATGTCCAACCTCATGTGCAGCCAGTTGCCGCAAACGTTGCAACGCTGTAGCTTGTAACACCGGTGAAACAGGCTGGGTTGTTGAAAATGGTGAAAGCAAAGCAGTATAAATTAAATAATCTTGCCTTACTCGTAAAGAGCCCAATGTAACTTGCCCCTTTATAATTTCACCTGTTCTAGGGTCGGTAATGCTGGCACCATAACTCCAACCTCTGGTTGACCGATGTACCCAATTAATTACATTATATCGAATATCCATTGGGTCAGCCGAATCGGGCAATACTTTTACTTGAAAAGCATTTTTAAAACCAGCTGCTTCAAACGCTTGGTTCCACCATGAGGCGCCTTCAATTAATGCAGAACGAATAGGTTCAGGTGTACCATTATCAACATAATACACAATTGGTTTAACAGGTTCACTAATTGCTTGTTCAGGATGAAGTTTTATTAATCGATGCCTATTAATAAACATTTGTTGAATTTGATCGGTAAAGGGACTACTAAAATCATAATAACTTGTGCCAAAGTAACCACTACGAATATCATATTTCCGAGGTTTGTATTGATTGTCGGGTAATTGAACAAATGAATGGTGCATACGAACGGTAATGGCTTCTTTAGAAGGAGTTACAGAAGTAACCATTCTTCCTGCATCATCACCTCCTGTAAAGGTGATGGTTGCTTCCAATTCAGTGTTTAATGGAAAATTTTTAGTGTTAGGTAAGTATATGGCACTTCTACTTTCGTTTAATTGATAGGTGCCTTGCTTCATGGCTTTAATTTTAGCTGCTACTCCTTGTGCATCGCGCAATAAAAATGGGGTAATATCAATCAGATATTGATGGTTCTCTTGAGCAACAATATCAAAGCTTCCTAATACTGATTGTGCAAATGATTCTTCAACTGCTCTTTGTTCATTTTTATCATTACTGGTTGCACGGTATGCCAAATTAGGTTGAACAAGCAAAAGTTTTTTGCCTGCTTTGGTAAAATATACAATTCTTGAATTACCAATTAAACCTCTATCGAAACCTAAATCATTTGAACCAATACCGGCAGGCAAACTATTGACATACAAAAATTGCGAATCGGGTTTATTCACTAATAAAAAAATTTTACCATTAGTTTCATCCCACCAAAATGGGAAAAACCCTTTGTATGCCTGCATTTGTGCAGTTTTAGCACTTATCGAAGTAGTTACTTGTGAAAAGCCCCAATTCAATAAACTTACTAAAAATAAAGTAGTAAATACCTTTTTCATAAACATCATTTTGTTTTCTAAAGGTATTGAAAACTAGTTGCTAAAAAGGGAATACACTAAAAATTCAAGCATTAAAACACACCATACCAAGTGCAGAATTTTTGTAAAAAAAACTGCATTTACTTGATAAGTAAATGCAGTGGAAGATTTTCATTGAGTACAATGCAGGCTATAATCCATTTTCAGGTATATTATCATTGGCCGGCGCATCAGTAGTAATTTCTACTAGTGGAAATATCATTTCTTCAACAACTACAACCTCTTCTGCATTGTTAGTGGGTGCTGTTTTTGGTGATGCTACCTTTTTTGCTGCAACTTTTTTGGGAGCAGCTTTTTTCATTACTTTTTTAGGAGCAGCTTTCTTCGCTACCTTTTTAGGAGCAACTTTTTTAGCTGCTTTTTTGGGAGCAGCTTTTTTCACGGCTTTTTTAGGTGTTGCTTTCTTTGCAGCCTTTTTAGGAGCAACCTTTTTAGCTGTTTTTTTGGGAGCTGCTTTTTTCACAGCTTTTTTAGGTGTTGCTTTCTTAGCAGCCTTTTTAGGAGCTGCTTTTTTTGCAACCTTTTTAGGAGCTGCTTTTTTAGGTGTTGCCTTCTTAGCTAACTTTTTAGGGGCAGCCTTTTTAGCCGGTTTTTTTGAAGCTATCTTTTTTTTACTTGCTTTTGCCATAATTTAGATGTGTTTGTGTAATGGTGAAATAATTTGATACGAAAGTTAAATAATATCTTTTGTAAAATTGCATTCTTTCTTTAAAAATTGTATAAATATTTTATTGTTTTTTTGCTTTAATAATTCGTTACACTATAAATACTTGATTTTGTGCACAACTTTCATTCAAGTATATTGTTGAAATAATTATGAAAAATGATTCTACTGTTTTTTTAACTGCTAATTGGCGATATTTGATTTTTTCTAATTACACTGTAGCACCACATATTTTACAACCTTATTTGCCTGAAGGAATCGAATTAGATTTATGGAATGGCAGCGCTTATGTGAGTTTAGTAGGTTTTTACTTTACTGATACTCGATTAAAAGGTATAGCCATACCATTTCACCAGCATTTTGAAGAGTTTAACTTGCGGTTTTATGTAAAGTGGAAGCAAGGTGAAGAATGGAAACGAGGGGTTGTTTTTATTAAAGAAATTGTCCCAAAACCAATGATTAGTTATGTGGCACGCTGGTTCTATGGCGAACATTATTATTGTCTCCCCATGCAACATGCTATCATAAAAAATGAGAACAACCTATTTGTACAATATCAATTTAAGGTAGGCCAACAATGGAATTACATAAAAGTAGAAAGTAATACTGATTTGAGTTATATACCCGCACCTGATTCAGAAGCTTTTTTTATAACAGAGCACTATTATGGGTTTACCAGGCAATTTAATCATCGTACATCTTATTATCGAGTTGAGCATCCTTCTTGGCGAATTTTCCCAGTTTACAACTATCAAGTGTATTGTAATTTTTCTGCTTTATATGATAAGGCTTTTGAGCCATTTTTACAAGTTCCGCAATCTGTTTTTTTAGCTGAAGGTTCATCTGTAAAAGTGTATCAGAAACAAATATTACACGTGTAATTAATTACAATTCATTGATGCTATAAATACAAATACAAAATGCATACTGCATTGATTTCAAAAAAATCTTCCAATACCTTTGTTTTTAATTCAAATGCAGTATATGAAAAAAACAGTGGTTCTAGGCGCTTCTGCTAATCCTGAAAGGTATAGTTATTTAGCCGTAAACATGTTAGTACAAAATGGACATCCTGTTGTTGCTATAGGAAGCCGTCCGGGTTTTATTGGTAGAGTTCCCATTATTACCCAACATCCTGCTGAAAATGATGTGGATACTGTTTCCTTGTATGTAAATCCTGAAATACAAAAAAATCTTTACGATTATATTTTTTCATTAGATCCGAAACGCATTATTTTCAACCCTGGCACTGAAAATGAAACCTTGTGTGCTTTAGCTGAAGAAAGAGGAATTCAATGCGTAGAAGCTTGTACACTGGTTATGCTATCAACACACCAATACTAAATAATTGGTTGCATCTTACCCTTGTATTATATTCGTAAAAAACAGAAATAGTTATATGCAGATTAAACCGGTTGAAAAAGGAGCTGATATAAAAGCATTTTTGGAAGTGAATGCAAAGATGAATGGAAATAATCCCAATTATATTCGTCCATTGAATCACGAAGTTGAGGCAGTGTTTAATCCCAAAAAAAATAAATTATTTAAATACGGTACCATACAACGTTGGATTCTGCAAGATGACAATGGTAAAACTATTGGTAGAATTGCTGCATTTACCAATAAAAAATATGTGAATAAAGGCACTGATTTTCCTACTGGCGGAATTGGATTTTTTGATTGCATTAATGATCAGCAGGCTGCCAATTTATTATTTGATACTGCCAAAAATTGGTTGATTGCCCAAGGCATGGAAGCCATGGATGGCCCTATTAATTTTGGTGATCGTGATAAATGGTGGGGTTTGTTAGTTGAAGGATTTGATAATGAACCGGTTTATGGTTTAAGTTTTAATCCGCCTTATTACCGGCAATTATTTGAAGGTTATGGCTTTAAAGATTACTATAATCAGTTTTACTATGCCATGAAAGTAGATGATCCTTTGCCGGCACGTTTTGCAGAAAGATATGAAAAGTTTAAAGCGAAAAAAGGATACGAAGCAAAGCATGCTAATTTAAATGAATTAGAGAAGTATGCAGCGGACTTTGCTTCTGTTTATAATCAAGCATGGGCACAACATGGCGAAGCAAAAGAAATAACTAAAGAACAAGTTTTGAAACTGTTCAATTCCATGAAGCCGATAATGGATCCTAGGGCTATTTGGTTTGCCTATTATAATGAAGAGCCCATTGCTATGTTCATTAACATTCCCGATGTAAATCAGTATTTCAAACATTTTAAAGGCAAATTTGGTTGGAAAGAAAAATTACATTTGTTATGGATGAAACGTCGCGGTGCCTGCAAGCGATTAACGGGATTGGCTTTTGGCGTTATTCCAAAATATCAGGCACTTGGAATTGATAGTTTTTTAATTTATGAAAGTGCTTTACTGATTCAGGGAAAAGGTTGGTATCATACCTACGAAATGGGGTGGGCCGGTGATTGGAATCCTAAAATGATTAATATTTACAAAAGTTTAGGCGCATCACAAAGCCGGCGGTTAATTACCTATCGTTACATTTTTGATACACAAAAACATCCTTTTGAAAGGCATCCGGTAATGGAGTATAAACAATAATATCTTTTCAATTAGCTGTTACGTGTCATAATAGGTATACCGTTACCCGTCCAATCGGGGAATAAAATATTGTTTTGATGAATATTTAAATGTGCATTAGCTACAGCACTAAATACACTTCTAAAATCGGTAGAAACAGGCAAATCCCTTTGGTCTTCCAAATTTTCTTTGGCTAAGCTTTTCATTTGGTGATATACTTTGCCGCCCTGTACATCATTACCCAATACAAATAAGCAACTGGCTCTACCATGATCCGTTCCGCCGGTTCCATTTTGATGAACAGTTCTGCCAAATTCTGTCATCGTCATTAGTGTAACGGAATCCTGATGTGCACTAATATCTTCCCAAAATACAGCAATACTATCACTAAAATCTTTTAAGTTTCTGGCTAAAATGCCATTGTCAGTACCTTGATTAACATGCGTATCCCATCCTCCGCTTTCAGCAAAAGCAACTTCTAAACCAACATCCATTTTTATTAAAACGGCAATTTGTCTTAATGCATTGCCTAAAGCTGAGTTAGGATAAACTACTCCGGGTTTAGGTGCATATTGTTTTAAATTATTAACGTTTAGCATTTTCATGGCTTCAAAACTTTCTTTCCCCGTTTTTTGAAGCAATTGTGAACTGTTATTGTCGTACAAAGCTTCAAAGGAGGAAGCGGTAGATTGCACGGCTAATGGGTTATCACGCATTTGCAATGCAAAATCATTTAAATTACTAATTGCTAAAGCCTGATTATTACCATATAAACTTCTGGGTAAAGCACTGGTAATACTTACCGCATTAAAAGGTGTAGTGGGTTTCCCCATTAAACCCAAGGCTCTGTTTAACCAGCCACTATCGGTTCCTTTATTAAAAGGGGTGCCACTTTCCATAAAGTCTTGTGCATCGAAATGGCTGCGGGTAGGGTTGGGGCTGCCTACTCCATGTGCTATTGCCAATTGTTTACTTTGGAATAACGGGTAAAAAGATTTTAGCGAGGGATGCAATGCAAAGTATCCATCTAAATCAATCATGCTGCCTTCAGTTTCTGCCGGACTCATATATAGGGTGGGGCGCATTAGTTTTAAATTTGGATCGGCATAGGGGCTAACTGCCATTAAACCATCCATTGCGCCACGTTGAAAAATACACACCAGTGTTTTCTTTTTTTGAAACGGTTGAATAATTCTGTTGCCTGCAGTAGCAGCTTTAGCAATGAAATTAGGTACACCGCCAATACCGGCAGCAAATAAAGCCATAGTACCATTGCGCATAAATATTCTTCTATTCATAAATATTTTTTTATTTTCTTTGAAATTCAGGTGAACCAATAATAATGCCTACAACCCTACTTAAACTAGCAGGCGTGCTACTTGTATTCATGGCTTGAGATTGCATTACTATTTCATTATTCGTTGTTTCAATATTACTTTTTGATTGAACAGCTGAAATTTTTTGGGTTAAATGCTCTTGATGTAATAAAGGTGTTATGCGCTGAATGTTTTGTTCATTGTTGCGTGTGGGTAATAAAATGTTGCTGTAAGTTTCCAAAGCAGCTTCGGCACTTTCCGGTTCATGAAAGTTGTTTAATGCTAATAAATTAACTTGTATTCCCGGAATTCTTTGTGCAGCAAAGGCCAACCCAAAATTCATTCTACTAAGTAATGAGCCTGTATTTATCCAATAGTCCGCTCTATCTGGGAAGCCTGTTGGGGCTTGGTAGTAGTAAAATTTTTGCCCCATTTTATTGCACCAATTAAAAATTTGATATGGCATGTTTAATTGTGCATTTGTGGCACGAACACTGCTAATGGCTAATTCGAAAGGTGATTTAATTTTAGCACGCTCATTATTTTTATTCCAAAACTCATTGCTGCTCACCATTGTAATTAATACACTTTTTATGTTACCGTTGGTATGCAAAAAAGTGTTGGACATTTGTTGAATTAAATTATTAGAGGGGGTATCACTAACAAAATGTTTGGCTAATTCGGTGCAAATAAACTTAGCAGTTGATGGGTGATGTGCTAACATTTCCAAAGCAACTACACCTTCCTGATAACCGCCATTGGCAGGAAAATTTTTTCCTAAAAATGTCTTAGGCCCATCATCATGTTTATTCGGTTTAAATAAAAATCCATTTTGAATAACAAATCCTCTTTTTTCCATTAACTCAGGAGTTAATTTCTGAATTTGTTCATTTGCAGGACTATTTTTAAACATGGGATAGATGGTCCAGCCGGTTAGAATTCTAGCTAAGGTGGTAACATCTTGTTGAGAATAACCACCATCAACGCCCATGGTATGTAGTTCCATTACTTCACGAGCATAATTTTCATTTAGTCCTTCAGCAGCAGCTCTTTTTTTAAAAGTCCCATTATTATTAAAGGCTAGTTTTTGCAGGCGTTTAGCTTCTACAGGATTGTTGTTACTGACACTGCTGGCATTGTCTAAGTAAGCCAACATTGCCGGGTGTTGTGCTGTAGCCAATAAAAGCTCATCAAAATTATCCAATACATGGGGTCTTATTGCATCACGTTCATATGCTAAGATATAAGGAGCGCAAGCGGGTTTTGTAAGTGAAACATTGAAATGGTTAAACCAAAAATTAGTTAATACTTCTTGCAATTGATTGTTACTATATGTAGCACGTATAATTTTTTGAACAATTAATTGTCTTTCTAAAGCGGCCATTGGTTTAAAACCCCGCTGCAGCATAAATTCCCTTAATTTTTCACGATATTCCTGTTTCGAAATGCTGGTATCATTTTTATCAATAATGCCTGCTTTTCTTGCCATGGCTACAATTACACCATTATTAGGGTAGGTATTAACCATATCGGTTAATGATAAATCTACTGCATCTAAATGCAAAGAATTAAACCGATTCGTTACTGATGTATCCGGGTCATTACTTTCCAGTTGTTTATAAAACCAATTTTCAATTCCTTCATTAGCCACTGCCTGTACTTGTCCCGGAGTTGGCCCAAACGTAAAACGGTTTAATAAATAAGCGGCTGCCTCTTCTTTCGAAAAACCCATTTGCTTATAAGGAAATGGCTTTGATTTATGCAATTGTGTTTTGTAAGTAAAGGCAAATATGCCCAGGCTTAAAATACTCAAGCAAAAAATTCCCACTATCTTTTTCATCTGCATCATGGTTCATATTTGTTTGTTCAGATGGTAAAAAAATAATTTGGTTTAAAGTGTAACCCCATTAAAATTCATTTTTTCGGTGAATGGGATAGATTTGGGTATATATAATTTTTTGTGGTATGAATACTATTGCTTCGCCTTTTGTTATCTTGCAATTCGTATGGAAAATTTTATTGTTTCGGCACGGAAGTATCGCCCCCAAAATTTTAACATGGTGGTTGGGCAGAAACATATTACCACAACATTGAAGAATGCTATTAAAAATAATCAAATAGCTCATTCATTTTTGTTCTGTGGCCCCAGAGGAGTTGGAAAAACTACCTGTGCTCGTATTATGGCCAAAACCATTAACTGTGCTAATCCAACGTCCGAAGGTGAAGCATGTAATGTTTGCACCAGTTGTGTTTCATTTGATACTGGAAGTTCATTAAATATACATGAATTAGATGCTGCTAGTAACAACTCAGTTGAAGATATTAGAAATTTAGTTGAACAAGTTCGTTTTGCCCCGCAGGCAGGAAAGTATAAAGTGTATATAGTAGATGAGGTACATATGCTCACTACCAGTGCCTTCAATGCTTTTTTAAAAACCTTGGAAGAACCGCCATCCTATGCCATTTTCATTTTGGCTACCACCGAAAAACATAAAATTTTACCGACTATACTTTCCCGTTGTCAAATATTCGATTTTAAGCGAATTACTATCCAAGATACCGTTGAACACTTAGAAGAAATAGTTGAAAAAGAACAGGTAAAGGCCGAAAAAACTGCGCTTCAACTTATTGCTCAAAAAAGTGAAGGTTGTATGCGTGATGCACTCAGTATTTTAGATAAAATTGTAAGCTTTACCAATGGCGAGCTTACCTATCAAAATACAGTTGAGCATTTGAATATATTAGATGATGATTACTATTTTAAGTTGTTAGAAACATTGTACAATCAGGATATGGCTGGTGCCATGTTGCTGTATGAAGAAATAAATCAGAAAGGGTTTGAAGGTGATTTGGTATTGAATGGTTTTGCCACATTCATTAGAAATTTATTGGTTTGTAAAGATGAGCGAGCTGCCGTGTTGTTAGATGTGTTAGAGGGAAAGCAACCATTATACATCAGTACAGCACAAAAAACAGACGCTTCTTATTTAATTAGTGCATTAAATATTTTGAATGAAACTGAAATGCATTTCAAAATGGCGCGTAACAAGCGCTTGCATGTTGAAATGTGTTTAATTAAATTAAGTTTTTTAAAACAGGCCATTCAACTTTCAGCCGAACAGGGTAATTTGGTAAAAAAAAAGTTAACGGATAGGCCCATTGCTATTCAACAAAAGCCCATACCTCAATATATTGTAGCTACGCAATCAACTCAGCCACAAGCTAAATTGGTGATAGATGATGCGGTAAAAAAGCAGCCATCACCGGCTTTAAACAAAGAAGTAGTATTATCATCAATTGCACCGGTAGTTCATGAACCGGTAAAACCAATAACAGTCGCTACTAAAACAATTACTAAAACTGATACAACCTCAGGCAATGCAAAAAAAAGTTTATTAGACGTTTTAAAAGCGAAAGTGAACGAAAAGTTTAATGTATTGGAGGTAACTGATGCAGAAGCATTAAACATAGAAAAGCTTACCCATTACTGGAATCAATATTGCGAAAAATTAGAACAAGAAGGTAGTAAGCCATCAACGGCGGGTACTTTGCGTATGGCTAAATTGGCCGTAGTGGACGAATTAAACTTTACTGTAACTGTTCAGGCCATAACGCAACAAAAATTTATTGAGCAGGAAAAAATGCATTTAGCCGATTATATTCAACAGGCTTTTAATAACAGAGGCATTCGTTTTACGATAGTAGTAGAACACAACGACAATGATGAATTATTGCCCATGCAACAAGTATTAACGAGTGTACAACGATTTGAAAAAATGGCTGAAAAATATCCTTTATTAAAAACGTTTCGTGAGCAATTGAAGCTTGATTTAGATTTATAGCCTTATTGAAGAAACTAATATACCGGTATGTTGCCTGTTAGAAAGTATGAAACAATGGTTATACAAATCATGCTAATAACAGCTAACAACATTAATAGTTTTGCCTTTCTTATTCCTTCTTCCTGTTTTTGGGCAACTGCTTTGTACAATACTACAATGCCGTAAAACAAAACAAAGAAGGCAATGGCAAAAAGAAAGCCATAAAAATAATAAGCCGCAGAAGTTGCATTCAATATCATGCGCCGGATTTTTTTGCTAATTGATACTCATTTTTTTGTAACCATTGTAAAATTTTATCACGTTGGTCGCCCTGTATAATTATTTCTCCATCTTTAGCACTGCCACCTGTACCACAAAATTGTTTTAATTTTTTGCCTAAAGTATCTACATCTTCTTCAGTACCTACAAACCCTTTTACTATTGATACGGTTTTACCGCCTCTATGTTTGGTATCTAAATGTATAGTCAGTTTTTGCTTGGCAGGGGGTAAGGTTTCCTGCATTTCCTGTTCATGTTCAAAACTAAAGTCAGGGTTGGTACTATACACAAATCCCCTTGCGTCAGGTTTGTTTTTTTTACTCATAGTAATTTTGCTTTTAAACTTAAATCTACACTTTTTGCCTGGTGAATAAGGCCGCCAACACTAACATAATCTACACCTGTTTCGGCATAACTAAATATATTATTTAAATTAATGCCCCCACTCGCTTCTGTTTCAAATTGGCGTTGAATAATATTTAATGCTTCCGAAATTTCTGCAGGTGTAAAATTGTCGAGTAATATTCTAAATACTTTTCCTTTAGCAACCTTGCAAATTTTTGTTACATCATTCAAAGTACGGGCTTCAACTTCAATTTTTAAATTCAGTTCATTTTTTTGAACATATTCCCAAGCTAATGCTATAGCTTTTTCAATACCGCCGGCATAATCAATGTGATTATCTTTTAGCATAATCATATCAAACAAGCCAAATCGATGGTTTGTTCCGCCGCCAATTCTAACTGCCTCTTTCTCTAATAAACGAAAATTTGGAGTAGTTTTTCTAGTATCTAATAATTGCGTATGATAAGGTTTAATTCTTTCAACAAAACTATGGGTTAATGTAGCAATGCCACTCATTCGTTGCATACAATTCAATACCAATCTTTCACATTTTAAAATGGTATGAATATGTGCATTTACTTCAAAAGCAATATCGCCGGGCAACATTGCCTCACCATCATTTTTATAAATTTTAAAAGAAACACTAGGCTCAACCAGTTTAAAAATGTGCTGCGCTATAGCAACACCGGCTAAAATTCCTTCATCTTTAATTTTTAAAACGGCTGTACCCATTGCCTGTTCGGGAATGCAAGCAAGGGTTGAGTAATCACCGCTGCCAATATCTTCATGTAAGGCTTCGTTGATTAAATGATTCAATTGTTCTTCAAAATGTATCATGCAGGCAAATTAAGTGGTTTCATAAAAAAGCCCTCAAAAATTTTTGAGGGCTCTGTAATAATGTTGTTGGTTATTCACTAATTAATTCGAATGGAAATAATTTGGTGTCGTCCCTCTTTATTGCGTAACAATAAGGTTACATTGTAAGAACGGCTTCTTCCATTTAATTTTCCTGCCATATACATAGTAGTTCCGGCTTCACGTTGAGAGGTTAAATCAAAACTGTGCACACCGGCATCGCTAAAAAATTGTTTTAAGGCAATACCTGCCTGATTTTTACCAATGTTTTTTACTTCCTCTTTGCCGGGTAAGGTTAAATCTAAATAACTGTCAAAATAACCTGATACTGCTTCTGCATTCGCACTTTTTAGGGCATTAATAATTTCAGGAACATCACTTTGGTATGTAAATGACATTAATCCAATTCCGAGGCCAAGTATTAATAAAAGATGTTTCATACAATAAAATTTAAAATTAAAATGCACTAAAAACATGCCAAATAAAATGTTTAACGAAAGTTAAAGTTAGGGTTACATGCCTGAAATAACAAATTAACTACCTTTGATGTATGAGCAAGAAAGCAATACTAATTATCATGGATGGATGGGGACTTGGTAAGAATAAACAGGTTGATGCCATTCAGCAGGCCAATGTGCCATTTGTATCCTCCCTTTTCAATAAATATCCCAATACAACCTTAGTAACTTGTGGTGAGGCAGTAGGTTTGCCCGATGGCCAAATGGGTAACAGTGAAGTGGGGCATTTAAACTTAGGGGCCGGTAGAATTGTATATCAAGAATTGCAACGGATTAATGTGGCCATTCGCGATGGTTCATTTGCAAAAAATGAAGTGTTATTAGCTGCAATTCAAAAAGCAAAAACTAACCAAAAACCTTTGCATTTATTGGGCTTGGTAAGTGATGGAGGCGTACACAGCCACATCAATCACCTAAAAGCTATTTGTTCTGTTTGTAAAGAAAATGGATTAAATGAAGTTTATATTCATGCTTTTACAGATGGCAGAGATTGTGACCCTAAAAGTGGGCTTGGTTTTATAAAAGATTTACAACATTTTTTAACAACTAGTGTAGGTAAAATTGCATCGGTTAGTGGAAGGTATTATGCAATGGACCGTGATAAACGTTGGGAAAGAGTGCAATTGGCTTATGACGCTTTGGTGAATGGAAAGGGAAATACTGCTTCCTCTGCCGAGCAAGCAATTCAACATTCCTATGCAGCCGATGTTACCGATGAGTTTATAAAACCTACGGTAATTATGGAGAATAATGCACCTGTTGCCACCATTAAAGATGGTGATGTGGCAATTTGTTTCAATTTTAGAACAGATAGGTGTCGTGAAATAACCGATGTATTAACGCAAAACAATCATCCTGATTTTAACATGCATACTTTGCAAATTGATTATACTACCATGACGGAGTATGATAAAACATTTCGCAACGTGCATGTTATTTTTGAAAATGATAATTTAAACAACACGTTGGGTGAGGTTTTGGCTGCTGCAGGGAAAAAGCAAATTAGAATTGCCGAAACAGAAAAATATCCGCACGTTACATTCTTCTTTAGTGGTGGAAGAGAAGTGCCTTTTGAAGGAGAATCGCGGATTATGGTGCCTTCACCTAAAGTGGCCACTTACGATTTAAAACCTGAAATGAGTGCAGTTGAAATAACTGATAAACTTATTCCGGAAATTGAAAGAGGATATGCCGATTTTATTTGTTTAAATTTTGCTAATGCAGATATGGTTGGACATACCGGCGTATTTTCAGCAGTAATAAAAGCTGTTGAAACTGTTGATGCTTGTGTTAAACGAGTGGTAGAAGCTGCTTTGAAGCAAGATTATGTTATATTTCTTACCGCTGATCATGGTAATGCAGACAACATGATTAATGAAGATGGAACTCCCAATACACAACATTCATTAAACCTAGTTCCTTTATTTATTATCGACAATCATTGGCATGGTGTTGTGCATCCGGGAAAGTTGGGCGATATTGCTCCTACCATTTTAAAAATGATGCAATTACCCATACCTAAAGAAATGACTGGGAATATTTTGATTGATTCGTAAAGAACATTACTTTTATATTGTTTTTTATAATGCTGCACTGAAAAATGTGCAGCATTGTTTTATAAACTTGTTTAAAGCAACAATTAATATATGAGCGTAAAAAAAATCATTCTACGTTTTTTGCTGGTTATAATAGCTATTTTTATCATTATTCAATTTATTCGGCCAGCTAAAAACCAGTCAACAACAACTTTGGCTACTGACATTAAATTACATTACCCGGTTTCGGCCAATGTTGAAAGCATTCTTGCAAAAGCCTGCTACGATTGTCATTCTAACAACACCCGTTACCCTTGGTACAACAAAATACAGCCTGTTGCATGGTTTTTAGATGATCATGTTCGTTCAGGGAAAAGACATTTGAATTTTAGTGATTTTACTTCCATGCGGGTTGCTAAACAGTACAAGCGAATGGATGATTGTAAAGAACAAATTAAAGAAGGTGAAATGCCTTTAGAATCTTATACATTAATCCATCGTGATGCCATATTAACTGATGCAGAGAAGGATACTTTGTATAATTGGTTTGATGCTGTTCGCGATTCTATTAAAGCGCGCTATCCGGCAGATAGCTTAATAATGCCCAAGCGTAAGAAATAAATTTTAAGACATTTACAATAGGTAAGGCCAATGATTTGCATTGTTGGCCTTTTTTTATTGTATTTTGCAGCATGGTTATACATACTGCTAAGTTTTTATTATCATCTCCATCGTTTGATAAATGTCCAACTGCCAATAAACCGGAGTATGCTTTTATTGGTAGAAGTAACGTAGGTAAGTCGTCGCTTATTAATATGCTTACAGGGCAAAAAAATTTAGCTAAAACTTCATCAACACCAGGGAAAACACAACTTATCAATCATTTCTTAATAGAAAGTAGCAACGCTAAAAAGCAAAAACAACAATGGTATTTGGTTGATTTGCCTGGATATGGGTACGCTAAACGTTCACAAACCGATAGAAGAAGATGGGAGCAAATGATTGAAAATTATTTGCGCAAACGTTCTAACTTAGTGCAGGTGATGGTTTTAATTGATAGTCGCCATACTCCTCAAAAAAATGATTTAGCATTTGTAAACGATTTAGATAAATGGGAAGTGCCTTTTAGTTTAGTGTTTACAAAAGCAGATAAAGAGAAGCCTGCAGTTGTTCAAAAACATGTACAGTTATTTCTCGATGCATTAAAAGCTACCTGGCAATTTTTACCTCAAGTGTTTATTACAAGTTCGGAACAAAAAACTGGTAGGGAAGAGTTGTTAGATTTTTTTGAACAAAATAATTTACGAGTAGCGGAGAATGATATGATTGGGTGAGCTAAATTTATGAAGTAGGGGCAAAAAAGCCATTGCAACTTTGTTTAAGCTGCCGAAAAGGTTTTAATAGGATTCCTTTTATTTAATTCACTACTTTATCTGCACAACAACTGCTGGCAAATGCCTCGGGTTTCGCTTTAAAGGCAAACCCCATACCCAATATGTAGCCCATTGCTTCTTTTAATGCATCATTACTTTTAAAGCCGGGGTTAGTGTTAATATCAGCATGTACTTCCATTTCAACATCCCAAGCAATAAATAAATCGCATAATTCATAGGCTACTTCTATGCTTTTTGCAACCTCTAGTAGCATACGTTCTTTAATGTGAAATTTTTGCTTGGTCTTTTCGTTATGAATGTACATGAAGCCGCCATTGTGTTCGCGTAAAAAAACAATTACTGTAGCAAATTCAGTGTCGGCTCCTTTTACCTGGCTATCCGTACCAATGCAAACTTTTAATTTAGTTCCATGGGCCCTTTCTTTTTTTATGGCTTCTTCAACTGCTTTTTTAATGGGCAATTGAATGTTTTCGCCATTAAATTTTCTCCAGTGCATAAAAAATAGGTTTTTTGAAATTACGGTTTTTTATATTCAAAAACCATTAATTTATTATTAACTACCTACTTTTTGCTTTCAAATAATGAATTTAAACCGCTTTGCTTTGTTTAAAAATTGGGTTTTTCTTCTTTGGTAAAAAGCTTTTCTTTCATTTTGGCATCATGCCTGTAAATGTCTTTTCTAAAGTTTAATTGGCCATTGGCATCAACCCATGCCGTAAAATAAACAATGTAAACATTGATTGGGGTATTAAGCGTTACCCATTTTTCTTTTGGCAAATGCATTAAACTATCTATTACTTTACTAGTGTAAATAGTTGCAGTGTCTGCACTTAATAAATACTGCGCAAATTTTTTGGGGTTACTAATGCGAATACATCCATGGCTGAAAGTACGGTTGGTAGCATCAAAAAGCTCATGATTAGGAGTGTCGTGTAAATAAATATCAAAATTATTAGGGAATAAAAATTTTACTAAACCTAATGAATTTTTGGGTCCGGGTCGTTGGCGAACAACAGGCAATCCGTTGCTTGTGCCGGTAATTTCCATGTTGTTTTTTGCTAAATAATTCGGATCTTTTTTTATGCCTGGTAAAATTTCTTTCTGCACTATACTCGGGGGTACATTCCAATATGGACTAAAAACAATATACTTCAGTTTCCCATTGAAAATAACAGTATTGTTGGTGGTTTTGCCTACAATCACATTCATGTTAAACAATTCTTTTCCATTCGCAAAGACATGAAGCTTATATTCGGGAATATTTACTAAAACATAATTACTATCAGTTTCTGCGGGCATCCATCTAATGCGTTCCAGGTTAATAAGTATTTGTTTAATGCGTTCTGCAATGGGAACATTAAGTTGTTCAATAAGGTTTTTGCCAATTACGCCATCTTCCAGTAAACCCATTCTTTTTTGAAAATGTTTTACACCTGCATATAACGTACTGTCAAACATTTCAGTTGAATCATTGACTGTCATATCACCTAACAAATTAAGGCGGTTTTTTATGTCAGTAATAATGGGGGATTCAGCTTTTAATTTCAACAATTGCTTTGGGTAAGGAATAGTATCTGTGGGGTAAGTTTTCTGTAACTTAATATACTTTTCCAAATAATCTTCCAGTAAATTATATTGATTGTTCAATGGTATGTAAGGACCAGCATTTTTGTATTTAATAGTTGAATCAAGCAAAGCAGTTAAGTTTACCTTCTTTCTTGGAATGAACCATCCTAACGAAGCCGCGTCTATATCGCTTCCTGAATAATTTTGTGCTGCATAGGTAAAAAATTCACCTGTCAACAATAGCTCAGTTAGTAATATGGTTTGCTTGGTAATATGATTTTTGCTTTGTATTATCTTCTGATAGTTTTCATTTAGTTGTTGGTTAAATAAACTACTGTCTTGCAAATGTGCAATGCTATTATTCAGCAGGTTCATTAAGTTGGCAGCCTGTTCTGTAATACCCGTGCTATCAAACCATGCATACTCATAATTACGTTGTTTATAAAAGTCGCTATACTGTGAAGCGAATTTTTTAAAATTGGGTTGGTTATTTAAAAAGCTTTGAAGTTGTGCACTATCAAAAAATAAATTATTAAATGAAGTGATAGATGTTATTGAAGTGTCACGAGAAATTTCTTTTATTTTCGTATTGTTACACGAAGTGGTTAAACTTGTAAAACAAATAATCAACGCGATATATATTGCATGAAAGGAAAACCATTTTAAATGCAATGGTAAGTTCAGTTTTTTATTAAATAATTCTGTTATTTTTTTTGGATTTATAATCCAACTTTTTGTATGAGGTTTATTTGAATTTATATGTGTAATCATATTACTATTAATTCAAAATGGATAATGTTGCTGCAACAATTCCTGCAGTTTCTGTTCTTAAGCGCGTATTGCCTAAACTAACGGGAATAAATTGATGTTGAATGGCAAGGTTAATTTCTTCTGCCGTAAAATCGCCTTCCGGTCCAATTAAAATCAATATTTCTTCTTCGTTACTAAAAGTTTGAATGGTTTTTTTTTTGCCTTCTAAACAATGGGCTATTAGTTTACAAGTTTTTTGGTGCTCAACAATATTTTTAAAAGCTGTTGGGTTGTGTAAAATGGGCAGCCAGCATTGTTTACTTTGTAACATAGCTGCAATAACAATTTGTTCCATTCTTTCATTTCTAAAATGTTGCTTTTCTGTTCGGGTTGTTATAAGTGGAATTATTTCATGAATACCCAGTTCTGTAACTTTTTCTAAAAACCATTCAAAACGATTGGTGTTTTTTAATAGTGATAAACCAATGCTTACTTTTTTGGAGTATTGTGGCTGGTGTAGTATGTTAGTTATATTTGCATAAGTATTTTTTTTATTCGTATCGGTTATAATTGCAGTTGCTAATAGGCCTTGTCCGTTTGTAAGTAAAATTTTTTCTCCAGCCTTCATTCTTAGTACCTGTGCACAGTGCTTATGGGTGGTACTACTTAAACAGAATGCTTGATTTAACTGTGGTAATTTTTGTTCAAAAAAATAGGGTAAATCCATAATTACAAGGGTAATGAAAAATTAAATTTCGATAAAAATAAAAGTTATTTGCCATGTTAACAATAATATGAAACAATGATTTTTTTAATTGTACATAGTATGAAAAGGCTTATGGGTATTCGTTTTTACTCTTCTCATGTACTTAGGTGTTTCACCGATTATTTAAAATATTTAGAAAAACAGACAACTGTTAACATTTTTTTACGCATAACTTAGCAGCCTTTAGTGTTTTTTTGCACTCTATAATTAAACAAATATTTATGAGGAAGTTACTGATCGTTATCTTTTGCCTATGTACAACCGCATCATTTGCACAATTAAAGTTAGGATTGCAAGCAGGCTATAATAGCAGTGGATTTATTGATAAAGGAAGTGATGTACAGTATTTTAATCTTTCCCGTATATCTACTTTTCAAGTCGGTTTAGTTGGTGAACAAACTTTAAATAAGCGTTTTTCTCTTAGTTCAGGTTTAATTTATTTTCAAAAGGGTGGACAAAAAGATAAGACCATTTTTGCTACAACCGGTGCCAGTACTGTTTCTAAATTGAATTATATACAGATTCCCTTAAACATAGAATATAATATCCCTTTCCATAAAAACTGGAAAGCTATTGTTGGGGCAGGTTTGTATGGCGCTGTTGGATTATCAGGTACTGAAAAGGGCTCCGATGAAGAAATTTCAGGTAATGTAACTCCTCTTGATAATAAAGTTAAATTCTCTAATAATCCTTATTATACGGCAGGCATTACTTATGTTAAACCACTTGATTTTGGGTATAATGTATTAGTTGGGGTAGCACACAATAATTTTGAATTTAAAGTTACTTTGAGTAATGGTTTTGCAAACATTTACCCCACCGGTAGTACACGTTTTGCCAATAGTGTATTTGGTTTTACAATAGGTTACCTGGCTCCATGGAAGTAATTAATTGTATTTGTTATTTATACAAAAAAGAAAAGAGGCATATTTCAATAAAATGCCTCTTTTTTTATTCTATATTTTGTAAATAGGAATGAGCTTTAAAATGGTGGTTCTTCAAAACCTTCATCAAAATCTCCACCATTCATTTTACTACCTTTTTGAATGTATAATTTGCCTCCATCTTCATTACTATTTCCCGGTACAGTTCCCGGTCTTAACTGTTTCCAGTTGCTTTGTTGAAATTCAGAATCGGGTACTTCTTCAAACTTTTGTATTTCTAAGTGTGCTTTAAGTTTAATGGTTTCCAAAGCACCGTTTCTATGTTTAGCAATTCGAATATGTGTTTCTCCTTTTGTGCTTTCACCCATTTCATTGGCGCCAATTTCATAGTACTCAGGTCGGTAAATAAACATTACCATATCCGCATCTTGTTCAATAGCACCTGATTCTCTTAAGTCGCTAAGTTGTGGCATTTTACTTTCTTTTCTTGTTTCAACCGCACGACTTAATTGGGATAGTGCAATAATGGGTATTCCTAACTCTTTGGCTAAAGCCTTAAGGTTTCTGGAAATGGTACTAATTTCCTGTTCCCTATTACCATTTCTATCACCGGTTCCACTCATTAATTGCAAATAATCAATAATAATTAATCCAACATTATGTTTATTTACAAGCCTACGTGCCTTGGCTCTAAATTCAAAAATGTTCAGTGCGGCCGTATCATCAATAAATAAAGGAGCTTTTTCTAAGCGTTTAATACCTTTTGTATGTAATTGTTGGTATTCATAATCTTCCAATTTTCCGCGAGAAATTTTTTCAATCGGGATTTCACTTTCGGCACTTAATATACGTTGTACTAGTTGTGATGCACTCATTTCCAAGCTAAAGAAACCTACCCCAACCGGCTTAATAGGGTTTAGTGCAGCATTACGAGCAAGGTTCAAGGCGAAAGCTGTTTTACCCACTGAGGGACGGGCTGCTAAAATAATCAAGTCGGTATTTTGCCATCCGTAAGTAATTCTATCTAGAGAATGAAATCCGCTTGGAACACCTGAAATATCTTCCTTTCGTGTTCTTAATTCGTCAATTCTATTAATAGTTTTCGCCAACACATTACCAATGTCTTCAAAATTCTTTTTTAAATAATTGTTGGTAATGTTAAACATTTTGGTTTCACTGTCATCCAACAAATCAAACACATCAGTACTATCTTCATAAGCATCACCAATAATTTCACCACTAATTCTTATTAATTCGCGCTGAATAAATTTTTGAAGAATAATTCTGGCATGTGCATCAATGTGTGCAGTGCTTACAACAGAATTGGTTAGTTTAGTAATGTAATAAGGTCCACCAACAAACTCCAGTTGATCTTTTCTTTTTAATTCTTCCACAACTGTTAATATGTCAATAGGTATTCCCCTTTGTTGCATATCCTGCATAGCAGTGAATATAATTTGGTGTGCCTCAACATAAAAACATTCCGGTTTTAAGTTGGTATCAATTAAACTATCGAAAGCGCTTTTTTCCAACATAATGGCGCCCAATACCGCTTCCTCCAGTTCGCGGGCTTGAGGAGGTATTTTGCCAAACACCATGGTGCTTAAATCGGAAGTGGTTTTTCTTCTTTTTTTATCTCTGTTGATATTAGAAATATCCATAAAAGGAGTGTGTTTGAAATAGTAAAAGTTTATGTTTGGTTCGAAGAGTTACAATTTGCTTTTGTTAAGGAATTGTTACCTCATCGGGTAGGGGTGCGAATATAATGGTTGAAAATTGTTTGCAAATCTTTTTTTCACTTTAATTTTCAATCTTTTTCATCCACATTTCATGCACCTAAATTTCCTACTTATTCACACGAATTTCGTACTTATTCTATACGATTACTTGCTTTGTGCACAAAAAGCAAAATTTTCTTACCTACAATGCACATTCAATGTGCATAAAGAAATTGAGGCTAAAAATTTCTTTTTTGAAGTTTTATTTGTAATAGTAGTTGCAAATATCTCTGTGATAATAATTTAATTTATTGTATAATATTTTCTGTTATTCTATATTCTATTGCAACAATGAATTAGCTGATATAATGTGATGCTTGAAGCGTTTATTTAAAAATTTCAGTTACGGCATTGCAACAAGTATATTTGCGGTTATTATAGCAAACTTGTTGAATACATGACCATTAGTTATAACTGGCTTAGCAAATACTTACCTAAAGCCATTGAGCCCGAGAAATTAGCTGTTATTTTAACTGCAATTGGTTTAGAGGTTGAAAAGGTTTCAACTTTTGAAACTATACCCGGAGGTTTGGCAGGCATAATTGTGGGCGAAGTGCTTACCTGTGAACCACATCCCAATGCCGATAAATTAAAAATAACCACGGTAAATGTTGGTGCTGACCAACCCTTACAAATTGTTTGTGGTGCACAAAATGTGGCTGCTGGTCAAAAAGTGGTAGTAGCTCCGGTGGGTGCAACTATTTATCCATTTAATGGCGCGCCTGTTACTATGAAGGTTGCCAAAATAAGGGGTTTGGAAAGCCAAGGAATGATATGTGCAGAAGATGAAATTGGTGTTGGTAGCAGCCATGCCGGTATCATTGTTTTAACAACTGATGCAAAACCAGGTACTCCTGCCGCTACTCTATTTGAAACTTACCAAGATGTAATTTTTGAAATTGGCTTAACTCCTAACCGAATGGATGCAATGAGCCATTTGGGTGTTGCAAAAGATGTATGTGCCTATTTAAGCCACCATCAAAAAAAAGAGGTAAAAGTAAAATTGCCTTATCAAAACTCATTTAAGGTTGATAATAAAGAACTACCCATAAATGTAGTAATTGAAAACGAAGAAGCTTGTCTACGTTATAGTGGCATAACTATTAGTGAAGTAAAAGTTGGCCCATCGCCCAGTTGGCTGAAAAACAGCTTACAAGCAATTGGCATTCGTTCCATTAACAATGTAGTGGATGTTACTAATTTTATTTTACACGAAACAGGGCAGCCTTTGCATGCTTTTGATGTAAATGCAATTAAAAACCAAACTGTTATTGTTAAAACCTTACCTGCTCAAACACCTTTTATTTCTTTAGATGGAAAAGAAAGAAAGCTACTGGCGAATGATTTAATGATTTGCAACGGTGCGGGTGAGCCCATGTGTATAGCCGGTGTTTTTGGTGGTGCTGAAAGTGGTGTTACTGAAGCAACTACCAATGTTTTTTTAGAAAGTGCTTGTTTTAATGCTACTTACATTCGCAAAACATCGGTTGCACATCAATTACGGACTGAAGCTGCTACCCGTTTTGAAAAAGGAGTGGATATTTCTAGTACTGTACAGGTATTAAAAAGGGCTGCCTTACTTATTAAGGAAGTTGCAGGTGGTACTATTAGTTCAGATATAGTAGATGTATACCCCAACCCGCTTACTAAAACTGAGATTGCACTTAAATATCACTATCTAAAAAAACTAAGTGGTAAGAATTATCATCCGGATACGATTAAAAGAATACTAACTGCTTTAGGTTTTGAAGTATTAAAAGAAGGTATTGATGAAATAAGGTTATCTGTGCCTTTTAATAAACCCGATATTACTTTGCCTGCTGATGTAGTTGAAGAAATATTGCGTATTGATGGATTGGATAATATTGATATTCCGGCAATTATAACCATTTCTCCTGCAACAGAAACACTTGGCTACAAACATCAATTACAACAGAAGTTGGCCAATTATTTGGCAGGGCAGGGGTATCATGAAATTGTAACTAATTCTATTACTAATAGTCAATATTATTCTGAAAAAACTTTGCAACATACAGTTGCCATGTTAAACAGCTTAAGCGCCGATTTAAATGTATTGCGTCCTTCCATGTTGGAAACTGGATTAGAAATTATTGCTTACAACCTAAATAGAAAAAATAATAAGTTGCGATTGTTTGAGTTTGGCAAAACTTATTTCAGCAATGAGGTTGGAAAGTATGTGGAAACAGAGCATTTGTCATTATACCTAACCGGTAAAATAAGCGATGATAACTGGCAACATAAAAATCAGCCTGCTGACTTTTATGAAGCAAAAGGCATTGCTGCAGCAATATTAAAGTGGTGTGGTATTACTGAATTGCAATGGAAACAAGATGCCAGCAATCCACTAGCCCTAAAAATTTGTTTAGGAAAAAAACAATTGGGTACTGTTGAAGTGGTATCCCATGAAATAACAGCAAAATTTGACATTAAGCAACCAGTATGTTTTATTGATTTTGATTTTAATATGCTGTTACAATCAAATGCCAATTTGAGTATTACTTATAAAGAAGTTCCTAAATTTCCTGCTGTTCAACGCGATTTAGCATTGGTAGTTCCTAAAAACACCAACTATCAAATGCTTGAAAATATTGTGCAAAAACTTAAGCTAAGTAAGTTGAAGCATATGCATGTTTTTGATGTATTTGAAAATGAAAGGCTTGGTAATAATAAAAAATCAGTTGCTATTAACTTCACATTTTTAGATGAAGAAAAAACATTAACTGATAAGCAAATAGATGCTATGATGCAAACACTAATGCAGGCTTTTGAACAGGAGGCACAAGCTTTAATTAGAAAATAACTTTTATGCAACAGGTTAATGAACAAATAAACAGGTTACAACAAAAAATACAAGAGTTGTGGCTGTACACCCAAAAATTAACCCGTGAAAATGAGCAATTGCAAAAGGAAATACAAGTTGCCAATGCTGAAAAAGAACAATTATTGGCCAAAATTGAAGCATTGCAACAAACAAAAACAGCATTGCAAATTGGTGTAAACACATGGAATGAATCTGATAAAGCGGAGTTTCAAGAAAGCATCAACAAATATTTAAAAGAAATTGAACATTGGCTAGGGGTATTAAAATCTGCCTAAATGGAAAAGTTAATTACGGTTAATGTTATTATTGCCGATAGAAATTATCGCATTAAAATAAAACCAGAAGATGAGGCTGTTTTGCGAAAAACGGTCAAAATTATAAATGATAAAATTAAAGAATATAAACAGGTTTTTGCTGGTAAAGACATGCAAGATTATATAGCCATGGTTTTATTATGGCTGGCTACCGAACAAACCAAATCACCATTACCTGTTGCCGAAGAACAAACCATTACCCAATCGTTGCAGCAATTAGAAACATTGATAGATGGGTTCTTAAATCAAACACAATCTTAATAAAGCACTGCATTTCAAAGAAAGCGTGTAAAAGGGGCATCAACACTCACATAAATTATATATCTTCGCAAATTAACTTCATAATAATTATCTTAACAGATAGTTGGAGGAAGTAAAATGAAAGCGTTTAATTTTAAAAATAGCAACCACAATGGATCAAACAATTATATACATCATAATTGGTATACTGGCTTTAATTGCAGGCATTTTTGCGGGTAAGCTAATATTTTCAAAAAATACCCAAAGCAAAATTGAAGAAGCTAATTTTCAGGCACAAACCATTATTAAAGAAGCCGAATTAAAGGCTGAAAATATTAAAAAAGAAAAATTATTAGAAGCCAAAGAAAAATACGTTCAATTAAAGTCAGAATACGATAAAGATGTTTTAGAGCGTAACCGTAAATTAGGTGAGGCTGAAGCGCGTATTAAGCAAAAAGAAATTACAATCAATCAAAAAGAACAAGCTATAGATAAGCAGTTGAAGGAAAATGAGGTAATTAAGGCCAATCTAAATCGCCAAATTGAGGTAGTAAACCAAAAGCGTACAGAATTAGAGAAACACCAAGAAGAGCACATTAGACGGTTAGAAAAAATTGCTGCATTAACTGCTGAAGAAGCTAAAGCACAACTAATTGAATCGTTAAAGTCAGAAGCACAAACCCAGGCTTTGGCATTACAACAAGAAATTATTGAAGATGCCCGTGTGAAAGCGAATAAAGAAGCACGAAAAATTATTATTCAATCCATTCAACGTACCGCAGCTGAACAAACCATTGAAAATACAGTATCTGTATTCAATCTAGAATCTGATGAAATAAAAGGTCAGATTATTGGTCGCGAAGGAAGAAATATTCGCGCTATTGAAGCCGCTACCGGTGTTGATTTGATTGTTGATGATACCCCCGAAGCTATTGTACTTTCATCGTACGATCCTTTACGCAGGGAAATTGCCCGTTTAAGTTTACAGCGTTTAATTGCCGATGGGCGTATTCATCCGGCGCGCATTGAAGAGGTAGTAGAAAAAACCCGTCGACAATTGGAAGAACAAATTATTGAAATTGGCGAAAGAACGGTAATAGAATTGGGTATACATGGCTTGCATAAGGAATTAGTAAGAATTGTAGGAAAAATGCGTTTCCGTTCTTCTTATGGCCAAAACCTGTTAATGCATAGCCGCGAAACAGCTAATTTGTGTGCCATTATGGCCAGTGAATTGGGCTTAAACCCTAAATTGGCTAAACGTGCCGGTTTATTGCACGATATAGGAAAAGTGCCGGATGAAGAAACTGAATTAAGCCACGCTTTATTAGGAGCTAAACTAGCTGAAAAATATGGTGAAAATCCGGCTGTGGTGAATGCCATTGGAGCTCACCACGATGAAATGGAAATGCTGTACGTAATTTCTCCTATTATACAAGCTTGTGATGCCATTAGCGGTGCTCGTCCCGGTGCTCGCCGCGAAATGATGCAACAGTATATTCAGCGTATTAAAGATCTTGAAAATCTGGCCCAAGCCTATCCCGGGGTAGAAAAGGCATATGCCATTCAAGCCGGAAGAGAATTACGTGTAATTGTGGAGGCCGATAAAGTTACCGATACTGAAAGCGATAAGTTGAGTTTTGAAATTGCCCAAAAAATTCAAACCGAAATGACTTATCCGGGCCAAATTAAGGTAACGGTAATCCGCGAAAAACGCGCAATTAATGTTGCCAGATAAATAATTTAAAAATTCTGGTTGGAATTTAAAATTTTCTGTTACCTTTGCCGTCCGCAAAAATAAAAGTTATGAGCGAAGCAGTTCAATTTATACATGAGCAGTTAATTGCCAAAAAAGAATATCCGAAGTTTAAAAGCGGAGATAACATTACCGTAAACTATAAAATTATTGAAGGAGGTAAAGAACGTATCCAAAGTTTTAGGGGCGATGTGTTAAAATTGCAGGGTACTGGTGCTACTGCAACTTTCACCGTTCGTAAAATTTCAGATGGTGTGGGTGTTGAAAGATTATTTCCCTTCTATTCACCTAATATTGATTCAATTGTTTTGAACAAGAAAGGTAAAGTACGCAGAGCTAAATTGTACTATTTAAGAGAGCGTAGCGGTAAAAGTGCCCGTATTAAAGAAAAACGTTTTTAATATTTTAGCAATAAAATTGAGGCGGAAGTTGTTAAACTTCCGCTTTTTTATGCCGTCTTAATCAAACTTAATTCATAACTAAATTTTTAGTACAAAATTTTGTACTAACTTTACCCTCTTAAATTAAATTTTTATGGCAAATTTAGGAATGCCCGAACTGATTATCATTTTAATTGCAATCCTGGTATTATTTGGTGGTAAGAAAATACCTGAGTTTATGCGTGGTTTGGGTAGAGGTATTCGTGAGTTTAACGATGCAAAAGACAACGTTAAAAGAGAGTTACAAGAAGGAATGAAAGAAAAAGACTCAGAAACCGCTACCAAGTAATTATTCACCATTTTCATTTTTGCAAGGGTTTTGTTTACATTTTCCACTATTGCTCAATACCACAATGATTTATTGAATGGCACTACTACTTGTGTGGATGCTGTTCGTTATTATTTGCAAAATATTGGTAAACATGCTTCGCTGAATGCATTTATTGAAGTTTTTGAAGAAGAGGCACTGCAACGTGCTTCTTCTTTAGATGCTGAACGTAAGTCCGGAAAAACTTTATCACCGCTGCACGGTGTAGTTGTTGCTATTAAAGATGTGATTTGTTATGAAAATCATGCAATTACAGCCAGTTCCCGTATTTTAAATTCATTTATCTCTTTGTTCTCAGCAACAGCAGTTCAACGATTGCTGGATGCGGGTGCAATTATTATTGGTCGCAATAATTGCGATGAATTTGCAATGGGTAGCACCAATGAAAATTCAGCTTATGGGCCCGTTCGTAACGCAGCGGATGTTAGTAAGGTACCCGGTGGATCTTCCGGTGGTTCTGCAGTGGCTGTACAAGCCAATATGTGTATGGTAAGCCTGGGGAGTGATACAGGTGGTTCTGTACGACAACCTGCAGATTGGTGCGGAATAGTTGGATTTAAACCCACTTACGGGCGTATTTCAAGACATGGATTAATTGCTTATGCATCCTCTTTCGATCAGATAGGCATTTTTTCCCACAATGTTTCCGATACTGCCCTTGTGTTAGAAATAATTGCCGGGGCCGATAATTTTGATAGCACTGTTTCAAGTACATCTGTTCCCGCTTACAGCCAATTATTACATCACACACCCTATAAACCCTTTAAAATAGCCTATTTTAAAGAAGTTTTTGAACACGATGGGTTAGATGTAGAAATAAAAAAAGCATTTCAGGAATATGTGGGGCAACTTCGTCAAAAAGGTTATATAGTTGAAGCAGTTCAATTCCCTTTACTGCAATACATTGTTCCTACTTATTACGTATTAACTACTGCAGAAGCTTCCAGTAACTTATCTCGTTATGACGGCGTTAAATATGGTTTTCGTGCTGCTTTAAATGAAAATGATGATTTAACTGCTTTATATAAAAAATCGCGTACACAAGGCTTTGGTAAAGAGGTTAAAAGACGTATTTTATTGGGAAGTTTTGTTTTAAGTGCCGGTTACTATGATGCGTTTTTCTCAAAAGCACAGCAAGTAAGAAGATTATTGGTAGAACAAAATGATGCCATTTTTGAGCAATACCAGTTCATCTTATCACCCACTGTTCCTACCACAGCATTTAACTTGAGCGAAAAAAGAACGAATCCCGTTGAAATGTATTTGGCCGATATTTATACCGTATATGCTAATTTGGTGGGTATCCCCGGTATTTCCTTGCCCTTATTTAAGCACAGCAATGGACTACCGTTTGGAATTCAATTAATGGCTCCTCAATTTAAAGAAGCTGATTTATTGGCATTTAGTCAACAGTTGTTAAACGCTAAGTAGTTGTCAATATTTTTACAATCGGTATTAAACAAGTCAATATGTTTAAACCAGTATTACACATTTTTACTGTTACCCGCTTACTGTTTATTACTTTTTGCATTTTCTTATCCTCTATTTGTGTTGCAAAAACGCCTGCAGTGGATACTGCCATAGCTCCCACACTGGCCTTTCAAATAGAACTTGCTTCTAATGGCCTACTGAATAACAATATTCCTATTCCCTTGCCCACACAAATGGCTTCATTCTATCAACAATATGTAGCTAAACAAGGCAATGAATTGTTGCAAATGAAATTTTGGGCTAAACCTTATTTTAATTTGTACGATAGAATTTTAAGGGATAACGGACTACCCATTGCGTTGAAATATTTAAGTGTTATTGAAAGTCATTTACAGCCTAATTTAGTTTCATGGGCCGGTGCAGTTGGCCCATGGCAATTAATGCCATATGAAGCCAGTAGGTTTGGTTTGAAGAATAATGCAGATATTGATGAACGAACAGATTTTACAAAAAGTACAATTGTTGCTTCAAAATTACTGAAAGAGCTCTATGTAGAGTTTGGGGATTGGTTATTAGTAATTGCAGCTTATAATGGAGGTGCAGGAAGGGTAAAAGAAGCCATACAAAAAGCAGGTTCGAATAATTTTTGGAAACTGCAATATTTTTTACCGGAAGAAACCCGTAATCATGTTAAAAAATATGTTGCTACGCATTATTTGTTTGAGCAGAATGGAGGTATTACAACTTTAACAGCTGCAGAAGTACAGCAATATCTTAATCAAACACAACAGCGTGTTGATATTGCCAATGACAGTACTTTATGTGCCATTGAAATTAAAGGTCGTTATAATACAGAGGTGATATGTAGCTATTTAAAAATAGCAACTAATTATTTTTATCGGCTTAATCCCAATATCAATAATCAATTAGCAGCAGGTAAAAACTATACCATGTATTTGCCGGTTTCTAAAAAAGAACTTTTTGAAAATGCCAAACTACAAATTTTAGAGCAATCCATACAAATGTTGTTGAATGCCAAACCTAATTTTTAATAAAAAGATTGGCCATGGCTGTAGCTTTTAGCAAACATTCTTCATATTCTTGTTCCGGTTTACTTTGTGCAGTTATGCCACTTCCAACCGCATAACTTAGTGTTGCGTTTGCGGCATTGTATTGTAAACTTCGAATTACTACATTAAAATCAAAGTCTTTTTCTGGAGTAAAATAACCCACACTTCCTGAATATAATCCTCTATTAAAGTTTTCAAATTGTTTTGTTAGTGTTAATACCTTTTCTTTAGGGGCACCTGTCATTGAACCCATTGGAAAAGTAGCTTTTAATACCTCACTAAAGGGTGTGTGGTGCCTTAATTCACCGGTAATAGTACTAATCATTTGATGCAATTGCGGATAACTATATATTTCACATAGTTCCGTTACCCTAACGGTACCGGGTTTACATATTCGGCTTAAATCGTTTCTTACTAAATCAACAATCATTATGTTTTCACTTCTTTCTTTTTTTGATTGTAACAATGTTTGTTGCAATTTTTTATCTTTTTCAGGGTTTGATAAGTTTCTTGCTATGGTTCCCTTAATAGGTGATGAGTATAACTGGTTGGTTTGTTTACATAAATACCTTTCCGGACTGGCACACATTAAATGCATGCTGTTTAATTTATAATAAGCACTGAAAGGCATGGGCGATAGAGCACTTAGTGCCAAATAGGTTTCAACCGGTGATATATGTGCTTCTTTCGCAATCCACTCTGTACAAAAATTTATTTCGTAACAATTACCCTTTTGTATTTCATTTAACAGCAATTCAACTGTTTTATAATATTTTGTTTTTGATATATTGGCTTGAAAGCTAATATTTGTTAAAGATGGTTTACAGGCATGTAAGTTTATTTCAGTTATCTGATGATAAATACTATCAGGATGGTTTAGTGCACTATGTATGGTGAAAGTTTTTTCTTGAAGCGAGCAAACAACTTCCGGCTGAAAAAAATAAAAATCCGGAAAGGGTACTGTGGCTAATTGGCTTGATTTGATGTTAGGAGAGGAGAATATTTGATTTTTAAGAGAAAAACTTAAATGCCCAAAAATCCAATCATTATGTTCAACTAACCAATCATCTAATAGGGTTAGTTGCGTAAATGCTGTTGTGTCTGTTAAAACACCTGCTGCAGCTAGTAGTTGAAAATTTGAGAGGTTTTGCTGATAGTGATTACTATCAAAAAAACAACAAACAGTAAACTGATTTAGCCAGTGTACTATTTGTTGTTTAAGTAATTCAGGTTTTTGTACCTGATAATGTTTTGTTATTCTGTTCACAGCAGGTTTAAAGGCGAAGAACGATTAAAAATCGTCATCGTCATCAAAATCATCCTTGTCATCAAATAAATCAAACTCTTTAAAATCTTCGTCAATTTTAAAGTCGTCATCATCGTCTTCTTTCGATGATTTCTTTTTAGAGCCACCTACTTTTTTACCAGATGATTTGGGGATGTCAAATTCGTCGAAATCGGGATCCCAGTCATCTTCTTCCTCTGGTTTTTCCCAATCATCTTCTATTTCATCCTCATAATCATCGTCATCATCTTCGTCACTTTTTTTCTTTTTTGAGGAAGCTGCTGTAGATTTTTTTGGTTTTACATCTTCATCATCTTCATCAAAATCATCATCTTCTTCAATTTTCTTTTTTGAAGATACTTTTTTACTACCCGTTTCAGGTACTTTTTTGTTGGGTTCGGATTTTTTATCCTTATCAGATCTTGCTGCCATATTCTAATAAGATTAATTGCTGTAAAATTTCAAATCAATTTTATATCAACCAAATTTTTTTTTTATTTTTTTACAGAGTAATAATTTGTTCTCGTTCTGGTCCGTTAGAAACATATTTAACAGGTGCATTTATAAATTGGTTTATGAATGCAATGTATGTAGACATGTTAGTTGGTAAACTTGCTGCTTCTTTCAATTGAGTAATATTAGTGTTCCAACCTTTAAAATGTTCATATGCCGGCTCAATAGGTGCATGCATCATTTGGTAAGGCACTTCAGCAATTTGTTGACCGTTTATTGTGTAGGAAGTACATGCCTGCAAATCAGTAAAATTATCTAAAACATCGGCCTTCGTCATTACAACTTTTGTAACGCCATTAATCATACATGCATAACGTAATGCTACCAAATCAATCCACCCGCAACGTCTGGGACGGCCTGTAGTTGCGCCAAATTCATTTCCAATTTTACGCAGTAGTTCTCCTTTTTCATCATTTAATTCAGTTGGGAATGGACCGCCGCCTACACGTGTACAATAAGCTTTCGTAACACCATATACATCATTAATGTGTCGGGGAGCAACACCAAGTCCGGTGCATACGCCTGCTGAAATGGTGTTAGATGAAGTAACAAATGGGAAGGTACCAAAATCAATATCCAACATACTACCCTGGGCCCCTTCTGCTAATATTTTTTTTCCTTTTGAAATTTGCTCATTAATGAAATATTCGCCGTTAACAATGTTTAAAGTTTTTAAAAATTCAACGGCTTCAAAAAATTCTTCTTCCCATGCAGAAATATCTTCATTGAAATTAAAGTTATCTAACAGTTTTTGATGTTTCAACCTTAGTTTAATGTATTGACTGGTAAAATTTTTATGGAATAAATCGCCTACGCGAATAGCATTACGTCCGGTTTTATCCATATATGCCGGACCAATTCCTTTCAATGTTGAACCAATTTTGCTATCGCCCTTTTGCAATTCACTGGCTTTATCCAAAGCGCGATGCGTAGGTAGTATAACATTTGTACGCTGCGATATAAATAAATTCTTTCTATAATCAATACCAAATGATGCAACTATTTCGCATTCTTTTTTTAGAATAACCGGATCAAGCACTACACCATTCCCAATAATGTTTATGGAATTTTGGTGAAAAATACCTGATGGTATTTGATGCAGAACCACTTTTTTACCGTTAACATATAGGGTATGACCTGCATTGGGACCGCCTTGGAAACGGGCTACTACTTCGTAGTTAGGTGCAAAGAAATCTACTATTTTTCCTTTGCCCTCGTCGCCCCATTGTAAGCCGAGAATTACATCAACCATAGTTTCAGTTTTAGGATGCCGCAAATGTAAGCGATGGATGCAATGATTATTACAATACCATCAATTAAATATTTTTTTGTAATCCGCTTTTATGATTTATAAACTTGTTGAATGATGAAAATATTTCAATTAACAATTGTTCGTTTTTAACGTTGGTGCTATACTTTAGTTAAAAGCAACAGCTTAAAATGGAAATTGACATAAATGTGTTGCCATTTTTATAAAATAATCTAACACATATTACTGATTATCTTCTGTATCAAAACGATCAATACTTTGAATGCCTTGTAATTGTTTTAAACGTCTCACCAATTCTTCCAATTCTTCTTTATCGTGCACAAATACTTTTACGGTACCTTGAAACAATCCCTCGGCCGATTCAATTGTTAAGGCAGCAATATTAATTCGTAAATCGCCACTAATAATATTGGTTATTTTGTTAATAACTCCAACATCATCTAATCCAACAATTTTTAAACCGGTTAAGAAAGAAATTTCTTTATTTTTTGCCCATTTTGTTTTCACAATTCTGTGTCCATAATTAGCCAGTAATTGTGCTGCATTAGGACAATTGGTGCGGTGTATAATTAAACCTTTTCCAGTACTAACAAAACCAAATACATCATCGCCGGGTATGGGGTTACAGCATTTGGCCAATGAGTACATAATTTTATCGCTGCTTTCACCGAATATGATTAATTCACTATCTTTTTTACTGAATGTTTTTTGAGGTGGTGCTTCAGCAGGTATTTCAGCAGGTAAAATAATTTTGGGTTTGGGTGCTTCCAACTTATCACCTAATACATGAAATTCTTTCAGCTCACGTAAATCAATTTGTTTAACGGCAATTTTATACAACAAATCCAGGGATGAAGGTAATTTGTAAAAATGCACCAATTCATCAATATTGGCATTGTTGTAAGCTGCACCCATATTTTCCAGCTTACGCTGTAAAGTGTATTTGCCTTCATCGGCAATTTTTCTTTTTTCTTCTCTTAATGCATCTTTTATTTTGGCTTTAGCTTTGGCTGTTACCACCATATTCAGCCAATCTTCCGATGGTTTTTGCTTATTGCTGGTAATAATTTCAACCTGGTCGCCACTACGTAATTTATGACTTATGGGTACTAGTTTGTGATTTACTTTGGCACCAATACATTTTGAACCTACGGCTGAGTGAATGGCAAAAGCAAAGTCTAAGGCAGAGCTGCCGGTGGGCATCATTTTAACATCTCCTTTGGGTGTGTAAACATAAATTTCTTCGGCAAGAAAAGAAGTTTTAAAATCCTGTAAAAAATCAACCCCATCTGTATCTTGTTGTGCAAGCACTTCCCTTATCTGGCCAAACCATTTATCAAAACGGTCTTCATCATTTTTTTCTTCTTTGTATTTGTAATGAGCTGCTAAGCCTTTTTCAGCAATCTCATTCATACGTTTGGTACGTATTTGTACTTCTACCCATTTACCATGTGGCCCCATAACGGTGGTGTGTAATGCTTCGTAACCATTGCTTTTAGGATTACTGAGCCAGTCTCTTAATCGTTCAGGTGATGGGGTATAGGCATCAGTAATTACTGAATACACTTTCCAACAATCTTCTTTTTCTTTATCAGGAGGTGAGTTTAATATAATTCTTATAGCAAATAAGTCATATACTTCTTCAAAGCTTACTCCTTTTTTCTTTATTTTATTCCAAATAGAGTGAATGCTTTTAGGACGACCCTGAATTTCAAAATTAAAACCTAGTTGGTGCAGTTTTTCCTTTATAGGTTTAATAAACTCGTTAATGTATCGGGTACGTTCACGTTTGGTTTCAGCTAGTTTACGGGCAATTTCTTTGTAAGCATCTGGTTCCATGTATTTCATGGCCAGGTCTTCCATTTCGGTTTTAATGTTGTATAAACCCATTCGGTGTGCTAATGGTGCATAAACCCAAATGGTTTCCGAGGAAATTTTAAGTTGTTTTTCGCGCTTCATGCTATCTAATGTGCGCATGTTGTGTAAGCGATCGGCCAGTTTTATCAAAATTACCCGTGGGTCATCGGTAAGCGTTAATAATATTTTTTTGAAATTTTCGGCTTGCTGCGAGGTATTGGCATCCATTACCGTGGCAATTTTTGTTAAGCCATCTACAATGCGCGCTATTTCATTTCCAAATTCCCTTTCAATGTCTTCAAGGGTAATATCTGTGTCTTCTACGGTATCATGTAAAAGTGCACAAATAGTGCTTCTGACCCCTAAACCAATTTCCTCTACGCAAATCATCGCTACGGCAATGGGGTGCAAAATATAAGGTTCTCCGCTTTTGCGACGCATGGTTTTGTGGGCATCGGCAGCCATTTCAAATGCATGACGAACCAATTCTTTATCTCCTCTTTTTAATTTTGGGCGTAAGCATTTTAATAAAGCCCTATAACGACGTAAAATTTCTTTTTTTTCCTGCTCCTCATTTAAATTGTAGGCAGGAGTTGTATTATCAACTAATGATTTTTCTATTGCTTGCTCATTATCCATAACCTTACAAATTTACAAATAATAACAGAGGTTTTGGGCATTCGTTAAGCCGTATTACAATTTAAAGGCGTTAATTTTCAACTATGGTAAACATAGGCGGGCGATTATTGTTAATTTTGCCAACAACATGCAGTCGAATTCAAAAAAGTCATCTTTTAATTTTTCGTTATTAGGCAGGGTATTACATTTTGTAAAACCTTATAGAGGCGTTTTTTATGGAAGTATATTGTTAGCAATAGTAATGGCCTTTTTTGCACCTGTTAGGCCCTATTTAATACAATTAACGGTTGATGAGGTTACGGGAAAACACCCTCATATTCCGCAATGGGTACATTGGTTTACAGGCAATACTGCATTGCAATCCATTACAGGGTTTATTATTAACGTTACCATTTTTCAGATAATATTTTTATTAATAGAAACCATTGTACGGTTTTTATTTACCTTTTTGACGGCTTGGTTAGGCCAACATGTGGTGAAAGATTTGCGGGTAACGGTTTATAATAAAATTTTGCATCTTAATCTTACGCAGTTTGATAAAACACCCATTGGTACGCTAACTACTCGCACCATTAATGACATTGAAAGCATTAATGATATTTTCAGCGATGGATTGATACCCATTTTAGCCGATTTATTAACCATTTTAATAACGCTGGCTACCATGTTTTGGATTGACTGGCGCTTAACCCTGATAGCCTTAATCCCATTTCCAATTTTAATTATAGCTACTTATTATTTTAAAGAAGCTGTTAACAAAAGTTTTATTAGGGTAAGAAATGCGGTGGCGGCTTTAAATGCTTTTGTACAAGAACATATTACCGGCATGCAAGTGGTGCAATCTTTTGCTGTTGAGGATAAAGAGTTTGAAAAATTTAAACACATTAATCGTGAACATAGGAATGCAAACATTAAAGCCATTTTTGCTTACAGTGTATTTTTTCCAATTGTAGAAATAGTATTGGCTTTAAGTTCCGCATTAATTATTTGGTGGGTAGCAAACAGGGCAATAGCTTTTTCTGGGGGTACTCCGGTTAATTTCTCCGGTAAAATTGTGTCTTTTGTTCTATTCATGAACCAAATTTTTAGGCCCTTAAGGGTTATTGCCGATAAATTCAATGTTTTACAAATGGGAATGGTGGCTGCCGAAAGAGTGTTTAAAGTATTAGATAATACCGATGTTACTCAAAATACCGGTAAACACGCTCCTGATACTATACAAGGTAAAATTGATTTTAAACATGTTTGGTTTGCTTATATTGACGAACAATATGTGTTGAAAGACATTGACTTTTCTATTAATGCAGGCGAAACGGTGGCAATTGTTGGTCATACCGGAAGTGGTAAAACTTCCATTGCCAGCCTTATGAATCGACTTTATCATATTCAAAAGGGCAGTATTTTAATTGATGATGTAAAAATTGAAGATTATAGCACCCAAGCTTTGCGTAAACATATCGGGGTGGTTTTACAAGATGTTTTTTTGTTTTCGGGCTCAATTATTGACAATATTACCTTACATAACCCGGCCATTACTCGCGAACAAGTAATAAATGCAGCTAAGATGATGGACGTGCATGATTTTATTATGCGCTTACCTGGTGGGTATGATTTTGATGTGAGAGAACGAGGTAATACGCTAAGCTTAGGCCAACGGCAAATATTTTCTTTCATTCGAGCTTTATTGTATAACCCCGCTGTTCTAATTTTAGATGAAGCAACTTCTTCAATAGATAGTGAAAGTGAGCAGTTAATTCAAAAAGCAATTGATACCCTTATTGCCGGGCGAACTTCTATTATTATTGCACACCGTCTTTCAACCATTAGAAAAGCCCATAAAATTATTGTGCTAGATAAAGGGGTAATAAAAGAAATAGGCACCCATGAAGAATTGCTGAATAATGGCGGATTTTATGCTCGTTTGTATGAAATGCAGTTTGAAAAACATGCCCACCCAATAATAACAAGCAGTGGTATATAACTTTTTTTAACCAAAAATTCAGGTTGCAACTGTTTTTTAGTGCCATCCCCCTATCTTTGCCGCAAATTTCAACAGATTTATGGCCCTGAATTTCCTCAAATCTTTGCTGGTTGTGGTTTTTAGCTTGTTTTTATGCTCAATTTCAATTGAAGGTAAAACACAGGTAGAGGAACATATTGTTGCTGATACTGTACATGAAGCTAAAGGAGAAGGTTTTAACCCCGGTGTAGTAATCATGGAGCATATTATGGACAACCATGATTTTCATTTTGCCGAATGGAATGGACATGCTATAGCAATTCCATTGCCTGTAATTGTTTATTCTCCCCAGCGCGGTTTATCAGTATTCATGTCATCTAAGTTCGAACATGGACATGCCATTTATGATGGATATAAATTAGAGGAAGGTACCATAGTGGCAGTAAATGAAAGTGGCGAACCCGATGATTCAGTGAAAGTGTACGATTTATCACTTACCCGCAATGTGGTGCAAATGATGTTGGGCTTAATTATTTTGGTAGTAGTATTAATAAATGTTGCCAAAAAATATACTCGCGAAGGTGCCGGTAAAGCTCCATCAGGCTTTCAAAATGCCTTAGAGCCGGTTATTACCTTTATTCGTGATGAAGTGGGCAAGAGCTATTTGGGTGATAAGTATGAAAAATACATGCCTCTACTCTTAACCATATTCTTCTTCATCTTAATCTCAACATTGTTGGGTTTAATACCAGGATCTGCTAATGTTACCGGTAATATTGCTTTTACTTTTACTTTAGGTATTATCAGTTTTGTGGTTATTATGTTTAGCGCCAATAAGCACTATTGGTCACACATATTTAACCCGCCGGGCGTGCCTTTTGGTGTAAAACTGATTTTAGTTCCGGTTGAAATTTTAGGCATATTTACTAAACCCTTTGCTTTAATTGTACGTTTGTTTGCCAATATGGTAGCCGGACACATGATTATTACTTGTTTAATTTTAATGATTTTTATTTTCACTAAATTAAGTGTAGGTGCAGGTTTGGGGTTTGCACCAATTTCATTGGGTTTTACCATTTTTATTTATTTTATTGAGATATTGGTTGCATTTATTCAGGCGTTCATTTTCACCAATTTAACAGCTGTATTCATTGGTCAGGCTATAGAAGATGCGCATGGTGAACATGGACATGAAGATGATGCAGTTATTATATAAATTTTTTTTAATCACAAAAACCGACACAGTATGTCTTTAATGAGTGTTTTGTTAGATGGTAGCATTTCAAACATGGGTGCTGCAATTGGTGCAGGTTTAGCTGCAATTGGTGCAGGTATTGGCATTGGTCAAATTGGTAAAGGTGCAGTAGAAAGTATTGCCCGCCAACCCGAAGCCGCCAACGACATTCGTGCAAACATGATCTTAACTGCAGCCTTCGTAGAAGGTGTGGCTTTGTTTGCCGTAATTGCCGCCATTTTGGCCATCTTCATCAAGTAATTATTCTTTAAAAAAAGAAAATTACCTTAACTGCATTCAAAGCACAGGGCGGCGAATGCAGTTATTTTAAAATTTTTTTTCGATGCTTATTTAAAATAAGTATCTTTTAAATAAAATTGAAACTGAATATATGCAATTGTTAACACCCGCAATAGGCTTAATTTTTTGGACATTTATTGCCTTCATTATTGTATTAATTATTTTGCGCAAATATGCCTGGAAGCCCATTCTTTCAACTTTAAAAGAAAGAGAAACGGGTATTGCCGATGCTATTGCTTCTGCTGAAAAAATGAAAGCGGAAATGGCTGCTTTAAAAAATGAAAATGAAGCTTTAATGGCAAAAGCTCGTGAAGAAAGATCTGTAATTTTAAAAGAAGCTAAAGAACAAGCCGACAAAATGATTGCTGATGCAAAAGAAAAAGCGAAGCAGGAATATGAGCGTATTGTAGCCGATGCACAAAATGCCATTTTACAACAAAAAAATGCTGCATTAACAGATGTAAAGAATAAAATTGGCTCATTGGTAGTTGAGGTAAGCGAAAAAATATTACAGCGCGAACTAAGTAATAAAACTGAACAAGAAAAATACATTCAAACTTTGGTAAACAACGTACCATTAAATTAATTGAATTATAATCATAATAGCCAATAATGAACAATATTCGTTTAGCCAACAGATATGCTAAAAGCTTAATTGATATTAGCATTGAAAAAAATGAGCTAGAAAAAATTTTGGCCGACATGCAATATTTAAAGGCTCTTTGTAAAGCCAGCAGGCCGTTCGTTTTATTACTTGAAAGTCCGGTAGTTGCTACTGATAAAAAAATAGCTATCATTAAAGCGGTAACCGGTAAAAATGTTACTTCCTTAACTTCTATGTATTTAGAATTAATTACTAAAAAAGGTCGTGAAAATGTATTGCCCGATATAATTAATGCCTTTATTGAGCAATACAATACACTAAAGGGAATTAATATAGTTACTTTAACAACTGCAACACCGGTATCTGACAGTTTAAAACAAGAAATTCAAACTAAAGTAAAAGCCGCACGTGGGTTTGAAAAAATACTTCTGGAAACTAAAGTTGATGAAAGCTTGATTGGCGGATTTGTGTTAAGTTTCCAGAATAATTTAGTTGATGCTAGTGTATTGCGCGATTTAAAGGATATTAAAAAGCAATTTCAACAAAACCTATATATTCAAAACATAAAATAGTTATTTACAATCATCCTAATCAATAGCATAAAATCAATAATATGGTAGACATTAAACCAGACGAAATTTCGGCGATACTCAGGCAACAATTGAGCAACTTCAATGTATCGGCCGAGTTGGAAGAAGTGGGTACTGTTTTGCAAGTGGGCGATGGAATTGCCCGTGTTTATGGTCTTAACAATGTACGTTCCGGTGAACTGGTAGAATTTGATAATGGTGTGAAAGCCATTGCACTTAACTTGGAAGAAGATAACGTAGGTGTTGTATTAATGGGTGAAAGCGAAGGTATTAGAGAAGGTGCGAAGGTGAAACGTACCGGTCAAATTGCATCAATTAAAGTGGGTGACGGTATGGTGGGCCGTGTATTAAATACCTTAGGCGAACCAATTGATGGCAAGGGTCCTGTAAAAGGTGATTTGTATGAAATGCCTTTAGAACGTAAAGCCCCAGGCGTTATTTTCCGTGAACCGGTAAAAGAACCGCTTCAAACCGGTATTAAAGCAATTGATGCGATGATACCGATTGGTCGTGGTCAACGTGAATTGATTATTGGTGACCGCCAAACCGGTAAAACCGCCATTGCTATTGATACTATTATCAATCAAAAAGAATTTTACGAAGCAGGAAACCCTGTTTATTGTATATATGTTGCCGTTGGTCAAAAGGCATCAACTGTAGCCGGAGTAATGAAAACATTGGAAGACAATGGTGCTATGGCTTATACCACTATTGTATCTGCTTCTGCTTCTGATCCTGCTCCTTTACAATTCTATGCCCCATTTGCCGGTGCAGCTATCGGGGAATTTTTCCGTGATACCGGGCGTCCTGCCTTAATTATTTATGATGACCTTTCAAAGCAAGCGGTAGCTTATCGTGAAGTATCATTGTTGTTACGTCGTCCACCCGGCCGTGAAGCCTATCCCGGTGATGTATTTTATTTACATAGCCGTTTATTGGAGCGTGCAGCTAAAATTATTGCTAATGATGAAGTTGCTAAAAATATGAACGACCTACCTGAATCCATTAAACACATGGTGAAAGGTGGAGGTAGTTTAACAGCTTTACCCATTATTGAAACTCAGGCAGGTGACGTTTCCGCATACATTCCAACCAATGTAATTTCAATTACCGACGGACAAATATTCCTAGAAGGTAACTTATTCAACGCCGGTATTCGTCCCGCTATTAACGTGGGTATTTCGGTAAGTAGGGTAGGTGGTAATGCACAAATTAAATCAATGAAAAAAGTTGCCGGTACCTTGAAGTTAGACCAAGCACTGTATCGTGAATTGGAGGCTTTCTCTAAATTCGGTGGTGATTTGGATGCTGCTACTAAATCGGTTATTGATAAAGGTGCCCGTAACGTAGAAATTCTAAAACAACCGCAATATTCACCCATGAGCGTTGAAAAGCAGGTGGCTATTATTTACTTGGGTACGCAAGGTTTGTTAAGAGAAATTCCGGTAAATAAAGTAAAGGCATTTGAAAGTCAGTTCTTATTCGAAATGGAAACAAAATTGCCTGATGTATTAGCTGAATTCAAAAAAGGTCAGTTAAACGATGAAAGTTTAAAGAAAATGACTGATTTAGCTACCGGATTGTTCCCTCAGTTCAAATAGTGATAGTTTTCACTCATATTTTTAAAACCCTGTGCAATACCGCACGGGGTTTTATTTTTTAGTCAATTCTTCCTAAATACCGCTCTGTTTCAACAGTCATCTTTAAGTACTATTTTATAAAATAATTTGATTTATAAAATAAACTACTTTACGTTTGTGTCGTTAAACTGTTTGAGTATATGAGAACTTTTTTTATACCCCTCATTATTTTGGGGTTATTCACGGCTCCTTTAACAAAGGCACAAACAAAGGTTACCGGCTTAGTTACGGATTTAAAAGGCCATCCCTTGCATGGTGTGGGAATATCCTTATTGGGCACTTATGATGGTACTATTTCCGATAGCACAGGCCAATTTGCATTTGTTACTTTTGAAAAAGGCGATAAAGTTGTAGAGGCCAAAATAATGGGCTATACAATTAAACAAGAGAAAGTATTATTGGGTACATCATTAAATGCTATCATAAACCTTCATTTTGAATTAAGAGAGGAGGTTTCAGAATTAAAAGCGGTATCGGTTACGGCGGGCAGTTTTGCTGCAGGTGACAAAAAAAGAGCTGCAACAGTATTATCGACACTCGATATGTATACTACGGGGGGAGCCAATGCAGATGTTACCGCTTCAATTAAAACCTTGCCCGGTGCACAGCAGGTGGGTGAACAAGAAGGTTTATTTGTACGCGGCGGTGAAGGATATGAAACCAAACAATATATTGATGGAATGGTGGTCAATAATCCTTACTATGCCAGTTCTCCTGGTATAGCTGCCCGTGGTCGTTTTGCGCCATCTTTGTTTAAAGGAAATGTATTTAGTACGGGCGGTTATTCGGCTATTTACGGACAGGCATTGTCGTCTGTTTTGTTATTAGAAAGTGTTGATTTACCTGAAAAATCAGAAGTAAGTGCTTCTATTACCTCTGTGTTTTTAGGAGCAGGTACACAGCAACTTACAAAAAATAAAAAAGCTTCCTACGGCTTTAATTATGGATATACCAATTTAACGCCCTATTTCGCCATCCTATCTCAAAAGCCCGATTATTTTATTGTACCGCAATTTCACACTGCCGATGTTAATTTTAGGGTGAAAACCAAGCGCGGAGGTATGATAAAATATTATTCCACTTTCGGCGCCAATCAATTAGGTATTCGCAATGTGGATATTGATAGTTTAAATTTAAAAGATGCTTTTCAATTAAAAAATATTAATTGGTATAACAATATTACCTGGCGGGAAAATTTTGGCAAGGGCTGGAAACTGAATGCAGGCTTCAGTTTTGCCATCAATAATGATAAAATTCATCAGCAGTTGCAAGATGCAAACAATAATTCGGTTGTTATTGGAATGCCGATATTGGATGCGAAATCTTTTCAACTAAACAATCAACAAAGCTATACACAGTTTAGGGCAGTGTTTGAAAAAAAACTAACCGGATTGAATGTTATTCGTATGGGTACTGATTATTGGTATAATCATCAAAATTTACGTTACAATAATTACACTTCTATTATCAACAATCATTACAATGCTTATTTCGCAGAAGCTGACGTGCATGTAACCAATGGCCTTGCTGCAAAAATTGGAGGAAGGGCTGAATATGCTTCGCTTATCCAAAGTTGGAATATAGCCCCTCGCTTGGCTTTAGCACTCAAAACGGGTAAACATGCTCAAATGAGTGCAGCGTACGGTATTTTTTTTCAAACACCCGAAAACAACTATTTTATTGAGTATTCCGAAAAATTGCCGCAACTCAATTATATGAAGGCAACTCATTATTTAGTTAATTATATTAAAACCACCAATTTACAAACCTTCCGTATTGAAGCTTATTACAAGCAATACCAACAATTAGTAAAAACCATTCCTGATACAAGTACTAACGGTTATGGATTTGCGAAAGGTATTGAATTGTTTTGGCGCGATAAGAAAACATTTAAAAATTTTGATTACTGGATAAGCTACAGCTATCTTAACACTGAGCGTAATTACTTAAATTACCCGCAAACATTACAACCGGGATATACTACGCCGCATACATTTAATTTAGTAACAAAAAAATTTATAACATCCTTAAAAACGGGCTTCAATTTTACTTACACTTTTGCTACCGGAAGGCCTTATTACAATATACAATCTGTAAACACACCCCCCAAATATGTGTTAGCTGATGAAGGTAAAACGCCGGCTTACCATAATCTTGGATTTAGTTTAAATTATTTACCCAATTTAGGTAAACCTAATGCAAAAACTTATGTGGTTTGGGTAGTAAGTGTAACCAATCTGCTGAATAATACGCAAACCTTTAGTTATAATTATTCAGCCAATGGTATGAATAAGGTAGCCATTCATCCGCCTATCAAACAATTCTTTTTTATCGGATGCTTTTTAAGTTGGGGTGTCGACAGATCGCAAGATGCTATTAACAACAATCTATAAATTCTCTTCAATTATTTTTAAATCATTAAATTTTATTTTTATGAAAAAAATCTTTATTTTATTTGTTTCGATGATGGTATTGAAAGTAAACGCCCAAAATGGAAAGTATGAAACAGCAATGGCTTCAACTTTGCAAGAATTTGGGCAGGTAAAAGATGCCAATAGCCTTGCTGCAGTTGAATTGAAATTTGAACGAATAGCGAATGTGGAAAAAGATAAATGGCAACCCTATTATTATGCCGCATTAATAAAAGCGCAGTTGAGTTTTATGCAAGCCGGAAATTCTGATGCTTTAGCCGATGAAGCTTCTGAGTTAGCCAACAAAGCTGTAGCAATACAAAACAACAGTGAACTAAGTTGTGTAAAAAGTATGATTGCAACGGCAAAAATGTTGGTTGATCCGCAAAACAGATGGATGCAATACAATGCCGAATCCAATCATTATTTGGAAATGGCTAAGCAACAAGATAGCACCAATCCAAGGCCATATACCATTCAAGCTAATAACCTGATTAATACACCAGAGCAATTAGGTGGCGGTTGTAAAACAGCATTGCCTTTGGCTCAAAAAGCCTCGGCTTTATATGTTGAATTTAAACCAGCAAATGCATTTAATCCGGTTTGGGGAAAAGAAATGGTAGAACAAATTATTTCCAAATGTCGATAAGCTTGTTCTACATTTTTAGGAAAACAGTAATAGACGTTATGAAATGCAGTTAGCTTATTTGGGATTTTATTTTGTATGATGTCGTTTATGTATAATAGCTTATTATCAATTTGTTGTACCGGTAATAAGCTATTATATTAGCACTAAATTAGCCTTAGCTATGCAAAACGAACACCAATTAACTGAAGCGGAAAGCTTACAAATTATTACCGAAATGATTGGTAAGGTAAAATCGCATTTTCATGAAAGTGGAAGTGGTGCTATTTTATGGGGTAGTGTAATTGGGTTTTGCAGCTTAATGAGTTTTCTGCAGTTGTATTTTCATTTTAACATCGGTTTTGATATTTGGATATTGTCATTAATTGCGATTATACCTCAGTTATTTATTGTATGGAATAATCGCCGTAAAAGGACAATTGAAACCTATAGTGAGGCGTCTATGAATGCAGTATGGAGTACATTTGCCCTTGTTTTATTTGGATTAATTCTTTATTTGAATCTTATTGGAAACATTTCTAAACAGCTTATGTTGAATGAGCAGCAGTTGTTACTGATTAAAAATACACAGACTGGTGAATTAAAAGAAATTGTACCATTTGTATTAAGCAGTAATTCGTTGTTTTTACTCATTTATGCTTTTCCAACATTAGCTACCGGTTTTATTCGGAAGTTTAAACCTATGATATTAGGTGGAATATTATGTATGTTATGTTTTGTGGCATCCTTGTTTTTAAATACTACATTCGATTTTTTATTGCAAGCAATTGCAGTTATTGTAAGTTGGCTAATTCCCGGATTAATTTTGCGTAACAGGTATGTAAAGCAACAAATGGGCAATGTTTAAAGATCTAGATCCAATATTACACTCACAATTAAGGCTTGCGGTAATCAGTTTACTAATTAGTGTAAAAGAAGCCGATTTTTCTTTTATAAAAGAAAAAACAAATGCTACTGCGGGTAACCTGTCTGTTCAAATACAAAAGCTAAAAGAAGCCGGTTATGTTGAAGTAGAAAAAAAATTTAGCAATAATTATCCTTTAACTACTTGTAAAATTACCCCTAAGGGAATTGAGGCTTTTGAAGCCTATGTAAAAGCATTACAAGAATATTTAAATGCCGGAAAATCGTAAGTGCTTAATATTTGAATCCTAATTTAGTTAAAACTACGGTTGCCATTTTGTATAATGCTTCGTGGCTGTAACCCGCTATATGTGGCGTTATTAACACATTAGGCTGTTGTAAAAGCCAATTTAATTGTTCTTTTTCCTGAGCATTATAATTATTTAATTGTTCATTCTCTAAAACATCCAAAGCAGCGCCTTTAATTTTTTTATTTTTTAATGCTTCAATGAGTGCTGCTGTGTTGGTTACTTTACCCCTGCAAAGATTTAAGAAATAAGGAGTGCGTTGAAGTTTGTTAAAAAAATGGGTGTCTGCTAAATGGTAAGTTTCATCCGTTAAAGGCACATGTAAGCTAATTACATCGGCATACCGTTGAATTTGTTCCATATTTGCTTCATGAATATAGCCTTTTGCAAAGGCTGATTTATATTTATCGTAGGCTAATACGGTAACTTTAAACGGTTCTAATAATTCCGAAAATGCACTACCGTTATTGCCATATCCTATAATGCCAACTGTTCTTCCATACAATTCTTCGCCTCTGTTAGCATCTCTTTGCCAAATTCCATTTTTGACTTCCATATAGCTTTTGGTAATGTTGTTCATTAAATTCAATAACATACCTAATCCTTGTTCAGCTACGGCATTTCTATTACCTTCAGGGCTACTTACACAAATAATATGTTTACTTTCTGCATAGGGTACATCAATCATTTCCATACCACTGCCCAATCTGCCAATCCATTTTAGATTTTCCGCAGCATCAAGCATTGGTTTATCAATTGCCAACTTGGTGGTAACAATTAAACCATTGGCTTTTCCAATTATAGCTAATAGTTCTTTATATTGAATGCCAGGTTTATATATTACTTCCCATCCATTTTTTTCAAGTGTTTCATTTAAAATAGGATGACATTTAGCGGTAATAATTACTTGTGGATGCATGGTTTCAGCTTTGCTATCTGTAAATATTTATAATGAATACTTCATTTTAAAAGTAAGTTGCACAAAATCGGTAACTGATAATTGTTCGGCACGTTTATTAAAAATTTCATCCTGTAAAGTATCAGCTTCAAATAAGTTTTTTACGGCATTGCGTAACATTTTTCTTCGTTGATTAAAAGCAGTTTTTACCAACAGAAAAAAATGTTTTTCGCTTAACATATCTTCTACAACTGCTTTTCTTTGTAGTTCAATTACACCGCTCATTACTTTCGGCGGCGGTTTAAAAGCTGTGGGTTCAATACTAAATAGGTATTCAACATCATAAAATGCTTGTATTAATACACTTAAAATTCCATAAGTTTTACTGTTTGGTTTTGCTGCTACTCTTTGTGCTACTTCTTTTTGAAACATGCCAATTACAACGGGTACTTGTTGTTTCCATTCCAGAATTTTAAATAGAATTTGCGATGAGATGTTATATGGAAAATTTCCGATTACGGTAAAATCATTTTCAAAAGGAATATCCATTTCCAAAATGCTGGCATGAATAATTTTTTGTTGAATTTGGCGATAGGTTTTTTCTAAATAAGCTATTTTCTCTGTATCTAATTCAACTGCTTTAAAGTCAATATTAGGAATATCAAGTAAATACTTAGTTAATGCACCACCACCGGGGCCCACTTCCAGCAATTGACTAAAGCGGTTTTTTTGTAATGCTGCAACAATTTTTTTACAGATGACCTCATTCACCAAAAAATGTTGCCCCAGCGATTTTTTTAATTGGTATTCCATTGTTGCAAAAATAACCAATTGTGCAGGCACAACTTAATATAATGTAGGGAATTATAATAGCACTTTCACGCACTAATCTCCTTAACTTTACCCTTTAATGTATTTCAACATGAGTAATGAATTGCAAAAACCTGTTATAGGTGTTACTTCCGGCGATTTAAATGGCATAGGTATTGAATTAATTATTAAATCATTATCCGACCATAGAATACTGGATATTTGCATTCCTGTGGTTTTTTCAGGTAACAAAAGCATTAATTTTTACAGAAAGAGTTTGCCTGATTACAATTTCAATTACAATACTACCAAAGATTTAACCAAGCTTAGCCACAAGCAGGTAAACCTGTTTAGTTGTTGGGAAGATGAAGTAGCTATTCAGCCTGGTGTGTTGAATAATATTGGTGGAGAATATGCTTATCGTTCATTAGAAATGGCTGTAAAAGCATTAAAAGATGGACAGATTCAAGGTTTGGTAACAGCACCTATTCATAAAAAAAACATTCAATCTGAAAAATTTAATTATAGTGGTCATACGCCATATTTAAAAGATCAGTTTCAGGTGAATGATGTAGTAATGATGATGGTGGCTGAAAATATGCGTGTGGCTGTTTTAACCGAACATATTCCGGTAAAAAATATTGCTGAACATATTACTATTGAAAATATTACCAGAAAAATAAAAATCATGCATCAAAGCCTTCAAACCGATTTTGGAATTGAAAAACCCAGAATTGCAGTTTTAGGGCTTAATCCACACGCAGGCGATGAAGGGTTAATAGGTAATGAAGAAGAAACAGTAATTAAGCCTGCCATAAAAGAATTGAAAGCAGCTAACCTGCTGGTTTTTGGACCATATAGTGCAGACGCTTTCTTTGCCAGAGGACAGTATAAAAGTTTTGATGCTGTTTTAGCTATGTACCACGATCAAGGCTTAATTCCTTTTAAATCGTTAGCCATTGGTGAAGGTATTAATTATACTGCAGGATTACCTGCTATTCGCACCAGCCCCGATCATGGCACCGCCTTTGATATTGCCGGCAAAGGAAAGGCTGATCCTACTTCATTTTTAGCTGCTATTTTTGAGGCAGTAGACATTATTCGTACGCGTCAGGGATATAAAGATGCCCGTGCTAACCCAATGAAGAAAATGAGTGCCAGAATTTTAGCCAATGCTGTTGATGAAAAAGTTGAAGAATAAATGTTAGAAAAGTATGGCTGTATATACTATTCACAACGATGTATTGAAAGTTCAGATTTCCGATAAAGGTGCTGAACTGCAAAGTATATTCAATACATCAACCGAACTGGAATATTTGTGGAAGGGCGATGCTGCTTTTTGGGGCAAGAAAAGCCCCATTTTGTTTCCCATTGTTGGCACTTTAAAAAACAACACCTATTATTATCAGCAGAAGGCTTATCAATTAAATAGGCATGGGTTTGCCCGTGATATGTTATTTGTTGTGGAAAAGTTGGATGAAACTTCAATTCGTTTTATGCTAAAAAGTAATGCTGACACATTGAGTGTTTATCCTTTTCCATTTCTATTAATTGTACATTACACATTAAAGAATAATGCTTTAAGCGTTACTTACACAGTAAAAAATACAGGTGCAAATGAAATGTATTTTTCATTAGGTGCACATCCGGCATTTGCAGTGCCATTAACAGAGAATACGGACTATGAGCAATATTCGCTTGTATTTAACCATTATGAAAATGCGGGTATATGGCCTTTAACTGCAGACGGATTAATACAAACACAGCCCGTACCTTTTTTTAATAATAATAATAAAATTGACTTGAAAAAATCGCTGTTTTACGGCGATGCACTTGTGTTTAAACATTTGCAATCAAGTATTATTCAATTAAGAAATAATCAAAATGAACATGGCTTAACTTTCACATATCACCACTTTCCTTATTTAGGTGTTTGGGCGGCCAAAGATGCAGATTTTGTTTGCATTGAACCTTGGTGTGGAATTGCTGACAGTGAAAATACGACACAGCAACTATCAGAAAAAGAAGGCATAGAACGACTTGCTGCCGCTTGTGTTTTTGAAAGAAGTTGGCAAGTGTCCGTTTACTAGATTAATTAAATATGCCGGATGGTAATCCTTTATTGATAGTATATGAGGTATAATCAATTTCCACTCTTCCATTTTTTTGTTGCATTCTTTTTCTATCCTCATCTGTTAAAGCTTCATCCATTTCAAGTGTAACACCTTTTGGAATTTTATAATCTTGTGTATTAAAAGTAAAAATAACTTTATTGGGAAGGCCCCAGTTACTGTATTGCCCATATTGCATGGCAATTTGATAAGTACCGTTTTCTTTAGTGGTGGTAATGGCTTTTCGAATTAGTAAGTTTTTTTCATCAATGTACAATGTTGTTAAAACAATATCATTATTTTCATTCATGGGTAAAAGCTTAACAATTTTAGTTGGAAATCCATCTACCATTGTATTCCCTGCTGATAAAGCCACATAGTTATTAACGGAAATAATGGCATTCATATTAATAGATATGCCTCCTTTTGGCAAAATGGAAATTCCTCCGTTACGTACCAACTTAAAATGGTTGGGTTGTTGATAATACATTTTTACATTACCTATAGGAGCTTTAATAAATGCTACATCGGTTTTCATTTTTCCAAATGCAACATATTCATGTACCTGATTTAGTTTTTGTTTTAATTTTTCAATCAATGGGGTTTCATCCTGAGCTTTAGCAACAGATATAGTTAATAATATAAGCAATAAGGTTTTCAAATATCTCATAACGATTATTTTAAATACATTAAGTTAAAATATCTTTTCTTTTAAATGTAAACATTGCTATACCTATGAAAATTACTATATGAAGTATAAGAATTCCTGCGGATTCAATGATTTGTTGTTTGTTTTGTATGGTTCCGTTGATTGCAGTATTATCGGCGTTAACTTTTAAGTCAAAAAATTCCTTCCATGCAACCATATGTGTAGTAAATAAATAAGGCTGAATTTTTTGAAAGATAGGGATGCTCATAGTACTTAATATAGTAAGAAAGATGATAATGCTAATGGTTGCAACAATGGGTCCAATTGAATTATCGGCAAAAATTGACAGCAGGAAACCCAAAGCAGCAACAGTTAACATGGCCAGTAAAGCGAATCCAAAAGCGCCTAAATAGCGCCAAAAAACATCATCTCGGCTTAGCTGTACCAAATACCTGGTTTTTTGAATAATTAAATCATCGGTACCAAATAACCACATACTTACAAACAATGCTAAAATGGCCATCCAAACCAATAAAAGAAAAGTATATATAGCCGTAGCAAAAAATTTAGATAGTATTATTTCATTACGACTAACAGGTTGGGTTAATAATAAACGAAGGGTTCCAATATTGGCTTCACCACTTACCATATCGGCAGCAACTAATGCAATAAGTAACGGAACATGTACCAGTAGTAATTGTAATATAATATAACAAACTAAATAACCATTTAATAGTTTACCTTGAAATACAAATGATTGTTCAACATTATTCATAACAAAACTTACATAGGCATCTCCATCTAATTTTAAACCTAGTTGTATAATGCCTATTAATGCTGCAATGGCAATAAATGAAATATAGGTGCGCGGACGTTTAAAAATTTTATATAGTTCAACTTGCAGTAAAGTCAGCATAAATAAAAATTATAGTTGAAAATATTGTTTATTCAATGGTAGATGTTACTTGTAAAAAATAATCTTCAAGACTGTGGCGAGGTTGTAGTAGTAGTAACTGAACACCGCGTTCGAATAAAAATTTATTTAGTTCGGGAATTTGGTTATAATGCATTTTTAAAAAAATATTGGGTCCACGGTTTATTTGTAAGTTATGTTGCCATTGTGAATTTTGTAAGTGGGCTAATGCATTCAAGTTATCATTTGTATTTATTTCAACAATAGTATCGGCAGGATTAAACAAGGCTTTGGCACTATCTGTAATTACTTTTTTCCCTTTGTCAATAATTAATATGTGTGTAGCAATTTGCTCTATCTCTGAAAGTAAATGCGACGAAAGAAAAACTGTGATTTGGCGCTCGGTATTCAATTGCATAATTAATTGACGAATATCTGCTATGCCTTGCGGGTCTAAACCATTGGTGGGCTCATCTAACACAATTAATGAAGGGTTGTGCATTAATGCTATGGCTAAACCTAGCCTTTGTTTCATTCCTTGCGAAAAGGTTTTCACTTTACTACTAGCCCGATGCGCCAAACCAACCAGCTCAAGTTGATGAGTTAGTTGCGATTTAGTTAGTTGTAACTCATGTAGTCGTGCAAACATTTTTAAGTTATCATATGCGCTTAAATATCCATATAAATCAGGTTTTTCAATAATGGCACCAATTTGTTTTAAAATAACTTTTCGTTTTTCCAATAAAGGCATTCCCAAAAAATGAATTTGCCCAGAAGTAGGGCTGATTAATGACATTAGCATGCGAATAGTAGTGCTTTTACCCGCACCATTTTGTCCTAAAAATCCAAATATTGACCCCTTAGGTACTTCAAATGAAAGATTATCGACCGCGGTAATATGTCCAAATTGTTTTGTAAGTCTTTGAACCTCAATAATTGATTCCATAATGTTCAATAACAACAAATCTATTACTTAGTTGGGCTTTAGCTTAAAAAAATGAATGTTAAAGAATTTGACCAACTATTGAAGTTTGTATCACATTAACAGCAAAATTTCTTTAGATAAAGTTTTTTTTCATGAAATTGCTTATTTTTGTAGTTGCGCAACGCTGCATATTTATTATGTGGCGTTGTATTTTTTTTATGTCTATTAAAAAAAGTTGGCTATGAGTGAATATGTAACAAAAGAAACTTTTGAAAAAATGCGCGAGGAACTACAACGCATGAAATCAGTTGACAGACCTGCGGCTGCCCGAGCCATTGCTGAGGCACGCGAGAAAGGCGATTTAAAAGAAAATGCGGAATACGATTCAGCTAAAGAAGCGCAAGGGTTATTAGAGGCCCGTATTAAACAACTGGAAGGGATAATTGCCAATTCAAAAATTGTTGATCCTGAATCAATTGATACTAGTAGGGTGGCAGTACTTACTAAAGTAACTGTTGTTAATATGGCTACTAAAAAAACCTTTACCTACCAAATTGTAGGAGAGAAAGAAGCTAATTTAAAAGAAGGGAAAATTTCTGCTAGCTCACCCATAGGTAAAGGTTTGCTAGGTAAATCAGTTGGTGAAATTGCTGAAATTCAGGCACCGGCCGGTATGATTAAGTTTAAAGTTGAGAATATTACCATTTAATAATTTTATGCTTTTAAAAGCCTCGTGTACAATTTAGAAAACGAGGCTTTTTTAGTTTTGTCAAGGTATTGTAACTTCAATCAAATATTTTAAATTCGACTGTATGACATTGTTTTCTAAAATTATCAACGGCGAAATACCCTCTTATAAAATTGCAGAAAGCGACCGGTTTTATGCTTTTTTGGACATTTTTCCATTCACAAAGGGACATACCTTAGTTATTCCTAAAATTGAAACGGATAAATTATTTGAACTTCCAACTGATTATTTGGCAGAAATTCTGCCCTTCGCTCAACCAATTGCTCACGCAATTCAAAAAGCATACCCCTGCAATAGGGTAAATATAGTAACATTGGGATTTGAGGTACCTCATGCACACATACATTTAATTCCAATGAATGGCATGCATGATATTCATTTATTAGAGCATAAACTAAAACTAAGTGAAGATGAATTAGAAACAGTGCAACAAAATATATTAAAATACCTTTAAATAAATATGCAACAAGTGCACTATTTTTTTGTTATTTTTTTTTCTTGTAATTGAATGTAATGCTCCCAGTTTTTAAATTTTTGTTGCGTTTGTCCCAATACACTATGCGTCTGATAGTAGTGGCATAATGCCACACTTAAAGCATCCGATGCATCTAAATATTTTGGTACTTCTTGTATTTGTAAAATTTGTTGCAACATTCTCCAAACTTGTTCCTTACTAGCATTTCCATTTCCGGTAATTGATTGTTTTACTTTTTTAGGTGAATATTCAGTAACTGGAATTTTGTATTGCATGGCAGCGGCAATAGCAACACCCTGTGCACGTCCCAGCTTTAGCATACTTTGAACATTCTTTCCAAAAAAAGGAGCTTCAATAGCAAACATTTTAGGTTGGTAATTGCTAATAAGACTACTGATTTTAGTATGAATTTTTTCTAAACGTTCATATATGTCATCATACTTTGTAAGGCTTATTACATCCATAGTAATAAGGGCCGGCTTATTATTTTGTATTTCTAATAGGGCATAGCCCATTAGTTGCGAGCCGGGGTCAACGCCTAAAATAGTAGTTTTTGTTTGCATGATTGTTTTAATCAATGAATTGAGTATTACCTTCAAATGCTAAAACGTAAAATAAGTTTGTACTTTGCCTATTAGCAACTGAATATGATTTTTTACTTATTACTTTATTACTTTGTGCTAAATTAAATAGTTCTGAGCAGGCAATTTAAAATACTTATTAATTATTTCCTCGGACCAATATTGTTCATTTGGTTAGCCATTGTTATTTATCATCAAATACAGTCGCAAAACAATTTGAATGAGGTTTTTCATTTATGGGTTAATTCAATAAACGGAACAAATAATTGGAATTTACCGGTAATTATATTATTAACTTTTTTTAATTGGGCAATTGAAGCAAAAAAATGGCAAATTTTATTGCAAACAATTGAAAAAACTAATTTTTGGCATGCCTATAAAGCCATACTAACGGGTCAGGCATTAGCAATTGCTTCTCCAAACAACATTGGTGAGTTTGCAGGTAGAATGATGTATGCACAAGAAGGGAATAGGGGGCGTTCGCTAATTTTAAATATTATTGCCAGTTTAAGTCAACTATGCATTACCTTTTTTGCAGGCGTTATTGCAGTGGCATATTTGTGGAAACAATTGCCTCATGCTTTTCATATCATTACTGTAATTTTGCCTATTTCGTTAACTTATTTCAATATAATTATATTCGCCTCTACGCTAATTCTGTTACTAATTTATTATCGTTTATCGCACCTTACCCAATATTTTGTTCAATTACCTTATTTTAAAAAATATAGATATTACTTTGAAAACATCACGCATTTGCATTGGTATAAATTAACAACAGTTTTAACATATTCTGGCTTTCGTTTTGTAATTTTCCTAGTGCAGTATGTGTTAATGTTGCAATTATGTGGAGTGCATGCACAAATATTTCAATTGGTAGCTATAACGGCTTTGTTTTTTTTGGTATTGGCCATTATTCCAACAATTGCTATTGCCGAGGTTGGCATTCGTGGAGTAATTAGTTTGCAGTTATTTGGTATGGTTAGTAATAATATGATTGGTATATTGTTAGCGACAACTGCAATTTGGTTAATGAATAGGGTTATTCCGGCAATAGTGGGTGCATTATTCGTTTTGAATATTCGGCTATTTAAAAAACAGCCTAATGAAAAAATAAGACAATAATGTATCAACTATTTACTGAAAAAATTGTATAAGTATTAATAATTATATTTTAATATTTTCGAGGAGGAATCTGCATGAAGAAATTTGTAATAATTTTATTTACCCTTGCTGCCTCTTTCCCACTTAGGGCCGGTGAGGAGTTGTGTGGTGTTAGAAACTTTGCTTTTGAACATGGCGAAAGCATTTCATACACCATTTTTTATTCCGTAATTGGTATTTATGTCAATGCAGGAACGGCCAATTTTACTACCTATCTTGAAAAATTAAATAATAAAGATGTTTATCATGTAGTAGGTACGGGAAGCTCAAACCCAAGTTATGACTGGATTTTTAAAGTACGTGATCGTTATGAGTCTTATATTGATACGGCTAGTTTACAACCCTATAAGTTTATAAGGAATGTAGATGAAGGCGGGTATAAAACTTATGAAAATGTAACTTTTAATCAACAAACCAATACTGCCATAACTGCAAAGGGAGTATATAAAGTGCCCAGTTGCATACAAGATGTTTTAAGTTCTATTTATTATGCTCGAAATTTAGATTTTAATAGTTATAAGGTGGATGATAAAATTCCTTTCGATATGTTTTTAGATAACCAAGTTTACCCACTTTATATTCGTTATTTAGGCAAAGAGGTTATTAAAACGAAATATGGTAAATTTAGAGCTATAAAATTTAGACCACTATTAGTAAAGGGCACCATTTTTACAGGTGGTGAGAAAATGAATGTTTGGGTATCAGACGATGCCAACCATATACCATTGCGTATTGAAAGCCCCATTGTAGTGGGTAGCGTAAAAGTTGATATGATGCAATATCGCAATTTACGCCACCCTTTGTCATCAATGATTGCATTTCATTAAGGGAAACAATTACAGATCTCGAAGTCGGAATGTTTCATTATGCCGGATACCTTTTTCGGTATTGATTAAATTGCAACATTCGTTTTGAATGTCATGTTCAAAAAATAATATATAATTTTCTTTCAGAGCTTTATTCAAAAAATATTCTTTTTCATTTAGGGTAGTTAATGGAAACATATCATAGGCCATTACATAAGGCAAAGGGATGTGGGCAATAGATGGTAATAAGTCGGCCATGAATACAACGGTATGGCCTTTATATTTTATTTGCGGTAGCATCATTTTATTGGTATGTCCGTCGGCAAATAAAATTGAAATATTGTTATAGAATGGTGCTGTAACCGGTTCATCTATTCTGCCTGTTGAAATAAATTGTAGTTGCCCACTTTGTTGAATGGGTAGGATATTATCTTTTAAAAAAGAGGCCTTTTCTCTGGCATTCGGTTTTGTTGCCCACTCCCAATGAGCTTCATTGCTCCAATAAGTTGCATTTTTAAATGTTGGAACCAATTGGCCGTTTTCTAACGATATACTTCCTCCACAATGATCAAAATGTAAATGTGTTAAAAATACATCTGTTATATCATTTTTGTGAAATCCTAATTGATGTAACGATTTATCCAAACTAGCATCTCCATTCAAATAATAATGTGAGAAAAATTTTGCATCTTGTTTATTACCAATGCCATTGTCAACCAAAATTAACTTATTTCCATCTTCAATTAATAAACAACGCATAGCCCAGTTGCAAAGATTATTTTCATCGGAAGGATTTAATTTTTGCCAAATAGTTTTTGGTACTACGCCAAACATCGCACCACCATCTAACTTAAAATTTCCGGTTTCTATGGTATGTAATTTCATAAAAAATATTTTAAACTACAACAAAAGTACAGCAGTAATTATATTGCCATTGGTACTTCTTTAATTTCATTTGGGGTTGTTTTTTTTGTAATAATATTGAGTAATAGTAACATGCCAATGATAAAAAATACCATTAACGCAATAATTGAATTACGCATGTTGCCTGTTATTTGTTGAATAAAGCCAAAACTAAACATGCCAATAACAATGGCAATCTTTTCTGTTACATCATAAAAACTAAAAAATGAAGCAGTATCTTTTGTTTCGGGCATTATTTTGGAATAGGTAGAACGACTCAATGATTGAATTCCACCCATTACTAAGCCAACTACGCCGGCAACAACATAAAATTGTAATTCAGTTGTTATAAAATATGCGGCAACGCAAACGGCTATCCAAATAATTACTACGAATAATAATATTTTAAAGTTGCCAAATTTGTCGGAAAGTTTAGCCATAATATAAGCGCCACCAATGGCTACAATTTGAATGATAAGTATACAAGCAATTAAATTACTGGTAGCCATTTGTAACACCTGACTACCAAATAAGGTAGCTGCCAACATTACTGTTTGAACGCCCATGCTGTAAAAGAAAAAAGCCAATAAAAAAGTTTTAAGTACAGGCATTTGTTTTGCCTGTTGCCAAACTTTTTTTAATTCGCTAAATCCATGATATATGATTTGTTTTTGTTGCAGTGTTTTATTCGCAGCGCTTTTAGGTAAACTTGCGAAAGTTATTTGGGCAAAACCCATCCACCAAAGTCCTACCAATAAAAAAGATAATCGTGGAGCAAATCCGGCATCTGTTATGCCAAACCATTCAGGTTTTAATACAAATACAAAACAAAATATTTGCAAAATAACACTGCCTACATAGCCATAGGCAAAACCTTTGGCACTTACATCGTCTCTGTCATTTTCAGCAGCAATTTCTGGTAAGTAGGCATTGTAAAAAACCAGGCTTCCGCAATAGCCAATAGCAGCTAATATGCATGCAATGATGCCTAAGCTTAATGTGTTTTTAGTAAACCAAAATAAAGTACAGCAGGCAACAGAACCTAAGTAGCAAAAAAATTGCATAAAAGCTTTCTTGTTACCCTTATAGTCGGCTATAGATGATAAAATGGGTGAAATAATTGCAATGACAAAATAGGCAAATGCTAAAGCATAATTGTATAATGAGGCACTTTCAATTTTAATACCTGCAAAACGAACTTTATGGCTAATAATATTACCTGCCTTATCAGTAAGGGTTGTAATAGCATCATAGTATGCAGGAAATATGGTGGAGGTAATTACCAAATTGTAGGCACTGTTTGCCCAATCGTACATGGCCCAACCATTGATTACTTTTTTAGGTGCTGTTTGCATGTACCTTTTGCTTTATTTTAAAAAATGATTAAGCTACAAGGTATAAAATTATAATTAGCCAAAATTATAAGTTGCCAGAGTAAATTAATGCTAAAACAATAACGCCCACAATTATTCTGTACCAGCCAAATAACTTAAATCCATGCTTTTGTAAGTAAGTAATAAAAAATTTAATGGCTAACATGGCTACCACAAATGCCACTACATTACCTATAGCTAAAAGTTTTAAATTTTGAGAGTTGGTTACTACTTCAGGATTTTCTTTCCATGTTTTCAACATTTTATAACCTGTAGCAGCTGCCATTGTGGGTACAGCTAAATAAAAAGAAAATTCGGCTGCCAGTTTTCGGTTTAATTTTTGTTGCATTCCTCCAATAATGCTGGCAGCACTTCTGCTTACTCCCGGAATCATGGCTAAACATTGCCAAATGCCAATAATGAATGCTTTGGGATAACTTATTTTCTCATCGCTACTAATATTGTTATTGCTGAAAAATTTGTCAATGAACAATAAAATAATTCCACCTGCTAAAAGGGTAATGCCTACAGTAAGCGGGCTTTCCAATAAAACATCAATCTTGTCGGAAAATAATTTACCTAATACTAAAGCGGGAATAACTGCAACAATTAACTTAACGTAAAACTGCCAACGACTAAAATCGAAAAATTTTCGCCAATATATAACTACTACTGATAAAATGGCCCCCAACTGAATGGCAATTTCAAACATTTTGGTAAAAGCATCTTTTTCAATATGCATGGCAGAACTGGCAATAATCATATGCCCGGTTGATGAAACGGGTAAAAATTCCGTTACTCCTTCTATTACTCCTTCAATAATGGCTTGTATTAGGTTCATAATTTTTAAAATGCTGGTTAACTAATTAAAAAAATGAATAATAAAAAAGCGATGCCGAAACATCGCTTTTACTGTATAATGAATTTTTTTATACCGAGGGTCTTTTTAAGATGGCAAAAATTTCAATAACCAATCCCAAAATAATTGTAATTGGTGCAATGGTTACACGTGTGGTGCTATATACCAAATTATAATCAAATTTATTGGGGTCTTCATTTTTTCCGCCACTCATTAAAAACATGCCAATAATAATGATAATGGCACCAATAATCATTAATTGATAGTTTTTTTTGCCAAAAAGTGGTGGCATTTCTTTTACCGGAGCATTTTTTTTATCTGTCATGGTAGTAATATTCATTCAGTTAGGCACGCAATATAAGAAACCCAAGCATTAATGCGTGTTAAAATATTAATTTTTTAGGATTCTGGGCTAGTATAAATCGTCTAATTTCATTTTAAGATACTTTATTACACTTCTGTGTGTACTGAATAATGAAATGGCAACTCCAACCAAAATCATTCCCCCGAATAAAATAAAGTTTAAGGTATTATCGTGAATAACCTTTAGTTGAGGCACTTGATTTTCAATCCAGCTAATGATTCCATACAAAAGAATAATGGCAATAATGGCACTAATAAAACCATTAATAATGGCTTTTATATCCATTGGACGCGCAATGAAACCACGTGTAGCCCCCACCATTTGCATGGTTTTTATTAAAAATCGGTTACTAAACATTGCCAGTTTAATGGTGTTGTCAATACTAAATATTACTATGATGCACAAGATGCATGAAATTACCAAGAAGGCAAGACCAAAGCGGGTAGCTTTTTCGTTAATGTTGTTTACCAATTCGCCGGGATATTTAATTTCTGTAATTTGATTACCGTATAGTGTCATAATATGGTTAGAAATATTATTAAGGCTATCTTTATTTACATAGGCAGCACGGGCATAAAAATCAATACTTTCCGGCAAGGGGTTAGCATCTAAAATTTTTGCCCAATCCTCATTATTGTCCTTATTCCAAATTTGTTTGGCTTTTTCTTTATCAATATATTCTACATTTTTAGCAAATGGCTGACTTACAATATACTGCTGCATTTGACTAATAGAATCTTTGTTAGCGGTGCGTAAAAATATTTGAACTTTAATATCCTCTTTTAGGGCATTTCCGGCTCTTTCAAAATTTAAAAATACCCAGCCCATAATACCCATTAACAGTAATACTAATGCAACGCCTACAACGCTGTTTATATAATTGGGTTTACTTTTTTTTAATGATGAACTTTTTGTTGGCTGCATATTATAAGTTTAAATATTAATATAATGTAAATGAACGGCAATGCCTTACATTTGTGCTATTACATTAAGTTTTGTTGCAAAATAGCGCAATTTTTTTTTTGAAAAAGCTTTGTGAAAAACTGTTCAGTAATTTTAAGTTTTAATACCAGTTTACAACGATAACGATTTTTATACCAAGTTAGTATGATGGAGTACAATTTTAAGGAATTAGAACAAAAATGGCAGCAATATTGGAATGAAAACTGTGTGTATGCGGTACCCAACGATTCATCCAAGCCAAAGTTTTATGTGTTAGATATGTTTCCTTACCCTAGTGGTGCCGGATTGCATGTTGGGCATCCTTTGGGGTATATTGCCAGTGATATATTTGCTCGATATAAGCGATTAAAAGGTTTTAACGTACTGCATCCTATGGGCTACGATGCATTTGGTTTACCAGCAGAACAATATGCTATTGAACATGGTATTCATCCCGCTATTTCTACAGAAAATAATATTCAAAATTTTCGAAGTCAATTAAATAAAATCGGTTTTTCTTTCGATTGGAATAGGGAGGTTAAGACATGTGATCCCAATTATTATAAATGGACTCAATGGATTTTTCTTGAATTATTTAACAGTTTTTTTGATAGAAATCTTCAGAAAGCTGTTCCGATAAACGAACTAATTGCAGCCTTCGCAAAACAAGGTAATCAACATCATGAATGCCCTGGCAATAATAACTTACATTTTACTGCTAATGAGTGGAATAATTTTTCAGAAAGTGAAAAGCAAAACGTGCTAATGCAATATCGCTTAGCTTATTGTGGTTATGGTGAAGTTAACTGGTGCCCTGCATTGGGAACAGTTTTGGCAAATGATGAAGTGGTGAATGGTGTAAGTGAAAGAGGGGGGCATCCCGTTGAAAAAAAGAAACTGCGACAATGGTATTTGCGTATAACTGAATATGCCGATAGATTATTACAAGGACTAGAGACTGTTGAATTTAGTGAGGCTATGAAGGAAATGCAAACCAATTGGATTGGTAAAAGTAGTGGGGCTGAAATTGATTTTGCTATTGAAGGCTCCACGGAAAAATTAAGGGTGTATACAACACGCCCCGACACCATTTTTGGGGTAGATTTTATGGTAATAGCACCTGAATTACCATTGGTACATACTATTACTACCAAAGAACAAAAACAAGCTATAGAAGCTTACTTAGCATATGTTAAAAGTAGAAGTGATAGAGAACGCCAAGCAGAGAAAAAAATATCGGGCTGTTTTACTGGTGCTTATGCAATTAATCCATTCAATAACAAACGTATACCCATTTGGGTAGCTGAATATGTATTGGCCGGCTATGGAACAGGTGCAATAATGGCTGTTCCTTGTGGTGATGATCGCGATTTTAAATTTGCTCAACATTTTAATATTCCTATAACTAATATATTAGGTTCAGCGTTTAATGGGCAAGAGGCAAATCCAACCAAAGATGCTGTTTTAGAAAACAGTGGATTTTTAAACGGTATGCCAATGCGTATAGCTATAGAGGTAGTTATAAATGAACTTGAGAAATTAGGTATAGGTAAAAGGAAGGTGAATTTTAAAATGCGCGATGCAGCATTTAGCAGACAACGCTATTGGGGAGAACCATTCCCAATAAAATGGATTAACGGAAATGCTGTTCCGCTATCTAAAACTGAATTACCTCTTTTATTACCCAATGTAAAAACGTATAGCCCTGGTCCGGAAGGTGAAGGACCATTGGCGAATATTCCGGAATGGGTTGAACAAAACTTGGAAACCAATACCATGCCCGGTTATGCAGGCAGCAGTTGGTATTTTTTACGTTATATGGATCCGCATAATGATGCCGCATTTTGCGACAGAGCTATTAGTGATTATTGGGGACAAGTAGATGTTTATGTAGGAGGTACAGAACATGCCGTAGGGCATTTGCTGTATAGTCGTATGTGGACAAAAGCCTTGTATGACTTAGGCTATATTGGGTTTGATGAGCCCTTTAAAAAATTGGTCAATCAAGGAATGATTCAAGGTAGTAGTAGGTTTGTATATAGAATTCAAGGTACTAATACTTTTGTTTCTGCAGGGCTAAAGCAGCAATATCAGGTTAACGCCCTACACGTAGATGTAAATATGGTTGATGGAGTAGTGCTTGATTTGAATGCTTTTAAACAATGGCGCAATGGTGAATATGCCAATGCAGAATTTATTTTAGAAGATGGTAAATATATCTGTGGAGTTGAAGTAGAAAAAATGTCTAAATCTAAATTCAATACGGTTAACCCCGATGATTTAGTAGCTAAATATGGTGCCGATACTTTCCGCATGTATGAAATGTTTTTAGGCCCGGTTGAACAAAGCAAACCTTGGGATACAAAAGGTATTGAGGGCGTACACCGTTTCATTAAAAAATTATGGCGCCTGTTCTTTGATGAAACAAAAGGCACTTTGCTAGTGAATGATAATGAGGCTAGTCCTCAGCAATTAAAAATTTTACACAAAACCATTAAAAAAATTGAAGAAGATACAGAGCGCTTTTCTTTTAATACTGCTGTAGCAGCATTCATGGTTTGTGTTAATGAACTTAGCGATTTAAATACGCATAATAAAGGTATTTTGGAGCCTTTGGTAGTTATGCTTGCACCCTATGCACCACATGTTGCTGAAGAATTGTGGCACGTTTTGGGAAATACTACTTCAGTAGTAGAAGCTCATTTCCCCCAATGGAATGCTCAATATTTGGTAGAAAGTGAAAAAGCTTACCCGGTAAGTGTAAATGGAAAATTGCGCACTACCATTGCTATTTCTTTGGAAGCTTCGCAAGCCGAAGTTGAACAAATTACATTGCAAAATGAAATAATTCAAAAGTGGATAGAAGATAAGCCAATTAAGAAATTCATTTTCGTGAAAGGTAAAATGATTAATGTAGTTGTTTAGTAATAGTTTATGCTCATTAATAAGTAATTGTTAAACGATTAACTCCATTTGCTGTACAATAAACTGAATCTGTAATTGATTGAAAGGGACTTGATGTGTCTTTTTTAAAAGATACCACTAATTTGGTAAACTGATTAATCGCGGTATGGTAGATTAAGGCAGTATCTATATTTGATGCTCTAAAATCAAGCCCCCACACAGACGGTTTTGCCGTCCATTGTCGTTTCAATTCCAATGTAAGGCGTATTATTAGCATAGTTACCCCTTCTATGCAACTCTACGGTAAGTAATGTTTTAGAATAAAAATTAAACTGTAAGTTATTTAGTTGGTTTGTATCTAATGTATAAAATGAATAAGAAGCATATTGATTGGTTTGAGGAACAATGCCTGGTCCGTTAGGTTCGCAATATTGAACGGTATTATTGGGTTGTGGGGTTGAAATAATAAGATGATGGGTTTTAAGTAATGATGTATCTAAAATTATTGGTAATTTAAAATAACCTTGTTGGTTGGTTGTGGTACTTCCTAAATTGTATTTGCTGCAGAAAATACAGTATTGGTTCTGGTATAATTGTATCGTAATTGACTGATTGGCAATTACGATATTTTTGCCTTTATCAAGCACATATCCGGCAATAATTACTTCAGCACAATTTCCTGTGCATACCAATAGTTGTTTTCTGCACGAAATTGTTATTAACATTAAAATGGTTATTACCCATATACGCAGTGTTAGTTTCATGCCATAGTATTATCTTTTAATAGATAATTAAGCAAAAAGAATCGCTGCTTTTATTTAAATATCGGGTAAAGCATAATAATCCATACAAGTTTTACTAATGCAAATCGGTTAAACCTGATTAGTGAAGTGTCACTAATCTTTTCATTGCATTAATGGTACCTGCATGTAAACCTTCATGAAAGGGTAGAAATTGTATGGCTTGAGTTATATTGCTAATGTTAACTCCATAACGTGTTTGCAAAGGCTCATAATTAACAAATAGTTTTTTTTCAATATCTTTTTTCAATTGTTCTAATGAAGATGTAAAAGTTTTTTTTATGCTTTCAATTTCATCGTTAGTAAAAATTTTATTGGGTTTACTTCCACTTTTAAAATATTCTGTAATGCTTTCATCCACAACTGGATTCAATCCTGATCGGATATAACAAATACCTTGTTGTGCAGCAATTAAATGGCCTAAATTCCAAATTATATTGTTGTTGAATCCGTTAGGTGTTGTATTCAGTTGCTCTTCAGTTAATGGCTCACAAATGGAAAGAATGAATTTTCTGGTAAGAATAATGTTGTTAATAATGGTGTGCATATTTTTAGTTGATTAGTTTGTTTTTGGGAATTACAATGCTTGCAATAGAATGAGGTAAACTATTTATGTATGCAGCATTGCCGTGTATCCATAAATGATAACCAAGTGGTTTATCTGATTGGTTCATAACTATTACTGCTATAGTGCCATCTGTATTTTCAAATGCAGTTGTTTCTAGTTGGTCTCTATTTGCTGAACTGATAATTCTTTTAGCACCTGGATGAACAAATCTTGAAAATTGACCTATGTAGTAAAAACTGTTAGTATAAATTAATTTACCTGTGCGTGTATCTGCATGTATTGGGGCAAAACAAAAATTACCAACATGGTTAGGTCCGCCTTTTTCATTTAGTAAAATATTCCAGTCTGTCCATGCAACGGTGCCATTATTAAAATCATTAATCATAGAGTGACCATATCGTTCACCCAAACTCCAATCATTCAACTTTTCAAAATCAAATTTTTCATTACATCCTTCCGTAAAAATTAAATTTTTGTTTGGAAATGCTTCATGTACTCTTTGTTCATTTAAAAATTCCATGCCGCTGCCGGTCCATGTTTCATACCAATGGTAGCCTATACCCCAAACATATTTGGCTGCAGCTTCATCTTCTAAAACCGTACTGGCTCTTTGATAAAGCAGGTCTCGATTATGATCCCATATAATTAATTTTTTGTCAGCAAGGCCATTCCGTTGTAAAGTAGGTCCTAAAAAGTTCTTTACAAAATCTCTTTCTGCTTCTGCCGTATAAATACAAGATTCCCAGGTTTGTTTTGCCATTGGCTCATTTTGTACAGTTAATCCCCAAACAGGAATACCATTGGCTTCATATGCTTTTATAAACTTTACATAATAGTTAGCCCATGCACTTCTAAAATTGTTTTTTAGGTGTCCACCTTCCAACATACTATTATTGTCTTTCATCCAGGCAGGAGGTGACCATGGCGAAACGAATAAATGGAATTGTTGAGCGGTTGTTTTAGCTGCGGCCTTTATCAGTGGCATCTTGTATTGTTGATCGTGGGCAATAGAAAACGTAGTTAAGTTACTATCATTATCTGCAACATAAGTATAACTGCTACTGCTGAAATCACAGCTATTAATATTGGTTCGAGCCATCGTATAGCCAATACCTGTTATGGGATTATAATAGGCATTTAATAATTCTTTCTGAGTAACTACCGGTAATTGGTAAAATGTTTCAGCAGCAGCATCGGTGATAGCTCCACCAAATCCAATAACTGTTTGAAATTTCTTATTGGGATCTACAAATACGCAAACTTGTGTTTCAACAGGTTGACCCATTGGATGAAAAGTTAAACTATCTGTAGCCGTTATTCGATAAGGTGTTGCTTTTGCGGTAGTATAAACGATTATATTATTAGAAGGTTTATTTGGGGGAGACTTCGGTATATGAGAAGTTGGTGCTGCTATAAAGCTCATTTCAATTACGATTATGAGTAGAACTGAAAATATTATTTTCATGCATTACAATTTCAACGAAGTTAATAATATTTG
>NZ_JBMFQT010000003.1:74131-75381 GCF_049968455.1 Hydrotalea sp. | reverse complement strand
GAGTAGTAACTTTATTTTATTAATTTTTAATCACTTTAAATAAAATTTTATGAAAAAGATACTTTTAGTTATGATGTCGGCATTAATGATAGTTGGTGTCGCAAGAGCTCAGACTCAAACTCAAGACAGGACACAAGACAAAACACAAGATCAACTTAGAGATCAAACTCAAAAAAGAGATCGCATTCATTCCGAAGACCATTTAATGATGCGTGATGGTAAATTGTATCAAGTAAAGAATGGGGAAATGCTTCAGTTAAGAGAACAATTACGATTAAAAAATGGTGCAACCATTGAACCCAATGGTATGTATCAATTGGCTAATCAAGAGAAGTATCAATTACGCAATGGTGAGTGTATGGATATGGATGGAAATAGATACCTTAATCAAAACAGATTTAATCAAAGAAAGATGATGACGAATAAAGAAATTGAGCGGTATCGCAATATGATTATGCGTAAGAATAATCCTCCAAAACCGGCAGCTAATAGGCAAGGCATGAACGGTAATAAATAGATGATACAATTGATATACTATTTACCATTCACTCTGATTTTAGATTTATTCAGCGCAATGCAAAGTGGGTAATATTGTATTGTAATATGTATTAGGGGGCATTGTTACAATAGATTATGCCAATTGCTTGCGCTGTTTTAATCAGAAATATTTTGAAGCCATTATTGAAGTAAAATACAATTACCTAATTGTAATAATTCTAATTGTATGCGAATACATTTAAATATATATTATATCATCGTGTTAATGATGATTTATAATCCACTATATAGTCAGGAAAATGGTCGCCTCTCCGACTCGTCTCTGAATTTAAAAAAGAATGAACAAAAATATTCTTATGTTGAAGCAGGTGTAAATTATACAAGTGACATCGTTTTTATGGGAAGAAGAGATTCTGTTGCTGTGCCTTATTTTTCACCTTCTTTAACTTATTACAATAAATCAGGACTTTTTGCATCCGCATCTTTATCTTATTTAGCTAGTTCTGCACAACAGCGAATTGATTTATATACATTATCAATTGGTTATAATACTAGTTTTAATAATTGGTATACAGGCGCTTTGATAAACAAATATTTTTTTAATGACCAAAGTTATAATGTTGAGTCTGAACTTTCAGGCTACGGATATGCTTATTTAGGACATCATTTTGGCAATGTATTGAATTGGTATGTAGATGGAATGTTTAGTTTTGCATCACAACCTGATTATTTCATAGGCACTGAGTTGAGTC
>NZ_JBMFQT010000003.1:0-74032 GCF_049968455.1 Hydrotalea sp. | reverse complement strand
TTGTATTGAATTGGTATGTAGATGGAATGTTTAGTTTTGCATCACAACCTGATTATTTCATAGGCACTGAGTTGAGTCATGATTTTTATTTGTTACAAAATAAAATTAATATTAGCCCAACGGTGCAATTAAATGCGGGTACACAAAATTATTATAATGCCTACTATACAACTCGTAGGTACAGCAGTAAAAGGGATACAAACAGTTCGGGTAATGGACAAGGTGGAAGTGGAAATGGGCAAGGTTCAGGTTCAGGAAATAGTTCTCCCATTCCTACCTCTATTACGGTGCAAAGTGCTTCAGCCTTTCAATTGTTGAATGTAGGAGTTTCCATGCCTATTATATACGATTTGCCCCATTTTACTATTTCCCTAAATCCACAAATTGCTTTTCCTCTAAATCCTTCATCAATTACTTTAGATGGAGTAACAACAAAAGAAAATTTGAATAATTATTTTTATTGGTCTATTTCAGTATACTATCGTTTTTTCAAATAATGAATTCAACTCTTTGTTCATTTTACAAATGCATAATTACTTTCAATTTTCCCCATAATTCATTATCAAAATTTGTAACAGAAAGTTGAGAACTATCGGCAGCATTGCCCATTCTTATTACCACTAGTTTTTGGGAAGGTACTACGTATATTTTTTGATCATTTTTACCTAATGCTGCATACATATCAGCCGGTGCATTGGGTATAAGTGCTTGTTGAAATACCGTTTGTAGTTTAGGTACCATGCAACTACTTTTTCCATTTAGCCAAGTTAAATAACCATAACTTAAGTTTAAATTTTGTGAGGTATTTACTTGCTGTTGGAAATAAATTGAATCGTTTAAAATCGGCAATGTTCCCCATTTGCCCTTATTCAACAGCAATAATCCAAATCTTGCCATACTTCGTGCATTGCTGTAATATACATTGTTTGAATTAGGAATTTTTACCCATGTTCCTGTCATGCCGATTTGGTTACGAATTTTTTGTTGAAAATAATTATTGAATGACATACCCGATGCATTTGCAATTACCTGATCTAAAAGTGTATATGCACCCGTATGATAAGCCCATCGTGTACCTGCATCAGCCTTATAAATCAAGCACGATGGAAGTGTACAATCATTATCGGATACCCCATCATCTAAGCCCGTGGTCATCGTTAGTTGATGTCGGATGGTTATTTTATTTTCTTTATCTGGAGGTGCTGATGTCCATCCTGTACCCAAGTATTTCGAGGAAACATCATTAATATTCAATAACCCTTCTTGTTGTGCAATGCCTACCAAAAAAGCCGTCATGGTTTTACCCGCAGAAGCCCAATACCAAATGCTGTCTGCAGTAAAATTATCAAAGTATTGTTCAAACGCAATTTTCCCATTTTTTAAAATAATGAATGCTTTTGTGTTTTTACTTTTTAAATAGGGCATTAATCCACTTAAAGCTTGTGCATCCCATCCTAAATTGGTAACAGGAACAGTTTCCCATGCAGTGGTATTTTGTGGAGGGAAATATAAGGTATCTGCTATGCCGGCCGGATTTGCTGTTGTCGTTTTTTTATTGCAAGAATAGAATACCATTAAAGCAACTAAACTTACAAAAGTTAATTTTATTTTCATATACTGCAGAATTGGCATGTTTCGACTGTAATGTACTTAATAAGTTTAAACTATGATAATAAATACGTCATTTGTATTAGCAAGCTAAATGGTTTAAATAGTTAATAATTGTAATTGACCGATATCAAATAACGTTCTATTTTCTCTTTATATCCACCATTTTTTAAGTGTAGAACATAACTTCGGTACTGCGCCATTGCTACTGCTATGATGAAATATTGTTTCTTTATAATATTATTTATTATTTTCATAAATTATTCTTCTGCACAAAAAAAGAATGCATCTTTTCAATATGTAATGCATAAAATACATACCCCTATTAAAATTGATGGTAAAATGGATGAAGCTGTTTGGCAAATAGCACCGGTAGCCAATCATTTTTTTATGGTGTTACCTATGGATACCAGTTTGGCAAAAGTTAAAACTGAGGTTCGTATGTTATACGATAACCTTAAAATTTATATGCTGGCCATTTGCTATAATACAACAAAAAGCGACATGATGGTTGAGTCATTACACCGCGATTTTAATTTTGTAAAAAATGACAATTTTATTTTCTTTTTAGACCCATTTGATGATCAAACCAATGGTTTTAGTTTTGGGGCCAATGCAGCAGGTGCTGAATGGGATGGTGCCATGTATGAAGGTGGAAAAGTAGATTTAAATTGGGATAACAAATGGGTATCCGTTGTAAAAAATTATGATAACTATTGGGTTTTTGAAGCCGCCATTCCTTTTAAAAGTATTCGATACAAAAACGGCATTAAAGAGTGGGGCGTTAATTTTAGCAGAAATGATTTAAAAACAGCCGAAAAGTCCAGTTGGACACCCATTCCCCGACAATTTCCAACTGCAGCATTGGCTTACACAGGAACATTAGTTTTGGATTCAGCCCCACCATTGTATAAGAAAAACATTTCTTTGATTCCTTATTTATTAACCAATTGGCAAAAAGACTATACTAATAACACTAACGGCAGTCTTAACCAGCGAGTTGGTTTGGATGCTAAAATATCTGTAACTCCAGCATTGAATTTGGATCTAACCCTTCATCCTGATTTTTCGCAGGTTGAAGTAGATCAGCAAGTAACCAATTTAAGTAGGTTTGAATTGTTCTATCCTGAAAAACGACAATTCTTTTTAGAGAATAATGATTTGTTTGGTGATTTTGGCATTACGAATATTCAGCCATTTTTCTCCAGAAGAATTGGCTTAGATGCACCCATTAATGCCGGTGTTCGATTAAGTGGAAAACTGAATAAAGATTGGCGTATCGGAGCCATGGATATGGAAACACAACAAATGACCAGTAGTTACTTGCCTAACCAAAATTTTTCAGTTTTAGCTTTACAACGACGCGTATTTCAGCGTTCCAGTATTGGATTCATTTATGTTGATAAAACAGCGCTTGATTATCACCCCGGAAAAGATAGTACTAAACCAATTTATTCTTCTTTCAATCGAAATTTAGGCTTGCAATATAATTTGGCTTCACCTAATAATGTTTGGACCGGGAAAATGTTATTATTAAAATCCTTTAGTCCTGATATATCAGGAAAGGACTGGGCTCAGGCAGCTAACATTAACTATAACAGTCGTAAGTGGAATATTATTGGCGCTTATGAATATGTCGGGAAAAATTATTCAGCTGAAACTGGCTACGTGCCACGATCGAATTATATACGTTTTAATCCTCAGATTATTCGATATTTTTTTCCTAATGGCGGACCCATTTTAAGCCATGGGCCACAATTAAATTTTTCGTATTACTTTAATACGCAGTTGCAGAAAACAGATTATGAAAATACATTTCTTTATTTAATTACCTTTCGAAATAAATTTAGTGTTGATTTTTATGCAGCTCATGATTATGTGCAACTTTTACAACCCTTTGATCCCACTAATACCGGTAAAGACTCTTTGATTACAGGCTCTGTACATCAATGGAGTACCGTTGGATTTGATATAAACTCACAACCTCAACAATTGTTTACTTATTCATGCTCATTTCGCTATGGAGGCTATTATGCAAATGGCAAACATTTGGCTATTAATTCAACCATTGGTTATCGGTTTCAGCCCTTTGTAAACATTAATATGAATTTCAGCTATAACTATTTGCAGCTGCCTACCCCATGGGGTAATACACCTTTTTATTTGGTAGGCCCACGTATAGATTTAACTTTTACTAAGAATTTTTACTTTACCACTTACGTTCAATACAATAATCAATTAAACAATTTGAATATCAACAGCAGATTGCAATGGCGCTATAAACCTGCATCAGACTTGTTTTTGGTATATACCGATAATTATTTTCCTGCTCCATTTATGGTTAAGAACCGAGAATTGGTGTTGAAGTTTAATTACTGGTGGAATCTTTAATAATTTGATTTTTTTTATAGTAATGGATGAATGATTTTCCAAACATTGTCTGCCACAATTTTTGCCCCTGCTGCATTAGGATGAATGCCATCCGGTTGATTTAAATTAGGATTACCACCCACCCCTTCTAATAAGAAGGGTATGAGCATAACATTATTTTTTTGTGCAAGGTTGGGATAAATTGTTGCAAAACCTTTTGTGTACTTTATGCCTAAGTTGGGGGGTAATTGCATGCCGGCCAAAACAATATTTGCAGAAGGATATTTTGCTTTTACCTTATCAATCATAGCCTGCAAATTTTGTTCCGTAACCTCAAGTGGTATACCTCTTAAACCATCATTGCCACCTAACTCTAATACAAATATGTTAAGTGGTTTTTGAAGTATCCAATCTATTCTAGCTAATCCGGCTGTAGTAGTTTCACCACTAACTCCTGCATTAACAATTTGCCAGTTTAAATGTAAACTATCTATCTTTTGTTGAATAATAGCCGGGAATGCTTGCTCAGGGTCTAAACCATACCCTGCAGTTAAGCTATTTCCAAAAAATACAATTGTTTTACTTGAATCTTTTATGGATTGAATACTGTTTGTATTTATTTCATTTTGGTGAGATTTTGTTGAATTATTGCAAGCTACGGTAAACAGTATAACACACATTGTTATATAAAAGCCCATTATTTTCATAAAGTTGCTATTTGTAAGGTTACTGATGAAAAGATACACTTGAAATGATTTAATTTTATATTGATGCCTTATTATTTACTTACAATTTCAGATAACATTCGGTTCGTGCAACATTCATAAGCAATTTAAACAAAAATTATGGGAGATATATTGCAACTTCAACAGGTAAATAAAATATATACCAGTGGTGGAAAAGAACTATCTGTTCTGGAAAATATTAATTTCTCGGTAGAAGCCGGAACAACATTAGCTATTGTGGGTCCATCGGGTAGTGGTAAAACAACGTTATTGGGTTTGTGTGCAGGGTTAGATAAACCTACCAATGGGAAAATATGGTTAAATGGCCAATCAATAGAACAATCAAGTGAAGATGGATTGGCTGCTATTCGAAATAAATATGTTGGATTTATTTTTCAGAACTTTCAATTAATGCCTACACTTACCGCTTTAGAAAATGTGATGGTTCCACTTGAGTTGAGAGGTGAGAAGCATGCCAAAACTAACGCAATGGAGTTGTTAGAAAAAGTAGGACTGGCAAACAGGCATCATCACTATCCTGCACAATTAAGTGGTGGTGAGCAGCAACGCATTGCTATTGCTCGAGCTTTTGCCAATAAACCCGCATTATTATTTGCGGATGAGCCAACGGGTAATTTAGATGCTGAAACCAGTGAAATAATAGTGCATTTAATTTTTGATTTGAACAGAGCAGCCGGTACTACATTGGTTTTGGTAACACATGATGTTGAATTAGCCGCAAAAACACAACGTATTATTCGTTTGAAAGGCGGTAAAATTGAACAAGATTCTATGGCAGTGTCATTGAATAATCATGCTTAGTAAAGCTTTTATTCGAAATACAATTACGCAATATATTTTTTTGAATGGAAACAAGTTTCAAAAATAAAGTATCAGTAGGATGGTTGTTTAAGATGGCTTGGCGAGATAGCAGACGTAGCCGAAGCAGGCTTTTTTTATTTGTCCTATCTGTTATTACCGGAATTGCCGCATTGGTTGCTATTTACTCTTTAAGCAATAATTTGAACACTGCCATAAATACGCAAGCTGCTGAACTGTTAGGCGCAGATATTAGAATAACTACCAATCAACCTCCAAACAAAGCTGTACAGCATATCATTGATTCATTAAATAATGAAAGCCAACACGCCGAACAACGCAGTTTTGCATCGATGGTTGTATTTAGAAAAAATGGTGGAAGCCGGCTTGTGCAGGTAAAGGCTTTACAAGGCAATTATCCTTTTTATGGTTCGTTAGAAACTGATCCTTTATATGCAGCAAAAAGTTTTCGTGGCCAACAGTCGGCTTTGGTTGATGCAACTTTAATGCTGCAATACAATGCTAATGTTGGCGATACCATTCAAGTTGGTAATTTAAACTTTGTAATTGCCGGCAAACTATTGAATGCTCCCGGGCAAACAGGCTTTGTTACAACTATTGCACCGGTAGTTTACATTCCACTTTCCTATTTATCAGAAACCGGATTATTACAGAAAGGCAGTCGCGCTAGTTACCAATATTATTTTAATCCTATTCAAAAGCAAACTATTGATGAGTGGGTAAAAAAATATCGTGATTTTTTTCAAAAGAATGACGCTAATATTGATTCAGTAGCAACACAAAAAGAAAGTACCAGCCGATATTTTGCCGATTTAACTCGTTTTTTATCATTAGTGGGTTTTATTGCATTGATATTAGGTTGTATGGGCGTTGCAAGCGCTGTAAATGTATATATTAAAGAAAAAGTAAACAGTATTGCAGTGTTAAGATGCTTAGGTGTTACATCTTATCAGGCATTTGCCATTTATTTTATTCAAATTATGATGACAGCTTTGTTAGGTGCAATATTAGGTGGATTATTAGGTATTGGAATACAACAGTTTTTACCAGTCGTTTTAAAAAATTTTCTACCTGTAAATGTTTCAACTGCGGTGTCTTGGAAAGCAGTAGGACAGGGTATTGTAATAGGTTTAATAATGGCCATTCTTTTCACCTTTTTACCGCTTATGGCTATTAGAAAAATTAGTCCTTTATTGGCTGTGCGTATGGATTTTGAAGCAAAGACTAAACAAAGTGGTTCAGTAAATTCAATTATTTATGTTCTAATTGCTTTGTTTATATGGGCATTTGCGCATATGCAAATGAAAAGTACTGTACAAGCTGTACAGTTTACTATTGGGATTGGTGTTGCTTTGTTGTTATTGAGTTGGGTTGCCCAATTATTACGTTTTGTTGTGCGCCGATTTTTCCCAACCAATAGTAGTTATGTTGTTCGGCAAGCACTTGCTAATTTGTATAGACCTAACAATCAAACTACTTTATTAATGATAAGTATTGGGTTGGGAACTGCTTTCATTAGTATTTTAATGTTATTGCAAACCGTGTTGTTGCATCGAATGCAAATAACTGCTGCAACCAACCAGCCAAATATGGTTCTTTTTGATATTCAGCAAGGTCAAAAATCAGGCATTGATAGTTTGGCTAAGAAAGTAAATGTACCTTATAATAATTGGGTGCCGATTGTAAATGTGCGGATTTCGACATTAAATAGTTTAAGTGCTAATCGTGCGTTAAGTGATACTAATCAACAAGTTCCCAAATGGTTATTCAGAAGAGAATATCGGGTAACTTATCGTGACACACTCACCAATACAGAAAAAATTGAAAGTGGCAAATGGGAAGGTACATATAACGGCACTGGGTTGCCGCATATTTCAATGGAAGGTAATTATGCCAAAAGAAATGGTGTGAAGCTTGGTGATACCCTAACTTTTAATGTACAGGGTTTATTGGTGCCCACTATTGTTGGTAGTTTTAGAAAAGTTGATTGGGGAAATTTACAAACTAATTTTTTAGTGGTGTTTCCCAAAAATGTATTGGAAAGTGCACCGCAATTTTGGGTGTTACTTACACACATTCAAAACAAACATCAATCTGCTTTATTTCAGCAAAAAGTTTTGAATCAATTTCCCAATGTTTCAATAATCGATTTGGCCATGGTTTTGCAGATATTAGATAGTTTATTGCATAAAATTGCTTTTGTTATTCAGTTTATGGCAGGTTTAAGTATTTGTACGGGTATAATTGTATTTGTAGCCTCTGTTTATATAAGTAAATATCAGCGTATTCGTGAAGTGGTGTTATTAAGAACTTTAGGCGCATCGAGCAAACAAATTTTTTTCATAAATGCTTTTGAATATTTTTTCTTAGGATTTTTAGCTGCTTTAACAGGGATTATTTTAGGTGTAATTGCTGCGTGGTTACTTGCTGTTTATATTTTTGAAACCAATTTTACTATTCAATTTTTCCCGCTTGCTTTATTGGTACTTATTATTTGTTTTGTTACAGTTGCCATCGGTTTGCTGAATACAAGGGGTATTTTAAAGCAGTCGCCACTCGCTGTATTACGAAATGATGTATTATGAGTTTTAATAAAATTTTCTAAAATGAAATTTTGGGCTATTGCTCTGCCGATATTAAAAATCTATTCATTAATTCTTGTAAAAATGGGAACTGATCAGGAAGGAATTTTTCAGTTTGCTTAATAATTAAATGCTCACTTTGAACATAGCTGGTATTGGTTAATTCGTGTTTGCCATGTTGTAACATTTGTAAAAGCAAATGCATTTCAATTTCCGGATGAAATTGTAGTGCCAATACGTGATTATCGTATATAAAACCCTGCTGTGAGCAAGCATTAGAATAGAATAGTTGTTGAGCCATATGCGGTAGGTCGAAAGTATCGCCATGCCAATGGAAAGCATGGAAATTGGGTGTCAATAGGTTAGGAAGTGGATGGTTTGTTGAAGCATAAATTGGCCACCAACCAATTTCTTGTTCAACATGTGCAAAAACCCCCGCACCTAAAACACTGGCAATTAGTTGAGCGCCTAAACAAATACCTAAAACCCATTTTTTTTCGCTAATAGCTTCTTCAATACAATTTTTTTCAGCCGTCATCCATTTAAATTTCTTTTCTTGATGCACACCCATAGGCCCGCCCATAATTATCAATAAATCGTATGAGTCAGCAGCAGGAAAAAGTTCATCATTAAAAACACGTGTAATGTGTATTTGATATTCCTTCTTCTTTACCCATTGCAAAAGGGTTCCGGGGTTTTCAAATGGAACATGTTGTATAAAATGTACCCGCATCATTTTGTTGCTATTGTTTTTGTAGTTTTACCAAAATATAGCACTGCACTGACTAAATGGGAAAGCAGTTAATGTTGCTAAAATTATTACATTGAGTACACAATGGCAAATCCTAATTTAAATAGTAATAAAGAACAAATGAACTTGGCTGATAAAGAATTTGAGAATACGATTCGGCCAAAGGAATTAGACGATTTTTCCGGTCAGCCACAATTGGTTGAAAACCTGATTATTTTTATTAAAGCTGCAAAAATTCGAGGAGAAGCACTTGATCATATTTTGTTTCATGGCCCACCCGGTTTAGGGAAAACAACTTTAAGCAGAATTATTGCCAACGAATTAGGGGTAAATATTAAAGAAACCAGTGGTCCTGTAATTGAAAAACCGGGTGACTTGGCAGGGTTGCTTACCAATTTAGAGCCCAATGATGTTTTATTTATTGATGAAATCCATCGCTTAAGTACGGTTGTAGAAGAATATTTGTATGCTGCTATGGAGGATTTTAGGATTGATATCATGATTGATAGCGGGCCCAATGCCAGAAGTATTCAACTTAACATTAATCCTTTTACATTAGTGGGGGCAACAACACGAAGTGGCTTACTTACAGCCCCGCTTTTATCGAGGTTTGGAATCAAGTCTCGCTTGGAATATTATCCTGCAACTACGCTTCAAAAAATTATTAAACGAAGTGCCATAATTTTAAATGTGCCCATTACTGAAGAAGCAGCATTTGAAATTGCCCGAAGAAGCAGGGGAACGCCGCGTATTGCCAATGGTTTATTGCGTCGTGTTCGCGATTTTGCACAAGTATTGAATGATGGTAAAATTGATATAGGGATTACACAACATGCTTTAAAAGCTTTGAATGTGGATGAGTTTGGCTTAGATGAAATGGATAATCGCATTTTGCTTACCATTATTGAAAAATTTAAAGGAGGGCCTGTTGGTATTACTACCATTGCTACCGCAGTAGGTGAAGAAGCAGGAACTATTGAAGAAGTATATGAACCTTTTTTAATTCAAGAAGGTTTCTTACAGCGCACCCCAAGGGGTAGGGAAGTTACTGCCAAGGCTTACCAACATTTGGGTAAACATGGGCCTAAAGGAAAACAACCCGATTTATTTAATGAATAAAAATCTTTAATAAAAACACACTTTTAGCGTACTTACTACATAAAAAAATGAGGCTGCAATTTGAAACAGCCTCATTTTTTATTTCAAAGCTTTTATTTAATTTATGGAGCAACTAATCGGAAACCGTTGCCGTGAATATTTACTATTTCAATATTGGTATCGTCTTTCAAATATTTACGCAATTTGGCAATATAAACATCCATACTTCTTCCATTGAAATAGGTATCACTGCCCCAAATTTTTTTCAATGCTCTTTCGCGGGGTAGAAGATCATTTTTATGTTCGGCCAACATTTTTAATAACTCATTTTCTTTAGGGGAAAGTGTGTGAGTTTGACCATTGTGTGAAAGCTCTCTTAATTTAGGATTGAAATGGTAAGCACCTAAATCAAATTCCACGTTATCATTTATACGATTTTCCTCTTCGTTGCGCTTTAATATGGCTTTAATTTTCAGTAAAAGTACTTCACTGTCAAATGGCTTGGTAATATAATCATCTGCTCCTAATCGATAACCCTGCACAACATCTTCTTTCATGGTTTTTGCGCTTAAAAAGAACAAAGGAATATCCGGATCAACGTCTCTAATTTCTTCCGCCAAAGTAAAACCATCTACATTTGGCATCATAACATCTAATAAACAAATATCAAATTTCTCTCGCTGAAAGGCGGCTAAACCCAATCTACCATCTCTCTCCAATACTACATCATAATCATTCAGCTCTAAATAATTTTTTAATACCATTCCTAAGTTGGTATCGTCTTCACAAAGCAAAATTTTGTATTTCTTTTTTTCTTCCATAGCCGTGCTTGTTTTTATGTTTATCAAATAAACTTCATATTAGTAATAATTCATGCTAAGAGAGGCGCAATCTTTTGTTAAAAAACGTTTATTTTCCTTTAAAGATATTACTAATTTTGCGTTTTTAAAATAACATTTTTCAAATCAACCCAACTGTTACCATTTTTGCTTGTTAAGATTAGAAAACTGTGCCTATGATGATTACACAGGATAATAAATTAAAGAAACTGATTATTATTGGCGACAGGGTTTTAATTAAACCTTCCAAGCCCAATGAGCAAACTACAAGTGGACTTTATTTACCCCCGGGTGTTCAGGAAAAGGAAAAAGTTCAACAAGGTTACATCATTAAAACAGGACCCGGATATGCTATTCCTCTTCCGGTTGAAAATGAACCTTGGAAAACGGAGGAAGAACAAGTGAAATATATTCCTTTGCAAGCTAAAGAAGGTGATCTTGCTTTGTTTTTACTAAGTGGGGCAACTGAATTACTGTATGAAGGGGAGAAATACTTTATTGTTCCTCAAAATGCTATCTTAATGTTAGAAAGGGAGGAAGATTTGTAAAAAAACAATTTTTTAAACCTTGTAAATCTGTTGATGATTATTCATGTGAATTTTTTTTGCTTCAATTAATTGTTGAATCACCTCATGTACTGCTGTTTGCTCTTCACTTGTAAAAAGTTGAATTATGTTGCTTAATTCAATTCCATTTGCAGGAATTGAATTTAAAATTACTGTCTGAATTTTTTTGTATTCATTTGCAGTGAAAATTTTTTTTTTATTTTTTAAACAATTGTCGCAAATGCCACAATGTTGCGTTTGTTTGTCTGAAAAATAGCTGCCAATTAACCGGCTGCGACACTCTGTGGTATTGGTTGTATAATCTAACATGGCACCAATACGTTCTTCATAATTTTGTTTTCGGGCAAAATATTGTTCAAAATTTAAGGTTAAACTAGCTGCAGGTGCCCGATTCAATAACCAATAAATTTGTGGTGTTTCTTTTTGAGGTTTATAAGAAATTATTTTTAGCTGATTTAATTTTTCTAATTGTTCGCGGGCACTATCATAACTTATTTTTGCATTTTTGGCAATTTGTCTTTCATAAATAGTAACATAGTTATTCAAAATTCCTTGATAGGTTCTTAATAAAGTTTGAGTAATGGCTTCAAAGGCAGGTAGGTTCTTTTGAAATTCAAATAACACATCTTTATCTACTAAAAACATTATTTGCGAGGGTGCAAATACCGCCTCTGTGAACGACAAATGACCTTCTTGCTCTAATACTTTTAGCACATTCATTACAGTTACTGCATCTAACTTAAAATGTTGTAAAAACTTTTCTACATTAAATTCATAATAATTACCTTGGCCAACACCTACGGGTAATTGTAAATAATCTGCAATGGCTTGATATACCGTTTGAATAGTATTAATGGAAGGAAATTTTTTTTCGGGCAGTAGTTGTAATTGGTCCAAGTCGCCTGGCTGATATAATAATACTGCATTACCCCCATTGTTGTCGCGACCAACTCGTCCTGCTTCCTGGTAATAATTTTCTATACAATCGGGAATGTTGTAATGGATTACATTGCGAACATCTGTTTTATTAATGCCCATGCCAAAGGCATTGGTGCAAACCATTATGCGTATTTTATTTTGAATCCAAGCCTGTTGCTTGTTTTGTCGTTCCTCTTTTGTTAAGCCTGCATGATAAAAATCGGTATTTAGTCCTTGTAATTGCAATAGATGAGCCACTTCGCGACATTGTTTCCGCGTACTGCAATAAACCAAACTACTACCATCATTTTGTTTAAGCATATCAACGGTAGTATTTATTTTACTGTTTGTAGGTATAACTGAATAACTTAAACCTTTACGATAAAACGATTGACTAAAAATAGCTGGATTTTTTAGTCGCAGTTGTTCAATAATGTCATCTCGTACAATACTTGTTGCTGATGCAGTGAGGGCAATAAACGGTACCGCATTGATGTATTTTTTAATTTCAACTATATTTAAATAAGAAGGCCTAAAATCATAACCCCATTGTGAAATGCAATGTGCTTCATCTACTACAACCACCGATAATGGCATATCGGGTAAATAATCTAAAAACTGTGGACTTTGTAATCTTTCCGGCGAAACATATAAAAAAGAAAATTTACCTTCTATTGCTTTTTCTAATATTACTTTAATTTCAAAAGCGCTTAAGCTGCTTTCTATGGCAACGGCTGAAATGCCTATATTTTGTAAGTGCATTACTTGGTCCGTCATCAAAGCAATAAGCGGAGAAATAACCAATGCCATTCCTCCTTTTATAAGTGTTGGTACTTGAAAACAAATGGATTTTCCACCCCCGGTTGGCAACAAAGCCAAGGTGTCGTTACCTGCCAGCACCGATTCAATAATAGGTAGTTGCAATCCCCTGAAATCATCATAACCCCAATACTGTTTTAATATTTGTTTGGGTGATTGTTGCATGATTTCCAGTATTTAGTGAAACAGTAAATGTAGGTTGTAAAAAATTTGTATAAAAATAAATAAGAACCAATAATTTACAGCCTGATTTTTTCAATATGCTAATTAGCTAATAAAAAATATTTTTATGCAAAAATTACGGTATCGCCTTGTTGTATTGTTTTTTTTATTGAGTTGTTACAACTTAATAGCTCAAAGTACGGTATTCAAAGTAATACCTTTGGGAGTAGAAGGCGGTTTAAATGAAAGCAACCTTTCGGCTTATTTATTAGGCGTAAAAGGGCAACCCGGCTATATTGCTTTAGATGCAGGTACTATATATTCCGGTATTGAAAAAGCTATTCAAACAAAAGTTTTACAAAATACCAGTGTATCAGCGGTTTTGCAAGATTCAATTAAAGGTTACTGTATTAGTCATGCACATTTAGACCATGTTGCCGGTTTAATTATTAATTCACCTAACGACAGAAAAAAAAATATTTATGCAATGCCTTATTGCTTACAAGTTTTAGAGAATAATTACTTTACTTGGCAAAGCTGGGCCAATTTTGGAGATGCCGGTTCTCCACCTTTATTAAATAAATACCATTATGTAAGTTTACAGGCGCAACAAGAAGTAGCTTTAGCAGGAACTAATATGTTTGTAACTCCCTTTGTTTTAAGCCATGGAAGCAACTATCAAAGCACGGCTTTTCTGGTTCGTTATTCCAATAATTATGTGTTGTATTTAGGTGATACCGGTGCCGATAACATTGAGCATAGTTCACATTTGAAAGAATTATGGCAATCTGTTGCTCCTTTGGTAAAAAAGCAACAATTAAAAGCCATTTTTATTGAAGTTTCATATTCCAATAAACAACCTGAAACGCAGTTGTTTGGGCATCTTACTCCTAAATTATTATTGCAGGAAATGCAAGTGCTACATGGTTTTACGGGTAATGATGCATTGAAAAAAGTAAAAATTATTGTTACACACATTAAGCCGGAAAAAAATGTAGCAACAATCATTCAAAAGGAATTAATGCAAAACAATATGCAATTGCAATTTCAATTGGCACAACAAGCGAAACCCATCTACTTTTAGAAAAAAAGATTAAACCACTTTTTTATAGTGTAAGCGAATGCTATTTATAGCCAAAACCACATCACTTAAACCCATGGCTAATGCACCTAAAGCCGGGTTTAGGTAACCAAATGCTGCAATTGGAATGGCTATAATGTTATAGAAAAATGCCCAAAATAAATTTTCACGAATGGTTTTATAAGTATGTTTTCCCAACCCTAATGCTAAAGGCAAATGTGTAAGTCCATGATTCATTAAAACAACCTGCGCACTTTGCATGGCTATATGCGATGCATCACTTAGTGAAATGCCTACCGTAGCTTTTGCTAAAGCAGGTGCATCGTTAATGCCATCGCCAACCATTGCAGTAGGAGCTTTGGCTGAAAGTTGGGCAATGGTTTGTAATTTTTGTTCAGGAGTTTGTTCAGCATAAAAGCCATCAATACCGGCTTGTGCGGCCACTCGCTGACATTTGATTCTTGAGTCGCCACTTAATAAAATGGTTTGAATGTTGTTTTTATGTAATTGCTTTATTACATCAATTGCTTCAGGACGCAATGTGTCATCCACATTCAGCCAACCAATTAATTCATTGTTTTTTGTAATATAAACATTATGTGTATTGTCATCAGTTAAATGGCTTACTGCTTTATAGGATACAGCCATATATTCATTCCCTTCTTTGTCAATGGCTCGCATTCCTAAACCTTTAATTTCTTCAATAGAAGCAAATTGTATGGGTTTCTCTGCTTTCCATTCTTTTACAATGGCTTTGGCAATAGGGTGAGCTGCATATTTTTCCAACGATACAACGATGCTTTGAAAGGTAACGGTATCAATGGTAGTTACATAATCAGTAATTGAAAAATGTCCGGTAGTAAGGGTTCCTGTTTTATCGAATACAACTTGCTGAATATTTCTGAAAACCTCAAGGCTACGGGCATTTTTAAATAGAATTCCTTTTCTTGCTGCTCGTCCCAATCCAACAGCAATAGCTGCAGGTGTAGCTAAACCCATGGCACAAGGACATGAAATAACCAATACTGCAATGCCGCGTAATAAACTGCTACCAAAACCAATGGAAGTAAATAAATAGTTGCCTATCACAGTTAGTATAGCAAGGCTAACTACAGTAGGAACAAATATGGCACTAATTCTATCCGCTAATTGTTGAATGGGCGGTTTTTCTGCCTGTGCTTCTTTTACTAATTGTAAGATATTACTTAGCACTGTATCTTTTCCAACTGCTGTTACTTGTGCTTTTACACTGCCGCTTTCCAAAGTACTTCCGCCAATTAATAAATCTTTTTGCGATTTATACACCGGTATTGATTCGCCGGTAAGCATGGCTTCGTTTACTTTTGCTTCACCCCATAAAATTTTACAATCCATCGGAACCGGTTCACCGCTCTTAATTAAAATCAAATCGCCTACTCTTAAAGTTTCACTTTCTACTTCAAAAATTTGTTCTTGGTGTTGATCATCAAAAGCAATCATATGAGCTTTTGTTTTTTGGCTCACTGCAAGGTTATTAATGGTTTTTTGTGTGCTTTTTACGGATTTATCTTCAAGCCAATTGCCTAAAAAAACCAGGGTAATAATGGCTGCAGTAGTTTCAAAAAACATATAATCAGCAGCTTTGCTAATCATCATTCCATAAATACTGTAAATAAAAGCAGAAGTGGCTCCCAGTGTAATTAACACATTCATGTTAGGAATGCCCCCTTTTAAACTTTTAAAGGCGCTTTTACCAAAAAAACGCATTCCAACCCAATACACCGGAATGGTAAGGGCTAATTGTACATATGGGTTCATTAAAAAATGAATATGTACAAACATGTGTAACATTAAAGGAATGGTAAAAATGGCACTGAATATAAACCGCTGTCCGTTGTTGTGAAAATTGAGTTTTTTTAAAAAATTTTTAGGGGGAGAAACAGGTTCAATATTATCGTTTTTTATATGGTATCCTAAGTTTTCAATGCCTTTTATTAAAATGGTTTTTTGGGAGGTATCCTTTAAATCGAAGTTTACTTCGCCCCCTATAAAATTAACTTTTACATTGTCCATTCCTTTTTCTTCTAAGTATTTATGAATGGTTAGGGCACAATTGGTACAACTCATTCCTTCTACTTTCCACGATACATTTTCCATACTGTAAAATTACTTTATTTTAGGAGTTCGGTAGATACTTAAGCAGGAATATCTTTGTGTTATGGATGTTACCTACCAATTACATGAATTAACACACATTGTTCCTCTTTTAGCAAAAGAAGGCGAAAGCAATTTAACTTGGTTGTTTAAGGGGGAAATGGGGGCAGGAAAAACAACTTTAATAAATGCTTTGGCACAATATTTTGGTGTGATAGATCCGGTTAGCAGTCCCACTTATACATTGGTAAATGAATATGAAGCAGCCAATGGTAAACTAATTTACCATATGGATTGGTATAGAATTAAAGATGAAGATGAAGCCATTAATGCGGGAATTGATGAGTTGGTGCAGGATGCTTTGTGTTGGATTGAATGGCCAGAAAAAGCACTTGGTATTTTACCTGAAACCGCTTTTGTTATTGAAATTTTAGTAATTGATGCACAAACGCGGCGATTGATTACCAAAATAATTACAAAACCTTATCTTGACATTTAATTGTAAGAATTATTGTATTTTTATAACTCTTATTTATCTTTTTTTTAAAGTAAAATTATGTCTTCAAAACGGCCCATTATTACCACTTCTTTTAGCTATGAAACATTAGAGGAAACATTAGACATAAAGCCGCAAGGACTTCCACTTGAAATTGGGTTGCCTAAAGAAACTGCATTTCAGGAAAATCGAATTTCTCTTACACCCGAAGCAGTTAGGGTAATGGTAATGAATGGCCATAAAGTTATTGTTGAACATAAAGCAGGTGAGGGCAGTAATTATACCGATGCCGATTATGTAAATGCAGGGGCAAACATTGTTTACAACCATGAAGCGGTTTTTAAAGCACCACTACTTTTAAAAAGCGCACCGGTTGTACTTGAAGATTTGCCTTTATTGCAAATGCATCAAACCATTATTTCACCTATCCATCATTCAGCATTAAAAGTTGAAATTTTAGAAAAAATGATGGAAAAAAAAATTACGGCATTAAGTTTTGAAAATTTAAAAGACGAACACGGCAGCTATCCTATTGTTCGAAGCATGAGTGAAATTGCCGGAGGTGCTTTAATGTTAATTGCCGGTCAATATTTAAGTAGTTTTAATAAAGGCAAAGGGGTTTTATTAGGAGGTGTGAGTGGCATACCACCAACTAAAGTAATTATAATTGGTGCCGGCACTGTAGGTGAGGTGGCTACCCGTAATGCTATGGCATTGGGTGCAAGTGTAAAAGTATTTGATAATAATGTCTATAGACTAAAGCAACTTCAAAATAATTTGGGGCATAGAGTATGGACAAGCGTTTTAGAACCGGGTATTTTATCAAAGCAATTAAAAACCTGCGAAGTGGCAATTGGAGCTTTAAGTAGCGACTATGGCCGTGCTCCGGTAGTGGTAACAGAGGAAATGGTAGCTTCTATGAGGCCGGGGAGTATTGTAATTGATGTGGCTATTGATAGAGGAGGTTGTTTTGAAACCAGTGAATTAACTACACACGAAAAACCGGTATTTTTAAAACATAACGTTATACATTACTGTGTACCTAATATTCCTAGTGGATTTGCTCGAACTGCCAGCCAGGCTATTAGCAATGTATTGATGCCGCTTTTGCTGGAAATTAGTGATGAAGGGGGAATGGAAGAAATGGTTTGGCACAGTATTAACTTGCGTGAAGGTATTTACTTGTTTAAAGGTGCTTTAACTGATTTTTATTTGAGTCAGAAATTCAATTTAAAATATAGCGATTTGAATTTATTAATAGCCAGCCGAAGATAATGGATGGCTCATTTAAAGTCGGTAAGTTTAATTACTTCTTTGCAAAAATCTATTTCTGCTGCATCATTACTGCTTACAATAATTGTTCTGTTGGCGGCATATTTTTCAATTAAGCGATGATAAAGGGCATATCCCTCTGCATCTAAATTGGTGCAAGGCTCATCAAGTAGTAATACCGGCACATCTGAAAAAAAAGCTTGTGCTAATTTTACCCTTTGTAGCATACCGCTGCTGTAATAGCGAATTTGTTTGTTAGCTGCTGAAGATAAGCCTACTTCTTCTAACATAGCTGCAATGGAAATATTGGGTAATAAGGGTTTAAAGCGGACATGAAATTGTAAAAATTCCGTTGCGGTCATTTCTTCAATTACATCTAAGTAAGGTGCTACAATGGCTAAATATTGGTGAACGGCATCTTCGTTGAGGGGTTTATTGCTTTCCTGATTCCAAAAGCACTTTCCTTCATTCACCCGAATAGACATTGCAATGGCTTGCAGCAAAGTGCTTTTGCCGCTGCCATTAGGCCCAGTTATAGCATAGGCTTTTGCTGGCGAAAATGTAAAACTTACGTTTCTAAAAATCCAGTCACGATTAAATTTTTTGCCTGCCTTTTGTAATTCAATGGTCATTGGGTAAAACATTGCCGAAAAGTAAACAATTAATCTTCATCGGGAATGCCTGAAGCATATTTTTTTATAATGCCGCGACCACTTTCTCTAATAAAAGTTACAATTTCATCGCGCTCATCGCTGGCAGGTAACTCTTCTTCAATGTATGCCAGTGCTTGAGAAGTATTAAATCCTTTATTGAAAATAATGCGGTAGATATCAATAATATGATTGATTTTTTCTAATTCAAATCCTCTTCTTTTCAAACCTACACTATTTACCCCGCCATAGCTTAGTGGGTTACGAACGGCTTTAATATAAGGGGGTACATCTTTACTAACCAAACTACCACCCGCAATGTAGGCATGCTGTCCAATATTTACAAATTGGTGCACGGCACTTACACCGGCAATCCAAGCCCAATCGCCCATTACAACGTGGCCGGCTACTTGAACACTATTACTTAAAATACAATTATTACCAATAATACAATCGTGGGCAATATGGCTGTAAGCCATTATTAAGCAATGGTTGCCAACAACAGTTTTCCATTTATCTGAAGTACCCCTATTGATGGTTACAAATTCTCGAATAGTGGTATGATCGCCAATTTCTACAGTGGTTTTTTCACCATTATATTTTAAATCTTGCGGAATAGCGCCAATTACAGCTCCCGGAAAAATTCTGCAATTTTTACCAATTTTGGTACCATCCATAATGGTAACATTACTACCTATCCAGGTACCTTCCCCAATTTGCACATCGCCATGAATAACGGTAAAGGGGTCAATTTTTACATTCGCAGCTATTTTAGCATTAGGATCTATGTAAGTATAGGGATGTGTCATCCGCTTTGTTTTAGGTATTTGTTCTATGGTTGCCAGCATGGCAACATAGACTTTAAAAAATGGGCCAACGTTTACTGGCCGTTGTAAAATATAAAATATTAAGGATAGTTTAAGGTTTAGTTACGTTTTACCAGTTGAGCAACCAGGTTTGCCTCCGTAGCCACTTTACCACCTACATACACCGTACCGCGCATTTCGCATATGCCTCTTCTAATGGGGCTTACAAACTCCATTTTTAAAATCATTGTATCGCCAGGTAAAACTTTCTGCTTAAACTTACAATTATCTATTTTCAAAAAATAGGTATCATAATCGCCTTCCGGCAATGAATTGATACATAATATACCCCCAGTTTGCGCCAAAGCTTCAATTTGTAAAACTCCAGGCATTACAGGGTTATTGGGGAAATGGCCCTGAAAAAACCACTCGTTAAAGGTTACATTCTTAATTCCAACAATATAGGTGTCGGTCAGTTCAATAATTTTATCAACTAGCAAGAATGGGAAACGATGCGGTAAAGTTTTTTCAATCCGCTGCAAATTAAAAATAGATGGTGTTGCAGGGTTATATACCGGAACATCTTTTACATGTTTGTTTTTCTTGATGTACTGTTTTATTTTTTTAGCAAAATCAACATTAGTACTGTGGCCAGGCCTGTTAGCAATAATCCTTGCTTTAATGGGGTAGCCGATTAAAGCCAAATCGCCCACTACATCTAATAGTTTGTGACGAGCAGGTTCATTGGGAAAGCGTAATTCTAAATTGTTTAAATAGCCTTCGCTTTTTACTTCAATTTTTTCACGTTTAAAAGTTTTTGCTAAGCGGTCTATTTCTGCATCAGTCAAAGGCTTATCAACTACTACAATAGCATTATTAATATCACCGCCTTTAATTAAGTTGTTTTCTAACAACATTTCCAGTTCGTGTAAAAAAACAAATGTGCGGCAGGGCGCAATTTCATTTTTAAAATCTTTTATGGATTTTAAGCCAGCATGTTGCGTACCTAATACAGGACTATTAAAATCAATTAAAGTGGTTATTTGGTAATCAATAGCAGGCATGGCTACCATTTCAACACGTTTCTTCTCATCGTACAAATAAATATTTTCATCAATGCTATACCAGGCTTTTGCCGCATCTTGTTCAATAATACCTGCTTCTTCAATAAAGTTAATGAATGGTGCAGAGCTGCCATCCATAATAGGGATTTCGGGGCCATTAATTTCAATGAGTACATTATCTATGCCCATTCCAACTAATGCAGCTAAAATATGTTCAACGGTACTTACTTTGGCATCGCCAACTTGCAGGGTAGTACCTCTGGATGTATCAGTTACTAAATCACAATCGGCTTTAATAATAGGTTGTCCGGGTAAATCGATACGTTGAAATTGAATACCAAAACCCGGATTTGCCGGTTTTAAATTCATTTCTACTAATATGCCGGTATGCAATCCCGTACCATTAATGGTTACATTTTTTCCGAGGGTATGTTGTTTATCCGGATTAAAATTTTGATCCATTCTTCATCATTTTTTTCTTTCAGCCACCAATACTTGTACGAATTTTAATTGGTTATGCCGTTTAATTTGTTGCAAAAATAAGTTGATTATGCTTGAAGTAGATAGCTTTTTGCTAGGAAGTAACTCTTTCGGCCAGTAATTGTTGTACCAGCTTTTCCAATTCCATTACCCTTTTTTCTAAAATGGGTAATTTTCTGGATGCAGCCTGGCTGCGAAGTGCTGCGGTATATTCAAAAGCAGGGGAGCCGGTAACAATGCTATTGGGTTGTTTAATGGATTTACTAACCCCACTCTGTGCATTTATTTTGCTGCCATCGGCAATGGTTAAGTGTCCAACTATACCTGCTTGGCCACCTACCATTACGTGATTACCAACTTTTGTACTTCCGCTAACGCCTGCTTGTGCTGCAATTACGGTATGCTGACCAATTTCTACGTTATGAGCAATTTGTATTAGGTTGTCTAATTTAGCCCCACTCCGTATAATGGTTGAACCAATTGTTGCCCGGTCAATAGTTGCATTGGAGCCAATTTCAACATTGTCTTCAATGATAACATTACCCATTTGGGGTACTTTTTTGTACGAACCATCATTTAGAGGTGCAAAACCAAAACCATCACCGCCAATTACAGTACCTGCATGTATGGTAACATTTTTACCAATTTGGCAGTTATTGTAAACTTTAACGCCGGCATGTAAAATGGTGTTATCATCAATTGTTACATTATCACCTATTACAACACCGGGAAATAATTTTACCTTATTGCCAATTTTAGCATGCTTGCCAATATATACAAATGCGGCTATATAAATATTATCACCCAATTGTGCGGTAGGAGCTATGTAAGAAGGTTGTTCAATACCTGTTAATTGTTCACTTACTAATTGTTGATATTTGGATAATAAAGCTGCAAAAGCAGCATAGGCATCTTCTACGCGTATTAATGTAGCATTTACGGGTTGTTTTAAAACCTGATTTTGGTTAATAATAACAATTGATGCCTGAGTTTGATAAAGAAAGTCTTCATATTTTAGGTTAGCCAAAAAAGATAATTGCCCCGCTTTGGCCTCTTCAATTTTGCCAAATGAGCTTACAGCTACAGTAGCATCTCCCTCTACTTGTCCATTAATTAGCAACGCTATTTGAGCAGCAGTAAATTGCATAATCGTGTTACTTTTTTGGGTACACCTAAACTAGGTTAATGTGCAAATGTAAAATTTTTTAATGGGCGAGGAAATAGTTTGATGGATTAATGGATTATCAATGGCTGAAATATCTCTTATTTCCCCATTTTTAAACAGAATTTTAATATTTTCATTGTTAGGTTTATACATGGTATTAACTGCTTCGCCGGTAAAAACAAAATGAACAGCTTCTCGTTCATCAATATTTAGCTGTTTTGCAGCTGCTTTTGTTTGAGTTTCTATGAATTCATTGCTAAACGGTTTACTATCTAACTTAATTTTAAGCAACTGTCGATTTAACAATTTATTACATAAAGTTTGTAACACAAAATCTGGATGTGATGCCCACTTTTTAATGGCAAAAGAAATATCAACATCATCTAATTTGCAAAACTGCTGCAAAACTTCTTCACTAATTTTTGAAGGTTGGTAATAAAGAAAAAAGTCTAACGTTCCTCCGGTTTTGCATTGGGTATCTCCAGTATCTATTAAATGGCGAGCCCTCTCTAAAATGTGTATCAACATTTTTTCGGCACTTAATACTGTTTTGTGTAAATAAACTTGCCAATACATTTGGCGACGTGCAATTAAAAATTTTTCAATACTATAGATTCCTTTTTCTTCTACCATTAATTCGCCATTGCAAACAGTAAGCATTTTAATAATCCTGTCGTAACCAATTACACCTTCACTTACTCCTGTAAAAAAACTATCGCGGGTTAAATAATCCATTCTGTCAACATCTAATTGGCTGCTAATGAGTTGGTGTAAAAAAGGTTTTGGGTATTTTCCTGTAAATATATCAATGGCCATTTGCAGTTTACCATCCAGTTCTTTGTTCATCATTTGCATTAAAGCAATACCAATAGTTTCATGATGTACCGAATTAATAATGTATTTTTCTAATGCATGTGAAAAAGGTCCGTGGCCAATGTCGTGCAATAAAATAGCTGCTTTTACTGCCACTTCTTCTTCTTCAGTAATAGGCACTTGTTTGGATTTTAATTCTGCAATTGCATTACACATTAAATGATATGCTCCTAAAGCATGATGTAAACGGGTATGCACTGCACCGGGATACACTAAGTAGGCTAATGCCATTTGATGAATTCGCCTGAGGCGTTGAAAATAGGGATGATTGATAATATCGAAAATAAGAGGATTATTTATGGTTATGAAGCCATATACCGGGTCGTTAATAATTTTTTGGGTTGTTTTCATGTTTGTTGCCGGTTTGTTAAAGCAGCCTGCAAATGTACTATTTGTAGCGGTATGCAATATATTTGAAGTATTTGCACGTTTATTGCTGTGTAAAGTTGAAAACCACTTACCAATAAAGAAAATTTAAAAGTTGAAAACCAATGGAACCTATTACCATATTATGGGCTGATGATGAAATAGAAAGTTTACAATCGCAAATTTTATTTTTAGAAAGTAAAGGCTATCAGGTAAAAAGTTTTGCCAGTGGTTTTGAAGCTTTACAATTTGTAGATGATAATGCAGTTGATGTAGTATTTTTAGATGAATCTATGCCTGGCATTACCGGTTTAGAAACACTAACAAAATTGAAAACAAGCCATCCCAATATTCCGGTGGTTTTAATTACAAAAAATGAAACTGAAAGTTTAATGGATGAAGCCATAGGCAGCCAAATAACCGATTATTTGTTAAAGCCGGTAAATCCCAATCAGGTGTTGCTTTGCTTAAAAAAAATTATCGATAACAAAAGATTGATTTCCGAAAAAACTACTACAGCCTACCAGCAGCAATTTCGCGAATTGTTTATGGCTTTTAATAATAATCCTGATTATAAGGATTGGGCTGAAATATATAAGAAATTAGTGTATTGGGAATTAGAAATGGAAAAAACCGATAGCGCTGAAATGCGCGAAATATTAGCCACACAAAAGCAGGAAGCCAATACGGAATTTTCAAAATTCGTTACAAAAAAATATGCAGAATGGGTAAAGCCGGCAGCTGCCGATACACCCATTATGAGTCACGATTTAATGCAATTTAAAGTGTTGCCGCATGTAGAAAAGGGTACACCGTTATTTTTTGTATTAATTGATAATTTGCGGTTTGATCAATGGAAAGCGATACAACCTTTATTTGCAGAAAATTTTCGCATTTTGGAAGATGAAACCTATTATTCCATCCTTCCAACCGCTACACAATATAGTCGCAATGCTATTTTTAGCGGATTACTTCCTGTTGATATTGAAAAAAAATTTCCCGACCAATGGAAGAATGATGATGAACAGGGAGGTAAAAATTTATATGAAGAAGTGTTTTTGAATGCCTTATTGCAACGATTAAAAAAAGATGATTTAAAAGTTAGCTACAACAAAATTCTAACCTATGCCGATGGGTTACAATTGGTCAACAATATTCATAATTTGTTGCAAAATGATTTGAATATCATTGTTTACAATTTTGTTGATATGCTTAGCCATGCCCGTACTGAAATGGAAGTGCTGAAAGAATTGGCTGCCGACGAAGCAAGTTACCGAAGCATTACACGCAGTTGGTTTGAACATAGTGCTTTAAACCAGGCACTAAAAAAAATTGCAGGAAAAAATATCAAACTCATTCTGTCTACCGACCATGGAAGTGTACGTGTAAAAACGCCTTGTAAAGTAATTGGCGATAAACAAACTACCACCAATTTACGCTATAAACATGGTAGAAATTTAGACTATAATCCGAAAGAAGTTTTGGCGTTTAAAGATCCACGCCAGGCCGGACTGCCCGTTCCTACCGTAAATTCTGCCTTTATTTTTGCTAAGGAAGATGAGTATTTGTGTTATCCAAACAATTATAATTATTACGCCAATTATTACAAAAATACTTTTCAGCATGGAGGCATAAGTTTAGAAGAAATGATTGTCCCCATTATTAAAATGGTTAGTAAGTAGTCAGTAAGCAATTTTTTTCCTTTTTTTATAAATCACTTTTCCCGATGCGGCAGTGCTTTGCAATAGCCGCAATACAATTTTGCTGAAAAATTTGAATGTTTATGATGCGAAATTGTAATAAGTTAATCCTGCTTTTGTTTAGTTTTCTAATTGTTTATTCCTCTGTTTTTGCCGCCGATGATGAGAATGCCGGTATTGTTGTTCATGGAACCATTTATACCACGGATAATTTGCCTGCTGAAGGAGTAGTTGTTCATTTAATACATGAACACAAAAAACGAACTTCCATTACCAATGAAAATGGATATTTCGAGTTTAGAAATGTTGCTAAAGGTACTTATGAATTAATAATTTCATATATAGGATATGCCGATATTCATCAACAAATAAAAGTAGCTGAGGGATGGAATACGCCATTATTATTTCAATTAAAAATTTCAGAAAAGCAATTACAGGAAATTGTTGTACATGGTAATCGTTCCCGATTGGCTGCAGCAAAACTACAAGTGCCCGATAAAGATTTACCATTAGCAACCGGTGTTGTAACTTCTCAAGTTATGGCCGACCAGCAAGCCATTCGTTTGGGCGATGTTGTAAAAAATGTACCCGGTGTTTCATTGGTACAAACTCGTTTCGGGGTTAATGAAACTTATGGTGCCAGAGGCTATATAATCGGCATTGCCGGTGGAGCCGGCGGGGGTAGTATTTTTAAAAACGGATTACCTTATAACATTGCCGGCATGCCTGAAACTGCTGCACTAGAAAGTGTTGAAATTATCAAAGGGAGTTCCGCATTTTTATATGGGAGTTCTTCGGGGGGATTAATCATTGATATGATTACGAAGAAGCCCAAATTTCAATGGGGTGGAGAAGTATCTATGTTAATGGGTAGCTATAGTCAATACAAGCCCGTTATTGATGTGTATGGGCCTATAGCTAAAAATTTGGCGTTTCGTTTGGTTGCAACTTATGAAAATGATAGAAGCTATCGCGATGTGGTAAAAACAATTCGTCAATATATCAATCCATCATTGTTGTATAAAATAGGGAAGCAATCATCTTTGCTTGTAAATGGCGAATATTTTAATGCGCAAATTACGCCCGATCCCGGTATTGGTGCATTAGATAGTGGCCGTGTTTTAAGTAATCAAATTCCACGTTCACGTTTCCAAAATGTGTTATGGGCATACAATCATGTTAAACAAGGATCCATATCTACAACGTTTAAACATAACTTCAGCAATGGGTACACGTTGACTGCAATGGGCTCTTATCAAACTACCGATGTAGATGCTTATGGAGTAGGTAATTTAAATACTGCCAGTAAAACCGGTATTATTGCACGACCTCTTTCAAGAGCACATAGTGTTGAGAACGATTATGCTGCACAGGTGAACTTAGAGGGTAAATTTTCAATTCGAAATATTGCCAATCATTTTTTAGTGGGTGCTGATTATACTAGCATTACTACTTTAACCGATGCATTTACCATTTATAACAATAATGGTAACCAGTTAAAAACCTATGATACCATCAACTTATTGAACCCTGCTCAGTTTGTTCAAAGAACAGATATTCCCAATGCCATAAAGGTAGCCACAACAACTTCACCTTCATATAGAGCCGGTTTGTACTTACAAGATTTAATTACTTTAAACCAACAAATTAAAGTATTTGCAGGATTGCGATACAGTTATCAGGCAAATGTGCAAACAACAATTGACAGTGCTACAAATAGCAATCGTGGGCCAATAACTGTAAAAGGCTCTGCAGCTACAGCTACTTACAATGTTTTTTCGCCTAAATTAGGATTGGTTTATCAACCTGCTGCTAATTTGTCGTTCTATGCCAGTTATGCCAATAACTTTACCGCGAACACTGGTGTTGATGTGTACGGTAATCCGTTGAAAGCATCTATTGTTAATCAATATGAAGTGGGTGCCAAAAATTCTTTTGCAAACGGAAAATTAATGAGCACCATTAGTATTTATCATATTGTAAATAGTAATTTGGCACAACAAGCTATTTACTTGGCGGATGGAGTAACCCCCAATACCAATTCAAATATTAAAACCTTAAATGGTGAAACTACCAGCGATGGGGTAGAATTGGGTTTGAATGGTAATATTTCAAAAAACTTGTATTTTATCACAGGGTTTGCCTATAATTACATTCGGTTTACGCATACATCGGGTACTAAAGGTTCAAATATAGAGGGAGAAACTTTGGTGAATGCACCCCGCAATACTGCCAATGCAAGTGTGTTTTACACATTGAGTAAAGGTGTTTTGAAAGGATTAAAACTGGGGGCTTCTGGCTTTTATACCGGTACTCGTTATGGTGGTTATAATAATACGGTAGGCCAATCCATTACCGGAAGTAGGCTTATTCCATTGTCCGATTTTACGACAGTTGACCTGTCATTGGGTTATACTTATAAAAAAATGGCTATTCAATGCAAGTTGTCTAATATTTTTAACACATTAAATTATTTAGTACACGATAACTATAGTATTACCCCAATTGCCCCCAGGCAATTATACACCACCATTAGTTACCGGTTTTAATGTGGATAAATGGCATAGTTAGAATGGCGGTTTGACTGTATTTTTGTGACAAATGAGAACTTTTTTTGAGCTATGAAATTAACACAAGGTACACTTGATAAATTAAGCGATATTCTAGGCCAATCTGATTATATTGTTCGATATGAACGTGGAAATTTTCAGAGTGGCTGGTGTTTGCTCGAATCAAAAAAAGTAGTGGTACTGAATAAATACCTTGATTTGGAAGGGAAAATAAATACTTTGTTGGATTTAATACCTCAAGTATCAATTGATATTGACAAGCTAACGCATGAAAGTCAGTTGTTATACGATGACATCATAAAAAAAGCCAACTTAATTGATCCCGCTTAAGGTTGGGTAAAGAAGGATGCAAAAATAGAATTGCATCCTTCTTCATTTGAAACTATAATTTGTTGAATTGTGCACAACAGTCATTTAAAAATAACTTTTTTAGGCACCGGCACCAGTACCGGTATACCCATGATTGGCTGCGATTGTGCTGTTTGTACTTCTCATAATCCAAAAGATAAACGATTAAGAAGCAGTGTATTAATTGAATCATTAACAGACGGTACTAAAATAGTAATTGATACTACACCCGATTTCAGGTACCAAATGTTGCGCATACAAAATAAACGGTTAGATGCGGTGCTGTTTACGCATCCGCACAAAGACCACATAGCAGGGTTAGATGATGTTCGTGCATACAATTATTTTCAACACAGTAATTTGCCGGTATATGCCAACACTTTAACTGCTGAAGCTTTGCAGCGCGATTTTTATTATGCCTTTGCCGAAAATGCATATCCCGGTGTTCCTCGCATCGATTTACATTTAGTCAATCATGAGCCATTTTCTATCAATAATTTATCTATTCAACCCATTTGGGTATGGCATTTAAAAATGCCTGTAGTGGGCTATAGAATTGGCGCCTTCACTTATATTACCGATGCTAATAGAATTGATGATGCTGAAAAAGAAAAAATAAAAGGTTCATCCGTATTAGTATTAAATGCGCTTCGAATTGAACCGCATATTTCACATTATAGCTTGCAGGAAGCAATAGCATTAGCACAAGAATTAAACATACCCGAAGTTTATTTCACACATATCAGTCATCAGTTAGGGCTTCACCATCAAGTTAGTAAACAATTGCCTTCTCATATGCACCTCGCATACGACGGATTGGAATTGGTTATTTAAAAATTATTTTATTTTTATATGGAATTTTGAAATGGGGCATCAAGTCCTTATTCAAATATTTTGCTAACCTGTATTTGTATATGATGCAACCGCATAAACACTATCTTTTTTTCTCTAACCGCCAGGTGAAAGGCATATTGGTAGGGATTGTTATTATAGTTGTATTATATTGTTTGCCCTACTTTTTTAAAAGTGCTGATGCAGCTGTTGTTATTGAAAAACTCGATGTAATGCCAGATTCAACTACTGTAAATAGTATGGCTTTTTTCGATAATGATAACATCAATCCTGCGCCATTACAGTTACAGGCATTTAACCCAAATACTGTTGATTCCATTACATTGGTAAACATGGGTTTACGAAATAAACTCATTCAGACCTTACTACATTATCGGCAAAAAGGAGGCAAGTTTTACAAACCGGATGATTTTAAAAAATTATGGGGCTTACGAATTGAAGAAGCTAATGCTATAATTCCCTTTATTCAAATTCCTGAAATAACCCTTACCAAAAACGGTTTTAAAAATTTGAGTAATAACAATACTGTATCTGTTGAGCTAAATGCGGCAACAATTGAAGAGTTAAAACAAGTTCCGGGTATGCCTGCCTACCTTGCATATGCTATTCTGCGATATCGGGAAAAGCTTGGAGCATTTGTACTTCCGGAGCAACTAAAGCAGGTACAGGGAGTAACCGATTCTTTGTATCAGCTTCTTTCATCACATGTAAGTATTAATAATTCCGATATTCCTAAACTTAACCTTAATAGTGCTTCTTCATTTGCTTTATTACATCACCCATTCATTCCTGAAAATGTAGCAAAAGCTATTCTTATTCTGCGCCAAAAAGAAGGGCCATTTCAGTCCATCTATGACTTGAAGAAAATACCTTTCATAAGCAATGAAACTTTTGAACAAATACACAAGTATTGCACAGTGCAATAATTTTCTTGCTGTAATAAAAAAAACTGCTACATTTGTGAACTAACATTAGTTAGCATTGTAGATATAGGATATGGAATTCAATCAGACAGAGTTAACAGCGCAAGTAGCACAGACAGCGAAAGATTTTGCCCGTCAATATATTTTACCGCATGTAATGGAGTGGGATGAACAACAACACTTCCCGGTTGAAGTGTTTAAAGAAATGGGGAAATTAGGTTTAATGGGCGTTTTAGTTCCCGAACAATATGGTGGAGCAGGGTTAGGATATTTTGAGTACAGTGCTATTATACAGGAAATTGCTCAGGTATGTGGTTCAATAGGTTTAAGTGTGGCGGCACATAATTCATTGTGTACTAACCATATTTTAACCTTTGGTAATGAGGAACAAAAGCAAAAATATTTACCCAAATTAGCAGATGCCACTTTTATTGGTGCTTGGGGTTTAACAGAACCCAATACCGGAAGCGATGCGGGTAACATGAAAACAGTTGCCGTGAAAGATGGAAATGATTGGATAATTAATGGAACGAAGTGTTGGATTACCCATGGAAAATCGGGCGATGTAGCAGTAGTAGTTTGCCGAACAGGTGAACCAAGAACAAAAAACAATGCAACGGCATTTATTGTAGAAAAAGGAACACCCGGATTTAGTGCAGGAAAAAAAGAAAATAAGTTAGGTATGCGGGCCAGCGAAACCGCCGAAATGATTTTTGATAACTGTAGAATTTCAGATGCACAACGTTTAGGCGAAGTAGGAAGCGGTTTTCATCAAGCATTGAAAATATTAGATGGTGGTCGAATTTCTATCGCGGCTCTTTCTTTAGGTATTGCCAAAGGAGCTTATAAAGCGGCAGTTCAATATGCTAAAGAGCGCCATCAGTTTAATCAGCCTATTGCTAATTTTCAAGGCATCAGTTTTAAATTGTCTGATATGGCTACTGAAATTGCAGCTTCGGAAATGCTGATTAATAATGCCTGTCATAAAAAAATGACGAGCAGTCATTATACAAGGGAAGCGGCTATGGCCAAGTATTATGCCAGCGAGGTAGCGGTAAAAATTGCAAATGATGCGGTACAGATATTTGGTGGTTATGGATATACAAAAGATTTCCCTGTTGAAAAATATTATAGAGATGCCAAGCTATGTACTATTGGCGAAGGCACTTCTGAAATACAAAAAATTGTAATTGCACGAGAGATACTCAATTAAACGAGGAACTGTTTCTACAGTTTTTATAAGAGCGTTAGGTTTGGTTGCTTGCTCATAAACTTAGCCCCCATTTTTGGGGGCTTTGCTATTGTATAAATGTTTGCAAACGCATTCCATCTTTAAAATCGTCATACTTTATTCATAAAATAAATGCGCTCAAAAAATTACTTATCAAAAAATGTTCGTAATTTAAATTTTACTAGTGTAATACTAACAACCTAAACCATAGTTATGGGTACCGTTGCATTATTTATATTAACGATTGCTGCCATTGTTTTTTCTGCCGGAGGAATATTAGCCTCTCGTTTTTTCACTAAATCTGTTTATAATCCTCAAAAAGGGCAACCCTACGAATGTGGAATACCAACCAGTGGCACGCCATGGTCACAATTTCATATAGGTTATTATTTATATGCCATTGTTTTTTTATTGTTCGAAGTGGAATTAGTGTTTATGTATCCTTGGGCAGTAATTGTACAAAAAATTGGTGTAGGCGCTTTGGTTGAAATGTTTGCTTTTATAGTTGTACTGTTTATTGGCTTTTTATATGCACATAAAAAAGGAGCATTAAAATGGATGTAAACGCAGAAAATATAACCGGTGTATTTCCGGGTCAGGTGCATCAGGCACCAGGCGGAACCATTGTAACCAGTAAGTTAGATGATATTATTAACTGGGCAAGGGCTAACTCATTATGGCCATTAACTTTTGCTACCAGTTGCTGTGGCATTGAAATGATGGCAACTGCTTCTGCCAAATACGATTTTTCCAGATTTGGATTTGAAGTAGCTCGTGCTTCACCTCGACAAGCTGACGTAATTATAATTGCCGGAACAATTGTTAATAAAATGGCCCCGGTTTTAAAACGTTTGTACGACCAAATGGCCGAACCTAAGTATGTTATTGCTATGGGTGCTTGTGCAGTAAGTGGTGGCCCCTTTTTCTACAATACTTATTCCGTCGTAAAAGGTGCTGACCATATTATTCCGGTTGATGTTTATGTGGCTGGTTGCCCACCTAGGCCTGAGGCTTTGTTGCATGCATTAATAACATTACAGGAAAAAATTAAAAGTGGTTTAACTAAGGAACAACAATCCGGTACCGTTACCAATTAATAGCTTATGGACAATGAAGCTTTAAAAGCCTCTTTATTACCCTTAAATGCTAACTTAACTTTTGAAGAAGGAGGTGAGTGGGTGAATGTTTTTGTACCCTATAACGAATTAAAACCTTTGCTTAAAACTTTGCAGGGTGAACCTGCTTTGTATTTCAATTATTTGTTTTGTTTAACCTGTGTTGATTGGAAAACACATTTAACCATGGTGTACCATCTTACTTCATTAAAATGGCAACACAACCTGGTGGTGAAGGCGGTTTTAAACAGAGAAAATCCGCAAATTGAAACTGTTTGTGATATATGGAAAACTGCTGAATTTTTGGAGCGGGAAGTTTACGAATTATTTGGTGTAGAATTTTTGCATCATCCTGATTTACGAAGACTGATTTTAACTGATGATTTTAAAGGGTGGCCTTTGCGAAAAGATTTTGAAGATCCTGTAAATATGATAAAATTATAACCAAAATAAATTTAGTTGCATGCACCAAGTGTTAAGTTCAACGCCCGAAGGGATTTTCACCATTAATGTAGGACCTCAGCATCCTGCAACACATGGTGTACTGCATTTGGTAATTACATTAAACGGTGAAACCATTCTAAAAATTGAACCACACTTAGGCTATATACATCGTTCTATTGAAAAAATGTGCGAAAGCCTCACTTACCGTCAATTCATATACGTTACAAGCCGTATGGATTATTTATCGGCTCATATTAACAACCACGCCTGTGCTTTATGTGTTGAGAAAGGTTTGCAGGTTGAAGTACCTAGGCGAGCTCAGTACATAAGGGTCATTATGGATGAATTAACTCGTCTTGCTTCACATGAATTATGGTGGGGTGCTATGGCAATGGATGTTGGTGCATTTACACCCTTTTTTTATGCATTTAGAGAAAGAGAAACCATTAATGAAATAATGGAAGAAACCTGTGGAGCACGTTTAACCATGAATTATATGGTGCCGGGTGGTGTAATGGCCGATATTCATCCGCAATTTCAACAAAAAGTAAAACAATTTATTGCGGGGTATAAAAATATAATTGCTGAGTATAATGAATTGCTTACGGGCAATGTTATTTTTCAAAACAGAATGAAGGGGGTGGGTTATTTATCTACCGAAGATGCCATCTCGTATGGATGCAGTGGACCTGTTGCCCGAGCCAGTGGTGTTGCTTGCGATGTAAGAAAACGTTATCCTTATGATGTGTATGCTCAAGTACAATTTGATGAAATTATTGAAACTGCCGGCGATTCATTTGCCCGTTATTTAGTTCGTATTCGGGAAATGGAGCAATCGGTACGAATAATTGAGCAATTAATTGATAATATTCCAGAAGGTGATTATCAGGCCAAAACAAAAGCAGTTTTGAAATTACCCAAAGGAGAATTTTATCAACGGGTTGAAACAGCACGTGGTGAGTTGGGTGTGTATATTGTAAGCGAAGGGGGAACTACACCTTATAGAATTAAATTTCGTTCACCCGGTTTTTCTAATTTATCGGCATTGAATGAAATGGCTAAAGGGGGTAAAATTGGTGACTTAGTTGCAACCATGGGTACATTAGATTTAGTAATTCCTGATATTGATAGATAATTTGCTTATGTTGAATACAATCAGTTTTGAAGCCATAAAAACTGCAGTGCAACAATGGTTAAATATGCATTGGGGACCCCACTTAGCATTTATAGCCGAATGTATTTTAATAGGGTTACTGGTTATTGTTTTTTTTGCTGTATTGGGTTTATTATTGGTTTTTATGGAACGTAAAGTGTCCGCCGTTATGCAAATAAGGTTAGGTCCTAATCGTGTTGGTCCAAAAGGTTGGTTACAAACCAGTGCCGATACTTTAAAACTGATGTTGAAAGAAGGGTTAACGCCCGATGGTGCCGATAAGTTTTTATTTAATTTGGCCCCATTTTTAATTATGATTGCTGCAATGCTTATAATGGTTCCCATTGCATTTGCACGCAATTTTCAAATTTGGGATATTAATATTGGTGTGCTTTACATTTCTTCTATTGCATCCATTTCAGTAATTGCTATTTTAATGGCCGGATGGTCAAGTAACAATAAGTATGCATTGTTAGGTGCTATGCGAAGTGGCGCACAAATTATTAGCTACGAGTTAAGTGCCGGTGTAGCCGTTATTACCATGGTAATGTTAACCCAAAGTTTAAGTATTCAGGATATTATTCTTTCACAACAAAACGGTTGGTGGATTTTTAAAGGTCATATACCTGCCATTATTGCTTTTGTTATTTTTATGATTGCTGCAACTGCTGAAACGAATAGGGCCCCATTTGATTTAGCGGAAGCTGAATCGGAATTAACAGCAGGCTTTCATACAGAATATTCAGGAATGAAGTTCGCACTGTTTTTTTTAGCAGAGTATATCAATGTATTTATTGTTTGTGCGGTTGCTGCCATTGTTTTTTTTGGTGGATGGATGCCTTTTCATATCGGCAATTGGGAAGGCTTTAATCATATAATGGATTATATTCCATCATCTATTTGGTTTTTGGGTAAAACTTTTTGCTTAATTTTCCTAATCATGTGGTTTCGATGGACTTTTCCCAGATTACGCATTGATCAGTTATTAAATTTAGAATGGAAATATTTGTTGCCCATAAGCCTGGCTAATTTGTTATTGATGACCATAATTGTTGTTTTAAAATGGTATTTGTAATTACATAAAAGCAAAATGATGTTGCTATGAGTACAACAGTACAAGTGTGCGACGCAACAAAAGTTGCCCATAGCTCAAATGCCCATAACAAAAAAATATGTCAATACAACAATATATAAAAAATATTTTCAATGCTGTTAAAACGCTACTAAAAGGGATGTGCGTTACCGGTTATTATTTTTTTCATCCGAAAGAAATTATTACCCAACAATATCCGGATAATAGAGCTACTTTAAAATTGGCAGATAGGTTTAAGGGCGAAGTAGTTATGTTGCATGATGAGAATAATGAACACGCTTGCACTGGTTGTACCGCCTGCGAATTAGCTTGCCCGAATGGTACCATAAAAATTATTACTCAGTTCGATATTACACCTGATGGAAAAAAGAAAAAAGCATTAAACACGTTTGTTTACCATTTGGAATTGTGTACTATGTGCAATTTGTGTGTTGAAGCTTGTCCGACAGGTGCTATTACGATGGCGCAAAATTTTGAACACAGTGTGTATGACCGTAAACAACTAACTAAAATTTTAAATAAACCGGGTTCTAAAATAAGAGCCGGTGTAGAATAATTATGGACTCAATCATTTTTTATTGTATTGCATTGTTTATACTTATTAGCGGTTTGCTGGCTGTAACGGCCCGTCACATTTTTCGTGCTGCCATATGGCTTTTGTTTACGTTAATGGGTATTGCCGCTTTATATTTTTGGATGAATGTGTTTTTTGTGGCAGCTGTACAAATTATTATCTATGTAGGTGGTATTGTTGTCCTAATTATCTTTTCTATTTTTTTAACCCAGCAAGCAGGTCAAAAAATGGCTGTAACATCAGCTAAGCAATCCGTTTTTAGTGTGGCTGCAGTTTTGTTTGGCATTGCATTTATTGCATCTATTATTGGTCGGTTTTATTTTGTTGGTAGAAGTGAAACTTTGAATGATAGCGTAAATACAATTGGTACTCAGTTAATGAGTTTTACTAACGGCTATGCGCTTCCGTTTGAGTTGGTGAGCTTATTACTTTTGGCTGCAATGGTAGGAAGTATTTTAATTGCCATGAAGCACAAAACAGAAAATAAAAATAATTAAATGATATGCCCGAAGTTTTACAAAAAATATTATGGTTGAGTACCGCACTGTTTTTTATTGGTGTTTATGGAATGCTTACGCGCCGTAATATGCTGGCTATTTTAATGAGCCTTGAATTAATGTTGAATAGCGTGAATATTAATTTCGTTGCATTCAATAAGTATTTACATCCTGAAAAATTGGATGGCATTTTCTTTTTCTTGTTCATTGTAACTATTGCCGCTGCCGAAGCTGCCGTTGCCATTGCTATTATTATTCATTTATATCGTTATCATAAAAATATTGACGTGGGTGAAACCGAGGAATTAAAATATTAGTTATTAAGTATGAAGCGTATGATTAGAATTTTTAGATGCTTTAAATTATTGCTATGAATGAAGGACTACTGGTTATTTTATTACTTTTTTTACCATTGGTTACGTTTGTAGTCAATCGGCTTTTTATTGGCAAAAAATGGCCTATGTTATCAGGCTATTTGGCTACGTTAATACTAATTATTACTACGCTTCTTTCAGTTGTGCTGGCGTGGCAATATTATTTTGAATATGGGAAGATAAATGGTGCTTATGCGTTGTTTATTCCTATTGATGAGCCCTGGTTAAGTTTCTCAAATAGCCTATCGATTAATTTCACCATATTGGTGGATGCTTTATCTGTAATGATGGTATTAGTAGTGAATATTGTTTCGTTAATGGTACATATATTCAGTTTGGCTTACATGAAGGGAGAAGATCGGTATGGATATTACTATGCTTATTTGGATTTATTTACGTTTGCTATGTTGGGCTTAGTGCTTTCCGGAAATATTTTTGAATTATTTATTTTTTGGGAGTTAGTTGGAATTTCTTCTTATTTATTAATTGGATTTTACTACACAAAGCCCGAAGCCGTTGCCGCAGCCAAAAAAGCATTTATTGTGACACGTTTTGCCGATTTTGGTTTTTTAATAGGCATATTATTGTTAGGCTCTTTGTCTAATCAATTTGATATTGTTCAAATGGTGGGTAGTTTAACCAGTCAACAAACACTTACTCAAGGTGCAGGTATGTCATTTATTGGTTTGTCTGCTTTAACCTGGGCTTGCTTATTGTTGTTTATGGGTGCTGCCGGCAAGTCGGCTATGTTTCCGCTGCACATATGGCTACCCGATGCCATGGAAGGTCCTACGCCTGTTTCAGCTTTGATACATGCGGCTACTATGGTTGTTGCAGGTGTTTTTTTAATTGCCAGATTTTTTCCCATCTTTCAATTAGATGGAACTATTTTAGCCATAGTAGGTATGGTGGGAGCATTTACTGCTTTTTTTGCAGCTATTATTGCATGTACCCAAACCGATATAAAAAGAGTACTAGCATTTTCTACTATTTCGCAAATAGGATACATGATGTTGGCACTTGGAGTAGATGATAGCATTTTGAATCGTCATTTAGGGTATACTGCCGCACTATTTCATTTATTTACTCATGCCTTTTTCAAATCGTTATTATTCTTGTGTGCGGGTGCCATAATACATACTATTCACACCAACAATATGCTTGAAATGGGCGGATTACGTAAATTATTGCCCGTTACCCATATTGGGTTTTTAGTGGGTTGTTTGGCTATTGCCGGAGTTCCACCATTTTCCGGGTTCTTTAGTAAAGAAGCAATATTATTTGCCGCTTATCAACAACACAAATGGTTATATGCAGTTGCATTAATTACAGCTTTCATTACTTCATTTTATATGTTTCGTTTGTATTTCAGTATTTTTTGGAATAAGCCGGTAAAAAATGAACATGCACATGAAGGTAACTGGCTTATAAAATTGCCGCTTCTTATTTTGATTGCTTTAGTAATTGTTACGGGTTTTATTCCATTTGGAAACTTTGTAAGTGCTAATGGTAAACCTTTATTGTTACCTATGCATATCGGGTTTTCAGTAATACCGGTTTTACTTGCTTTATTAGGGATTGTATATGCTGCTATTTTATATTTTAAAGAAAGTAATATGCCTGCCAGTTTGGAAAATTCGTTTGGGTTGGTGTATAGCACGGTTAAACATAAATTTTATATTGACGAATTATACCAGTTTATTACCCATAAAATAATTTTTAATGGAATTGGGAATGCTTCTGCATGGATTGATAAACAGGTTATTGATAAATTGGTGAATGTAAGTGCAGGTTTAACTTTTTCGTTTTCCATAGCCATAAAAAAATTGCAGTCAGGAAAAGTGCAGCAGTATTTGTTAATATTTATTGTAGGTATATTATGCTTGTTTGTTTTGTTTTTAGTTTAAACGAAGGTAAAATACATTGAACGTAATAAGAATGTTTATATGATTGTCCATTTTTTAATTATCGTGCCAATACTCACTATCCTTATAATGTTGTTTTTGCAAAAACAACAAGTTATTAGGGCAGTGGCTTTAACAGGTGCTATTATTCAATTATTAATAGTAATTAATGTATTGTGGCAATATGTATTGAATTCGGACATGACATCCGGTAATGTAATGTTACAAACTAATGTAATGTGGTTTGCCCCTTTGAACATTCATTATTCTGTTGGAGTTGATGGCATTTCTATTGTCATGTTGTTTTTAACAGCTCTGGTAGTTATTGCAGCCATTCTAGTTTCATGGAAAGAAGAATACTTAACAAAAGAGTTTTTTGTTTTATTAACATTATTGGCTTTAGGGGCCTATGGATTCTTTATTTCATTCGATTTGTTTTTAATGTTCTTTTTCCTTGAATTGGCGGTTATTCCCAAGTTTTTATTAATTCTTAATTGGGGTAGTGGTAACAAAACATATAGTGCTATCAAATTGGTGCTAATGTTAATAGGGGCTTCTGCCATTTTATTTATGGGAATATTGGGTATTTATTATGCTTCATCCAATGGGTCGCCCAGTTTTAATATGTTAACTTTAAAAGATTCGGGCATGGCCTATCATTTGCAATTAATATTTTTTCCATTTTTATTTATAGGTTTTGGAGTATTCACTGCTTTATTTCCTTTTCATACTTGGGTGCCCGATGGACATTCTGCTGCACCCACTGCGGGTTCAATGTTTCTGGCCGGTATATCAATGAAGTTGGGGGGATATGGACTTGTACGGTTGGTAACTATGTTAATGCCTGCAGCTGCACAGTTTTATTCCCCCTACATCGTTTTATTGGCTGTTATTGGAATATTATATGGGGCATTTGCTACTATGGTGCAAAAAGATTTAAAATACATGAATGCTTATTCATCGGTTAGCCATTGTGGTTTTGTTGTATTAGGTATTGGAATGTTAAACCCTGTAGCTATTACCGGTGCAGTGTTGCAAATGATTTCCCATGGATTAATGACAGCACTTTTCTTTGCTGCAATTGGTATGATTTACAGCAGAACACATACCAGAATTATTAAAGAAATGGGTGGCTTATTAACTTATTTACCTTTTATTGGCGGACTTTTTATTTTGGCAGGTTTAGCATCTTTGGGATTGCCGGGACTAAGTGGATTTGTAGCTGAAGTAACTGTATTGGTTGGCTCATGGCAATTGCCATTTTTGCCATATCGAATAGCCACAATTATAGCTGCCGCTTCAATAGTGGTTACAGCTGTGTATATATTAAGAGCTGCCGGAACTATTTTAATGGGTAATACGAAAGCAAATCATTTTGATACACCAATAGATGCCCGTTGGTATGAAAAATGGGCAGGTGTTTTGTTGGGAATTGGTATTTTAATTGTGGGTGTGTTACCATTTTTGATTTTAAAAATAATATCACCAACCATTCATTATTGGCAAAGTTGAAATTAATTAAGGCTAACAAAACCATATGCTTCAATGATATATTACTTACTACATACTCTTTTACCATTTAAACAGGAATTATTGTTATTGCTGGGTATATTCATTTTGTTGCTTACACAAATATTGGGAGGTAAGCAGCATACAGAATGGACCTTGCAATGGATAAATTTATTGTTGTTAATTATTGCGTTAGCCGGATTTTGGCCGGTAGGCTATAATTCAGCTTTTAGCAATATGTATCAACTAACAGCCTTAAATGCTTTTGAAAAATCGGTATTAGCTTTTGCTGCATACATCATTTCTTTGCAAGGTTATAATTGGTTACAACGTTTTGAGCATACCTACGAGTTTTACGTATTGGTGTTATCTTCTTTATTAGGTATGTTTTGTATGCTTTCATCAACCAATTTTTTATTTTTTTACATTGGCCTCGAATTGTCAACACTTCCGTTGGCATTGTTGGTTAACTTCCAACTCAATAATAAACAATCATCAGAAGCTGCTTTTAAATTTATAATGTCTGCTGCATTTGCATCTGCCATTCTATTACTAGGTATTTCATTTTTATATGGACTTTCTGGTTCATTAAATTTTAATGCAGTAGCAGCAAAACTTATATTGAATCCATTTTCTTTAGTTGCTTTTTTATTGTTTTTAGCGGGTGTTTTATTTAAAGTATCCGTAGTGCCTTTTCATTTATGGACTGCTGATGTATATGAAGGCGCACCAATATCAGTTACTGCATTTTTATCGGTAGTTTCAAAAGCATCTGTACTATTTGTTTTATTGAATTTATTATTCAAGGTATTTCACCATTTGCAATCTGTGTGGCACATTGTTATGCTAATATTATTACTGGTAACCATTGTTATTGGCAACTTATTTGCGTTACGACAAGAAAATTTTAAGAGATTTATGGCGTTTTCTTCTATAACGCAAGTTGGTTTTATACTGGTAGCTTTTTTAGGTAATGCATACAACGCATCTACTGCTGTAGTGTATTTTTTAGTTATTTATTTATTCTCGAATCTGGCTGTTTTTGGTGTAATTACCTATGTTGAAAATGCTTTTGATAAACAGAATATTAATGAATTTAAAGGGTTGTATAAAAAGAACAAATTTTTGTCATGGGTGCTTTTAATTGGTTTGTTCTCTTTAGCCGGTATTCCACCAACAGCCGGTTTTTTTGGCAAGTTTTTTTTAATAATGTCCGGAAGCGAAAATCTTAATTATATTCCATGGATAACATTAGCTGCTGTGAATCTTATTATCTCTTTATATTATTATTTACGGGTTGCAATAGTAGTTTTCGATAACAATGTTGAATTTGATGCGCCAACGATTGCTATTCCGCAGCCAATAAAACTTAGCTTCATTATTTGTATAGTTGGCATATTGATTACGGGAGTGGGTAGTTGGATTTATCATTACATTTATTCACTTACTGCTGCTGCATTTTAAATTTTTTGAAATGGCCATTAATAAAAATCATGAATTTGAAGATTTAAACGGTATCAAATGTGCTATTGTTGAAAGAAATGTTAGTGTTGACAGGGTAACATTTTTAAAAAACTTATTGCAATACAATGGCTATACCGTTGTTGTTGAAGTAAATGCAATACCTGCTAAAACAACTGAAGGGGTTACGGAAAATGAAACTTCACAAGTACCATCATTATACACCATTGGTGTGGCAGATGTAACCTTTAATGTTATTAATGCTGTGTTTGGTAGATTATTAAGAACACCGGATGGGCATACTGTAACTTTAGCCTATTGGCAACAAAAAGAATCGGTAGCTCGTGATGATGTGCCCTATTTTTCTGATAATAACTGTTAAGTATTATTGATTGAAGTGCGTATAAAAAAAATCGGAGTATAACTCCGATTTTTTATTTTTTAAAAATGTTATTAACAGCTCCGCCCAACATGGGGAATTTTTCTTTTACATATCCTGCAATGGTTTCAATGGCTTTTTGTGCTTGCTCGGGTGTTAGGCCTGCTTCTTTTACCAAACGTTCAATCAGTTCATTCATAAATGATTATTTTAATTAAAAATATTTTTTATACTTTTTAAGCAACTTTCAACATGCCCAGTTTGCTTTTGCTAAACATTTGTTTTGCATAAGCTAAATCCACATGAAATTCTTTTTGTTTGCTACCCGGCAATTCAAACATGGCATCAGTTAATATACTTTCGCAAATACTTCTTAAAGCCCGGGCACCGAGTTTATATTCCAATGCTTTTTCAACCATAAAATCATACACTTCATCATCAATGGTAAGCGTTATATTTTCTAATTCAAATAAACGTTTGTATTGTTTTACCAAAGCATTTTTCGGTTCAGTTAAAATGTTGCGTAGGGTAGCTTTATCCAGCGGATCTAAGTGCGTTACAACCGGTAAACGACCTAGTAGTTCAGGTATTAGTCCAAAACTTTTTAAATCTTGTGCGCTAACAAATTGTAATAAGTTATTTTTCTTTTGTTCTTGGTCTAACTTATCTACATTAAAGCCGATGGCATTGGTATTAATTCTTCTGGCAATTATTTTATCAATACCATCAAATGCGCCACCACAAATGAATAAAATGTTCTTAGTATCAATTTTAATCATTTTTTGTTCAGGGTGTTTTCTTCCGCCTTGTGGAGGTACCAACACTTCTGTTCCTTCTAACATTTTTAGTAAGCCTTGTTGTACCCCTTCGCCACTTACATCACGGGTAATGGAAGGGTTATCACCTTTACGGGCAATTTTATCAATTTCATCAACATATACTATTCCTTTTTCGGCAGCATTTACATCATAATTACAATTTTGTAATAAGCGGGTAAGCATACTTTCAACATCTTCACCTACATAGCCGGCTTCTGTAAATACAGTGGCATCAACAATGGCAAAAGGTACGTTTAGCATTTTAGCAATAGTTTTTGCCAGCAATGTTTTACCTGTACCGGTTTCGCCAATCATGATAATATTGCTTTTATCAATTTCAATATCATCGGGTTGTGTTTTTTGTGTAATGCGTTTATAATGATTATAAACAGCAACACTCAAAACTTTTTTGGCTTCGTCCTGGCCAATTACATATTCATCTAAAAACTTTTTTATTTCGGTTGGTTTCTTAACGACAATTTTATTATTGCTATTAAAAGTTTGTGGTGTATTATTATCTTTTAATTCCTGTGCAATGATTTCCTGTGCATGTTCAATACAATTTTCACATATATGCGCTTCCTGGCCGGCAATTAAAATCTTCACCTCGGCCCTGCTTCTACCACAAAATGAACAATGTAAGTGTGTTTGTTTAGCCATAATACAAAGTTTACTTGTTTTAAAGGCTTCATTTTCGCTATTAAAACAAAAATATAACCCTTTTTCAAGGGTTGTATTTGAAAAGCAAAGGTACAATTTAGTTAATAGCCGTTTCGTTAAAAGTGATGAACAGCTATTTTATTTGTTAGGGATGTTCGACTATATTTTAGTAAGTACTGCATCAACAATACCATAAGCTACTGCTTCATTGGCATCCATCCAATAATCACGGTCAAAATCTTTCATGATTTGATCAAAAGTTTTGCCACAGTTTTCAGCTAAAATTTTGGCACCCAAGTCTTTGGTTTTTTTCATCTGTTCGGCCTGAATTTCTATATCGGCTGAAGTAGCTTGAAAATAACCGCTTAAACTAGGCTGGTGTATCATTACTTCTCCATGCGGATAAATAAAACGTTTTCCTTTTTTTCCTGCACTTAAAAGTATAGAGCCCATGCTGGCCGCTAAACCCATACAAATGGTGCTGATGGGGGATTGAATTAATTGTATGGTGTCATAAATTACCATGCCGCTTGTTACAACACCTCCGGGACTATTAATGTACAATTTAATTTCTTCTCCTGGTTTATCTGCATCTAATATTAAAATTTTACTCACTAATTCTCTAGCACTTTTATCATCAACAGGGCCCCATAAGTAAACTGCTCTTTTTTCAAAAAACAGTTTTTCCATTTTCTTCATCATTTGCGGGCTCATGGGTTCTTTTTCTTCTTTAGTATTTTCCTCGTCGCCCTCTTCGTTGTTTAAATAAGGATTGATTAAATATTTATTGTAAATCATAATCTTTTAATGTTTGTAAACTTGAAATGAAAAATGAAAAGCTTAACCTTTTTTATCTTTTTTGGGATTGCGAATTAGTACTTCATCTACCAATCCATAATCTTTTGCATCCTGAGCAGTCATCCAGAAATCACGGTCGCAATCTTTTGCCACAACATCAACTGTTTTGCCGGTATGTTCTGCAATTACTTCGTACAATTCCTGTTTTAGCTTTTTTATTTCACGGGCAGTAATTTCAATATCGGTAGCCTGGCCACCAATTGAACCGCTGGGCTGATGTAACATGATACGACTATGTTTAAGTGCAGTTCGTTTTCCATTCACTCCCGCACATAACAATACAGCACCCATACTAGCTGCTACGCCTGTGCAAATAGTTGAAACATCAGGGGTTACAAACTGCATGGTATCGTAAATGCCCATTCCGGCATAAACACTGCCACCTGGGCTGTTAATATACATTTGTATATCGCGGGTACGATCGGTACTGTCTAAAAATAATAATTGTGCGGTAACAATATTGGCCACATAATCATCAATAGGTTCGCCTAAAAAAATAATTCTATCCATCATTAAGCGGCTAAAAACATCCATTTGGGCAACATTTAATGAACGTTCTTCTATAATGTAAGGCGTTAATGCTGTTGGATTAAAATGATTACGAAAATTATGTAGTGTGGCACTGCTAATTTTTCGGTGCTTTATGGCATATTGCTCAAATTCTTTTTGTAAGTCCATGCGCTAATATTTTTAATGAAGATAAGGGTTTACTTAGTTCAAATACCATGCAAAACCTGTAAAGCGACAAAATTACAGTTTGATTGCTCTGTTTAAAAAAAATAAAAAAAGTTTAAACAATTTTCTGAAATATTGGTTAGTATAACATAGTAAGCTATTTTTGATGTTTGATTGAATAAATTAAACAGGCTTTCTTAATCATGAGCCACTTGGTCAGCACACTTCTGATACAGTGTTCATAAATTGATTTTCTTAAAGTGTTTTATCAATGCTAAAAGTGTTGCATATGATTGTAGTACAATCTTTTGCGTTGTGTGTTGATAGAAAATGGTATAACGAAGAATGAATATTATGGATTTGAATAAAGTGGCCATTTACAGAAAGGAACATTTTAATGCAGCACACCGTTTGCATAATGCCAATTGGAGTGATGAAAAAAATGCTGAAATTTTTGGGTTATGTAATAACAAAAATTTCCATGGTCACAATTATGAATTGATTGTGAAAGTAACGGGCGTACTCGATGCTAATACGGGTTATGTTATAGATACAAAGGTGTTAAGCACCATGATCAAAGAAGAAGTGTTAAACCGATTTGATCACAAGAATTTGAATTTAGATACGGTTTATTTCAAAGAATTAAATCCTACAGCCGAAAACATAGCAAAGGTAATTTATCAGTTGCTGCGTAATAAGCTGGACGAAAATTTAGAGTTAAAAATATTTTTATATGAAACCGAGCGAAATTATGTCGAGTATCCAGCTTAATGGCAAAAACATTGCCTTAACAGATGTTTTGGTAGATGAAATGGGCGACAACCACGTGCAAACTTCGGTAGATACACCATTGCGCAATGATGCATTTGTATTATCAGATGAAGATAAAATAAAAGCCATTGAAAAACATTTTAGGGCTATTATGGAAGTTTTGGGTTTAGATTTAAACGATGATAGTTTAAAGGGGACACCCAAACGCGTAGCAAAAATGTATGTTAAGGAAATATTCAAAGGCTTAAATCCTGAGAATATGCCCAAAGTAACTTTGTTTAACAATAGTTACCATTACAATCAAATGCTGGTTGAAAAAAATATTTCTTTTTACAGTAATTGTGAGCACCATTTTGTTCCCATCATTGGTCGTGCACATGTAGCATATATTAGTAATGGGAAAGTAATTGGTTTAAGCAAGCTCAATAGAATTGTAAATTATTTTGCCAAACGTCCACAGGTGCAAGAAAGGCTTACCATGCAAATTGGTGCTGCACTTCAAAAAATTTTAGGTACTCAGGATGTTGCTGTGGTAATTGATGCAAAACATTTATGTGTTGCCAGCAGGGGAATTGAAGACGACACATCAACCACTGTTACTTCATTTTATGAAGGCAAGTTTAAAGAAGAAGCTACTCGTTCCGAGTTCTTAAAATATTTAGAATTACACACGAAGGTTTAAGCAAGAAAAGCCCTTATGCACTTGGCCGGTTAGTAATAACCGGCTTTTTTATGTTTGTGATAATGAATTGAAACAACTTTTCAAATCGTTAAAACAAACTTATTACATTTATTTACCTATACTTGCATTGCCATTGTTGCAATAATTGCACAATGCATTCATTACTTATAATAAATTGATAAAAAAAATAGGAATATGAAACATGCTTACGTATTTCCCGGCCAAGGAGCTCAGTTTAGTGGAATGGGTAAAAGTTTATATGAACAACATGCCATAGCAAAAGAAATGTTTGAAAATGCCAATGATATTTTGGGTTTTCGTATTAGTGACATTATGTTTACCGGCAGTGATGATGCGTTGAAGCAAACCAATGTAACACAACCTGCTGTTTTTTTGCATGCAGTAATAGCTTATGCTACCGTTACAGATGCGCATCCCGATATGGTAGCAGGCCATTCTTTAGGCGAATTTTCAGCTTTGGTTTCTAACAAGGTATTAAGTTTTGAAGATGCACTAAAATTGGTAGCTATTCGTGCCAATGCCATGCAAAAAGCTTGTGAACAAAATCCATCTACTATGGCAGCCATTTTGGCATTGCCCGATGAGCAAGTAGAGGCTATTTGTGCACAGGTGCAAAATGAAACAGGTGAAGTTGTAGTGGCCGCTAATTATAATTGTCCCGGACAGTTGGTTATTAGTGGCAGTTTAAAAGGTGTGGAGATAGCTTGTGAGCGAATAAAAGCAGCCGGTGCTAAACGTGCTTTAATATTACCGGTTGGCGGTGCTTTTCATTCACCCTTAATGGAGCCTGCCCGTCAGGAGCTGGCGCAAGCTATTCAAACAACACAATTTAATGAGCCTATTTGCCCTATTTATCAAAATGTTGTAGCACAAGCAGTAAATGATGCTAACAGCATAAAACAAAATTTAATTGCACAATTAACAGGTGCTGTTAAATGGACGCAAAGTGTAGAAGCCATGGTAGCCGACGGTGCTACTCATTTTACTGAAGTGGGACCCGGAAAGGTTTTGCAGGGATTAATTCAAAAAATTGCCAAAAATGTAACAGTTGACGGAATTAGTTAAGAAAATAACAATAAACACAAATGGGCATCCGCTATTTATTTCGGATGCCCATTTTTTTAAAAAGTTATTGAGCAATTAATCCATTCGTCATCAAAGTCGGCATTGTATTTTTTATAAAACTCAATAGCAGGTTTATTCCAGTTTAATACTTGCCATACCATGCCATGTAGTTTTTTTTCTTTAGCTTCTTCAATCAGCCTGTTAAATAACAGGGTACCAATGTTCTTACCACGCATTTTTTCTGTAACTAAAATATCTTCTAAATACATACGTTGACCTTTCCAGGTGCTATAACGAATATAGTAAAGCGCAAATGCTTCTACTACACCATCTACTTCGGCTACGAAAGCCCACCATACAGGCTTTTCCCCAAATCCGCTTTCTTCAAAATGCGATAATGTAACAGTTACTTCTTGCGGTGCTTTTTCAAATTGAGCCAACTCTTGAATAAGTTCTAATAATCTGGCACAATCTTTACGTTCCGCTTTTCTAATCAGTATATTCATGATATTAACTTAAGGCTTGTTCAAAATCTTTTAAAATATCTTCTACATTTTCAATGCCAACACTTAAACGTATTAAACCATCGGTAATACCGAATTTTAATCTTTCTTCTTTACTAACACCTCTATGGCTCATACTGGCCGGATGTGAAAGCAGTGTATCTAATGTTCCCAATGAAATGGCTCTTACACACATTTGTAATTTGTCAATAAATTTTTTTCCTGCTTCTAAACCGCCTTTTACTTCAAAGCTCATTAATGCACCGGGATGTTTCATTTGTTTATTGGCAATGGAATAATCCGGATGACTGGGCAATCCTGCATAATTTACTTTTTCAATGGCAGGATGTTGGTCTAAAAATTCAGCAACTGTTTTGGCATTGCTGCAATGGCGTTGCATTCTCAGTTCTAAGGTTTTTAATCCATTCATCAATAAAAATGCATCAAAAGGATTACTGTTGCCTCCTAATAAAACTTGCCATTTCCAAGCTTGCGTATTCATGAACTCAATATCTTTCCCAATTAATACACCACCAATGGCAGTGCCATGGCCATTTAAAAATTTAGTAGTTGAATGAAAAACAAAATCGACACCGTATTTAAATGGTTGCTGCAAATAAGGTGTTGCAAAAGTATTGTCAACTGATATTTTTTTATGGTATTGTTTGGCTATTTGTGTAACAGCGGCAATATCAACACACTGAATGGTAGGGTTAGCAGGTGTTTCAATATGAACCAGTTGTATGTGCGGATTGGTTTTTAATACTTCCTCTACTTGTTGTAAATTTCTTAAGTCAACAATAATTGTTTCAATGCCGGCATTGTGTAACACTTTCAACATAAGTTCATATGTTCCACCATATAGTGAGTAGTGCGAAAGAACAGCATCGCAGGCTTTAAGTGTACTCATAAATAAGGTTGTCATGGCTGCCTGGCCACTGGCATGTAATAATGCTTTTAATTGTAACGGTGTGCCATTGCTGTTGTTTAAACCAAATGCTTCTAATGCTGCAATGGTTTCCTCAGCTGCAGTAAACGTAGGATTACCCCAACGGCCATATATTCTTGATTTATCATCGCCTGCAAATCTTTCCATACCTGCTTCTGCCGTGGGAAAAGTGAATGTTGAAGTAGCATAAATAGGAGTAATGTGTGCAAATTCCGCATTTTCATGTTCGCTGCAATGTAAAGCTAATGAGCTGATGCCACTGTATGGAAAATTAGGTTTCATTGTAAAATTATTTATAGGTGTATTCAACAAAAATAACCACCATTTATAACTTGTTTCTATTTTTTTGATGAATACCTGTTAATCAAACTTTTTGAAGAGTATTGTAATGTTTAATTTAGTGTTCATTAAATATCTAAATTATGCAAACAATGATTGCAGATTATGCTGCATACAATCAATGGGCGAATGGTGCCCTTTTGAAGGTTGTTAAAACATTAGATGCTTCTCAACAACAAAAGGAAATTATTAGCAGTTTTCCCAGCGTATATAGTACTTTATTGCATGTATTGAGTGCTGAAACAATTTGGTGGCAACGTATGCACAATGAACCACAAACCGCATGGACGTTAAAGGATGCTGGCTTAAGCTGTGAGGCAATCATAGATGGCATTTTGCGTCAAGATAAATTGTGGACTGAATGGGTAACCACCCTGCAAACGGAACAATTACAATCTATGATGGGCTATAAAACTTCCAAGCAAGAATATTTTGAGCAGCCTTTATGGGAAATATTAATGCATTTGTTTAATCATAGTACTTATCATAGAGGGCAGTTAGTAACTATGTTACGACAATTGGGTATAATACAACTGCCCGGCACCGATTTTATTTTGTGGTGTAGAAACAAATAGGGTAATCAATGCCCAATGATTCATTGATTACCCATAAAAATTGCTTTGAAATAAGCAGTTTTTTGAAATTATTGTTTTAATTAATAAGCCCATTTAACCCAAACGGCACCCCAGGTAAAACCACCTCCGAAAGCAGATAAAATTACGTTATCGCCTTTGTGTAGTTTATTTTCCCATTCCCATAAACACAAGGGGATGGTAGCAGCAGTGGTATTGCCATAACGTTGAATATTAATCATTACTTTGTCCTTGTCTAGCCCCATTCTATTGGCGGTTGCATCAATAATTCTAAGGTTGGCCTGGTGTGGAACCAGCCAGGCAATATCATTGGCAGTAAGGTTATTTCGTTCCATAATTTCGGCACTCACATCAGCCATTCCTTTAACCGCAAATTTAAAAACGGCTTGTCCTTCCTGGTAGGCAAAGTGTTCTTTTGCCAATACGGTTTCAACAGTTGCAGGTTTTAGTGAGCCACCGGCTTTCATATGCAGGTATTTAGCGCCTGAACCATCACTACGCAAAATGCTATCTCTAATACCCAATTCTTCAGTAGTTGGTTCTAATAAAACGGCGCCGGCGCCATCGCCAAAAATAATGCAGGTAGCACGGTCGGTATAATCAATAATAGCACTCATTTTATCAACCCCAACAACAATTACCTTTTTATAACGTCCGCTTTCAATAAAACTGGTACCGGTTGTTAAAGCATATAAAAAGCCGCTGCAAGCAGCACTTAAATCAAATCCCCAAGCATTGGTGGCGCCAATTTTATCGGCAATAATATTAGCAGTTGCCGGAAAAACCATATCAGGCGTAACGGTAGCACAAATAATGCAATCAATATCAGTGGGTTGTAAATTACGTTTTTGTAAAATTTGTTGAATAGCAGGAACAGCCATATCACTACTGGCCTTCCCGGGTTCTTTTAATATTCTACGTTCTTCAATTCCGGTTCGGGTTCTAATCCATTCATCATTCGTATCTACCATTTTTTCCAAATCAAAATTGGTTAATTTGGTTTCCGGTACATAACCACCTACTGCGGTAATTGCGGCTGAAATCTTGCTCATATAAAAAATGAATTCTTTATTCGGTAAAAAATAACCGCAAATATCTGTTTTTATTTTAGAATGAAATCATATTTGCCTATTTGTGCCCTTCAATTTGAATGAAAACCCTATTTTTGAACCGGTTAATTATGATAGCGTATATAAAAGGGAAGTTTGTGGTTAAATTGCCTGCCATAGCCATTATGGAGGCTAATGGTATTGGTTATGAAATGCAAATTAGTTTAAACACCTATTCTGCCATTAAAGATGCTGATAATGGTTTGTTATACACATATTTACATATTACTGAAAATGGACAAACATTTTTTGGCTTTGCCGATATGGCAGAAAAAGAAATGTTTTTATTATTGATAGGTGTGTCTGGAATAGGTTCTGCCACAGCAAGAATGATGTTGTCCGGATTAAAGCCTCGGGAAATTAGCGATGCTATTACACAAGGCAATACTGCCTTACTATCAACCGTAAAAGGTATTGGAAAAAAAACCGCAGAACGGCTAATTTTAGAACTACGCGATAAAATGGGGAAAAAAGTTTTGGAATCAGGCGGTACAGCTAGTTCTCCAAAACCGATATCTCTTGAAGATGATGCCGTGCAGGCATTAATGGCGTTGGGAATTGCTCGCCCGGCAGCAGAAAATGTCGTTAAAAAACACATATTATCAAATCCTGAATTATCTTTAGAGGAAATTATTAAACAATCTTTAAAAAATCTTTAACAATAGCCTAGAAATTTACCTAATCAAGCCTGCTTTTTTTGAAGAAAGGGACCTTACTGCTTACTGTTTTATTACTAACTGCTTCGGTATGCTGGATACCGGCTGTGAAAATTTTTGCACAAACCGCCGATACCCTAAAGAAGGCAAACGATTCGTTGCGCTTTCCCATTCATGACCGTAGGGGGGATTTTTTGTCCTGGCAAAATCGTAATCCTTTCGATTTGAATGATACCTCGTTTATTAAGCAGAAAGTGGAGTACGATCCAAAAACCAATCAATATTACATTTTAGAAAAAGTGGGTAATTCTTATTTTAGAAAACCTACAGCTTTAACTTTTGAAGAATATTATAAACTAAGAACACAGCAACAGCAGGATGATTATTTTAAACAACGTGCTGATGCCTTAACCTTTTTGAATAAAAAAGTTCAACGTCCACCTGCACGAGTTTATAACACTTTTTTTGATCGCATTTTTGGTGTAGGCCCTGATGGGTTAAAAGTAGATATTAAACCCCAAGGAAGTGTAGATATACAAATGGGGTATAACGGGCAAAACACTTTAAACCCTACCTTGCCCGAAGCAGCAAGACGCACCGGCGGATTTGATTTTAACTTAAACACCAACTTAAACGTTAATGCCAATATTGGTAACAAGTTAAAGCTACCTATTAATTATAATACTCTTGCCAACTTTAATTACTTGAATCAGTTAAAGTTGAACTATAAAGGAATGGATGATGAAATTATTAGAAGTATTGAAGCAGGAAATATTGCTTTCCAAACCAAGGGTACTTTAATGTCAAGTGCTCAAAATTTATTTGGTATTAAAACGCAATTACAGTTTGGTAAGTTAAGTGTTACTGCAGTATTAGCCAATCAGCAATCGCAACGACAAACACAAGCTTTGCAAGGGGGCGCAGCCATTACCAACTTTCAAAAGAAATTAGATGATTATGATGAAAATCGTGACTTTTTATTAGGGCAATATTTCAGAAGCAATTTCAATAATGCCATGAGCAACTTGCCTATTGTAAATAGCCAAGTACAAATACAACGGATAGAAGTTTGGGTAACCAATAGAAGTGGAGCTACGACAGATACAAGAGCAATAGTGGGTTTAATGGACTTAGGTGAATCGCAACCTTATAATTCAAATATACAGTCACTAACGGGGAACCCTTTACCAGATAATGCTGCAAATAACTTATACAGTAACGTTGTTCAAAATCGTGACCCTTCAACTGTTGGTGCATTTTTGCAAAGTAAGGGGTTAACACAAGTAAATGATTATGAAAAAACATTTGCCCGAAAATTAGCTCCCACAGAATTTTATTTCAATCCGCAAATCGGGTTTATTTCATTGAACGCACAATTACAACCCAATGATGTATTGGCGGTGGCATATCAATATACTTATAATGGAAGAGTATATCAAGTGGGTGAATTTTCACAAGATGTAGCTGTTGATTCTACACAAGGCGTACAAAAAGTATTGTATTTAAAATTATTGAAAGCTACTTCTGCAAGAACTAATTTGCCTATTTGGGGATTAATGATGAAAAACGTCTATTCACTTGATTTAGCCGGTGTTTCAAAAGATGGCTTTCAGTTGAATGTATTATATAATCAGCCTAGTGGAGGATTAAAAAGATATTTACCGGAATCAGCACCTTCGGTTGAAGGGAAACCATTATTAACTATTTTAAATTTAGACCGTTTAAATAATCAAAACGATCCTCAACCCGATGGAATATTCGATTACTTAGAAGGATTCACTATTCTATCACAGCAAGGGAAAATCATATTCCCGGTATTGGAACCTTTTGGAAAAGATTTGGTGAACCTTGCGTTTGCTGGTCAATCACAAGCCCTTATTCAAAAATATGCATATTATCAATTATATGATTCCATTAAAGCCATAGCACAAACTTATGCCAACGTAGATCGCTTTGTGATGCAAGGACAGGCAAAGGGAACAAGCGGTAGTGATATTTATTTGGGTGCATATAATATTCCACCCGGTTCAGTTAAGTTAACCGCAGGTGGGCAAACTTTAACAGAGGGAGTTGACTATACCATAGATTATAATTTAGGTTCAGTAAAAATTTTAAATCAGGCCATTATTAATTCAGGCATTCCGGTGAGTGTTTCTTATGAAAACAATGCTTCATTTGGTATTCAGCAACGCGGATTTTTGGGTTTGCGGTTAGATTATGCTGCCAGTAAAAAATTAGCCTTAGGAGCAACAATTGAACGTTTAAATGAACGCCCTTTTTTCACTAAAATGAATTATGGCGAAGATCCGATTCGAAATACCATGTATGGGGTAGATTTTAGTTATCATTCTAACTGGCCCGGATTGACGAGAGCTTTAAATAAATTACCATTTTACTCAACTAAAACAATGAGTACTATTGCTGCATATGGCGAAGGTGCTTTTTTTAAACCCGGCCACCCACCGCAAATAGGTTCAGGAAGTAATGGTCTTATTTACTTAGATGATTTTGAAGGTACCACTTCAAATATCGACTTGCGTTTTCCATCTACTGCATGGGCATTAGCTTCAACGCCGGCCGGCAATCCTAATTTCCCGGAAGCATTATTGATGGATTCAGTTGATTATAATAAAAACCGTGCTAAAATTGCTTGGTATAATATTGAACCCAATTTACAAGATAAGAATAGTCCCAACAATCCATTAAGAGGAAACTTGGCTGCATTAAGTGATCCAAGGGTAAGGTTAGTGTATACCAATGAATTATTTCCACAGCTAACAACCAACATTGTTAATACGCAAACTTCTACTTTCGATGTAGCCTATTATCCCACAGAAATTGGTCCTTATAACTATGATAATGATCCTTCACAAGTAACCTCAGATGGAAAATTATTAAACCCACAAAAGCGTTGGGGTGGTTTAATGCGTGCTATTGATCAAACCGATTTTGAAACGAATAATATTGAGTATGTTCAATTTTGGATTCAAGATCCTTTCATAAAAATTCCAAATAGTACAGGTGGGCAATTAATGATTGATTTTGGTAATGTAAGTGAAGATATTTTAAAAGATGGCAAACGTTTTTATGAAAATGGATTAAATACACCTACCTCACCCGCAGCTATTGATAGTAGTACAACATGGGGAAGAGTACCGGTAAACCCAATACAAGTTACCAACGCATTTAGTAACAATCCTGGAGACAGGGTGTACCAAGATGTTGGTTTTGATGGATTAGATAATGATGGTGAAAGAAGAAAGCGTACAGATTATTTGTCGAAATTAGCTGCCAATTTCGGAACAGGTTCAGCTATTTATCAAAGAGCTATTCAAGATCCTTCAAATGATGATTACAAATGGTATCGCGATCCCAGTTTTGATGCCAGCGGTGCAGGTATTTTAGAACGTTATAAAAACTTTAATAATCCGCAAGGCAACTCGCCCATTGCAACCGGCACCTCGCCTTTCTCGCCTGCTGCAACTTTATATCCAGATAATGAAGATTTAAATCGTGACAATACTTTAAATGAAGATGAAGAATATTTTGAATATCAAGTTAACCTTGCACCAGGAATGGATGTGGGTGTTACAAAATATATTTCTGACAAAAGGGTAGTACCCGTTACATATGCTGATGGTACAACCGGAACAGAAAATTGGTATTTGTTCCGAGTTCCATTAAGTGATTATGCCAGTAAAACAGGCCAAATTCCTGATTTTAAATCAATCCAATTCATGCGTATGTACTTAACCGGATTTCAAGATTCGGTTGTATTGCGTTTCGCCAAATTAGAACTAGTACGTAATCAATGGCGCCAGTTTACTTATAATTTAGATACTACAGGTTCATACACTCCAATAGATACCAGTACAATTACGTTTAATACTTTAGCCGTAAACTTGGAAGAAAATAGCAGCAGAACGCCGGTAAATTATGTTATTCCTCCGGGTATTCAAAGGGTGCAACAATTGAGTAACAATGGCATCAATATTTTACAAAATGAGCAATCGTTGAGTTTGCAGGTAGGTCATTTAACACCGGGTAATGCAAGAGCTGTTTTTAAAACATTGCCGAATTATGATATGCGTTTATACGGACGAATGTTGATGTTTGCACACGTTGAGGCTGCTCCAAATACTGCACTGCAAGATAATCAGTTAAACTTGGTAGTGAGAATTGGGCAAGATTATTTGAATAATTATTATGAAATAAAAGTGCCTTTAAAAGTTACACCACCGGGAAATTATTCTCCCGCATCAGATACTGTTGTTTGGCCAACACAAAATAATCTTGACTTTGATATACAAACGCTGATTAATTTAAAACTGCAAAGAAATAATTCCGGGGCTTCGGTGAGTACAATTTACCGACAGGTTATTGGCAACAAAACTTTTTCTGTACTTGGCAATCCAAACATTGGTGGAGTAAATGCTTTTTTAATTGGTGTTGAAAGTGCCAGCACCAATACTACACCGTTAAGTGCTGAGGTTTGGGTTGATGAATTACGACTGTCAAATATTAATGAAACGGGGGCTTATGCAGCAACGGGTAGAGTAGATATTGGGTTAGCAGATTTAGGTAAAATGTCTATTTCGGGAAGTATGCATACGGCTGGTTGGGGTTCATTAGAATCACACATAGGTCAACGAGCGTTAGATAATTTTACACAGTTCGATGCATCAATGGCAATTGATGCAGGGAAACTTTTGCCTTCTAATGCCCGATTATCAATACCGGTATTTGCTAGTTTCGATAGAACAGTAAGTTCTCCAAAATATGATCCATTTGATTTGGACATTACACTTTCTCAAAAACTAAGTGTAGCGCAAACCAAAGCCAAACGCGATTCCATTAAAAATGCAGCTATTGATCAAACGACCATTAAAACAATCAATTTTACCAATGTGCGGATAATGCCGAAAGGGAGAATTCGATTATGGAGCCTGAGTAATTTTGACGTAAGCTATTCATTTACGCAAACCGTGCAAAATAATCCCACCACTTTATTAAATAATTTAGTCAAATGGCGAGCGGGTTTGGGTTATACCTATAATGCGCCACCGAAATACAAAGAGCCTTTCAAAAAAATTATTAAAGGAAACAGCCAATGGACGGCATTCCTGCGTGATTTTAATATTAACCTACGTCCTTCGTTACTTAGTTTTAGAGCCGATATTAATAGGCAGTTTGGACAATATATTCCACGTATTATTAATACCGATCAACAACAAAGTAAGGTGTTAACAGTTGATACAACGTATAATAAATATTTTACTTTCGATAAGTATTATAATTTTCGATGGGATCTTGCCCGCTCATTGAATCTTGATTTTTCTGCTACAAGTTTTGGACGTGTAGATGAACCTTATGGTATGATTAATACTAAAGCTAAAAAGGATTCGGTTTGGCAGAATTTTATTAGTGGGGGGCGTACTACTTTGTACCAGCAACGTGCTGCAGCTACCTATACTTTGCCTTTGGCTAAGTTTCCCTTTACCAATTGGATAGCGGCACGTTATAGTTATGCCACAACCTATAACTGGATAGCTGCCAGTTTATTAGCTATTTCATTAGGTAATACCCTAGAGAATAGCCAGCAAAATAATATCAATACACAATTCGACTTTACAAGATTGTATGCAAAATCGAAATGGTTACGCAATTTAGATTATCGACCACCACCACCTCCAAAACAGTTTTTTAATAATCAAACCGGTAAACCTGTCCAAAGTCCAACAGGCGCAAAGCCTAATCCGTTAGGAATAACATTACCAACACGTGAAGAAGCAATTACCGATACTTCCGGTAATCGTTTGCACGGTAAAAAGAAAAGAATTGCTTTGAGGAAATGGCGGCAACAAAGGCGTGATTATCGAACTGCAATGCGATTACAACAGGCTAATCAACCTGCGCAAATGAATGGTGCTGTAAGAGCGGTAGGTCATTTAATAACAATGATAAAAAATGTTTCTGTAAATTATAGTGAAAATTATAATAGTCGTGTGCCCGGTTGGATGGGTAATACAACAGCTTTTGGGCAAGATATGCGAACTATGCAACCGGGTTTAGATTATGTATTTGGTAGACAACCTGATAGCAGTTGGTTAAATCGAAAAGCTGCACAAGGTTTAATAACCCGAGATAGTACCTTTAATTATTTATATCAACAAAATTTTGAACAGAAACTTGGGCTTACCGCACAATTAGAACCTATTCGAGAATTTAGGGTAGATGTAAGTTTAAATAAAGGATTTTCAAAAAATTATAGTGAATTATTTAAGGATACAACGGGGCTTGGATTGCCGCAGCAACATTTAAATCCATATTCTGCAGGTGGCTTTAGTGTTTCTTATATTGCATTTGGCACATTATTCCGAAAAACGAATCCAAATGAATTGTCTTCAACATTCCTTCAATTTGAAAACAACCGACAAGTTATATCGAAGCGGGTGGCTAATTTAAACCCTTACTGGAAACAAAACCCCACTTTTACTTCTGATGGTTTTGCTACAGGTTATGGTCGTTATTCACAAGATGTATTAATACCCGCATTCCTTTCTGCGTATACTAAAAAGGATCCGAATTCATTTCCCTTAATGAAGCAATCTGGCTCGGGTATTCGTTCTAATCCCTTTAGTGGTATTTTACCCAGACCTAACTGGCGTTTAAGCTATACAGGGTTAAGTAAAATTCCAGCTTTAGCAAAAATATTTACGGCCATTAATATAACACATGCTTATTCTGCCACATTAAGTATGAATAGTTTTGCCAGTGCATTATTATATCAAGATCCTTTCCGTTATGGTGCCCCCGGCTTTATTGATACTTTGAGTGGCAATTATATTCCTTATTATTTGGTTCCTAATATAACAATGCAAGAACAATTTGCACCATTATTGGGTGTTGAGGTAACCACAATTAAACAATTAAGCCTGAAATTGGAATATGCAAAAAGCAGGCAGTTGAGTTTAAGTTTAATTGATTATCAGTTAAGTGAAACAAATAGTACACAATGGACAACGGGATTCAATTGGCGTAAGCGAGGGCTTCGTTTGCCATTTAAATTACCGGGTATGCAAAATGCCAAACTTCAAAACGATTTAACTATCAAGTTAGATTTATCTTTTAGAAACGACGCCACCAGCAATAGCAGAATTGACCAGTCCACTGCTTATGGAACGGGTGGTCAACGTGTTGTTATCATTCAACCAGCAATTGATTATGTGTATAATAATAGAATTAATTTACGATTATTCTTTGATCAACGAAGGGTAACTCCTTATATCTCCACCTCTGCACCTACTATTGTAACAAGGGCAGGGGTATTGGTACGAATTTCATTGGCACAATAATGTTTTCAGTTTAAAATCTCATTAAAACCCTTCAAAATTGGATCAGATGTTTGTAAAAAAAAGAGTTGTTTCATTTTTCATTCTACTTTTATACATCAGATGATATGATGTATGTTTACAGAACCCGTTAAAAAAAACTCATTGAGTGATGCGGTAGCTGAAAAATTACAGAAGCTAATTGCATCAGGTAAGTTTAAAATTGGAGATCAATTACCTACCGAACCTGAATTAATGGAGCATTTTGGTGTAGGCCGTTCTACTATTCGGGAAGCTATTCGCATTTTATCTTATTCCGGTATATTAAAAGTGCAGCAGGGGGTAGGTACTTTTGTTGCTTTGCAAAATGGATCGCCTGTTCCTTGGTATAAGCGTTTACAATCGGCAAGGGGTGAGGAATTGAATGAAGTTCGCCAATTATTAGAATTAAAAATTGCTGAGAAGGCTGCTATTCATAGAACCCCTGCTCAAATAAAATGCATGCAAAAGTATTTGCATGATCGTAATACTGCCGCTCATGAAAATAATATTGTAAAAGCTGTTGAGGCAGATATTGCCTTTCATATAAAAATTGCTGAAGCTTGTAATAATAAAATTTTGAGTGATTTGTATAAAACTATTGCTGCTCAGCTAAAAAAGTATTTCATTGAAGTGTTTGTTGATACAAAACTTTTGATTCAAAAGCAGGAATTACATGAACAATTGCTGCAAAGTATTATTGATAGAGATGCAAAAAAGGCATGGAAATGTGTATCGGCAATTACTTACCATGAAAATAATGGAAATATATCCGCATAAATAGTTGATGTTCATTAATTTTTATAACATGAAGTTTTGTTTATTAAAAAAATATTCTCTGCTTGTACTATTGGTTCTTTTATTTTGTTATGGCCATTTATACGCGCAGCAGCCTTTACTACTGAGTAAAGCCATACAAACCGGGTTAAATAATTATCAAACAATAAAAGTAAAAGAGCATATTCTGAATGCCTCTAATTATTTGTTACAGAATACTAAAAATGAGTATTTACCAAATGTAGTAGCAAGTTTGCAGCAAAACTATGGAAGTATCAATGGTTTGTATGGGCCGGCAGCTCCTTATGGGGCATTAGGTATTTCATCTGCAGGACCCGTTTTTAACAGCCAACAATGGAATGCAGCTTTCGGATCATTATATTTAATATCTTCTAACTGGGAGGCCTTTACGTTTGGTAGAAAGCAATCAACTATTGCTGCAGCTCAAGCTCAGGTAAAAACCGACTCATCTGATGTGGAGCAAGAAAAATTTATACTGGGTGTAAAAATTGCCGGAGCATATTTTGATTTAATTACCGCTCGTGAACTTTTGGCTGAGGCAGAAGCTAATTTAAGTAGGGCAGATACTTTTAGAAATGTAGTTTTAGTTAGAACTTTAAATGGTTTAAATCCCGGCGTTGATTCATCTATTGCTAATTCTGAATATGCCAATGCTAAATTGGTTTTAATTGATGCTATTACTAATAAACAACAAGCTGAGAGTGCACTGGCTCAATTACTAAGGCAAAGTCCTGAAAGTTTTTTAGTAGATACTTTTTTTGTAACGCATCTTCCTTCTAATTATACAACCTCATCAAATACTGCTGATAATCCGCAATTAAAATTTTTCAATAATAAAATTCATCAAAGTGAAATTCAAACCAATGCTATCAAGAAAAGTATTTTGCCCGGAATAAACTTATTTGGAATTTTTCAGACACGTGGTTCAGGTTTTGGAACACAATACAGCACAGCATTTCCTAACGATTATTCAAAAAGTTATTTTGATGGTATTACTCCATTGCGTTCAAATTATGTGGCAGGTTTATCGCTTGCATTTAATATTATGAGTATTACTAAAGTTAAACAACAAGTATTGGCGCAAAAGGAAATAACTGAAGCTTATAAGCAACAATATGATGAGGTAGCTGTGCAGTTACAAAATACCTTAGTCTTGGCTGACCAACGCATTCAAAATACATTACTAAGCTACAAAGAAGTGCCGGTGCAATTAAAGGCAGCAAGTGATGCTTTTTTACAGAAAAAAGTACTATATGAGAATGGCTTGGCAACTATTGTTGATTTACAACAGGCCTTGTATTTGGTAAATCGTGCTGAAACTTCTGCTAAGTTGGCTTACATCAATGTTTGGCAAGCTTTACTATTAAAAGTTGCAGCTTCTGGAGATTGGAATTTATTAATACAACAAATTAACTAAAAGAATTAATATTTAGTGTAATGAATTTAATTAGAACTGCATTAAGGAATCCAATAACAATTCTGGTTTTAGTTGCTGGGTTGTTCTTTTTTGGTATTAGAGCTGTCAATAATATAAAGATAGATATTTTCCCAAATATTGATTTACCTGTAATTTATATATCACATCCTTATGGTGGTTTTACTCCTGACCAAATGGAGGCCTACTTTGGAAAAAATTATGTTAATTTATTATTGTATGTATCAGGTGTAAAAAGTATTGAAACTAAAAATATTCAAAGCTTAACGCTAATTAAGTTAACTTTTTATGAAGGAACAAATATGGCTCAAGCTGCTGCAGAGGTAACAGCATTTAGTAATAGAGCACAAACTATTTTCCCACCCGGCACACAACCACCATTTATTATACGTTTTGATGCTTCTACATTGCCGGTTGGACAATTAGTATTAAGTAGTGAAACACGCAACAATAATGAATTGCAAGATTTAGCGAATGTGTATATACGATCGGGATTTAGTTCTATTCCGGGATTAGTGTCTCCTGCTCCGTTTGGTGGCAATGCTCGTACCGTTGTAATTAAAGCCGATCCCGCTTTAATGCGTGCACATAATATTACACCCGATCAATTAGTAACTGCACTTCGTGTAAATAATCAGTCAATACCATCGGGTAATGTACGCATAGGAAATAAGAATTACTTTACACCTATCAATGCTACTATTAGAACTGTAAAAGATTTTGAAGATATTCCTATTTATACAGGCTCAGCAAATAATATATACGTAAAAGATGTTGCTACGGTTGAAGATGGTGCTGATGTAACCGTAGGATATGTTCTAGTAAATGGGAAACGTTCCGTGTATTTACCTATAACAAAATCGGCCAGTGCTTCTACCTGGGAAGTTGTACAAAATTTAAGAAAAGCAATTCCTCGTTTTCAATCTTTATTGCCTGAAGATGTTCATTTATCATATGAATTCGATCAGTCTACCTATGTAATTAATGCAGTAAAAAATTTAGTAACTGAAGGAGCCATTGGTGCAATATTAACAGGATTAATGGTGTTAATTTTTTTAGGCGATCCCCGTGGTGCTTTAATTGTAATTCTTACCATACCCATCTGCATTATTTCAGGAATTTTATTTCTTTCCTTATTTCATCAAACAATCAATATCATGACACTCAGTGGTCTTTCACTTGCAATTGGTATTTTGGTTGATGAGTCAACGGTAACTATTGAAAATATTCACCAACACCTAAGTATGGGAAAGCCAAAAGCATTGGCGGTGTGGGATGCTTGTAGTGAAATTGCTTTTCCCAAATTATTAATTCTCTTTTGTATACTCGCGGTTTTTGCACCGGCATTCACCATGAATGGAATACCGGGTTCTTTATTTTTACCATTAGCATTGGCAATTACTTTCTCAATGGTTACCTCATATATCATGTCGCAAACATTGGTACCCGTGTTGGCGAATTGGTTAATGAAACATGAATATAATCATGGGAAAGGGAAAAATAATACATCATCTGATCATGAACAATTTTTGCAAAGTGGTATTACAGCCGATTCTGAAGAGAATACCTGGCAACAAAAAGAAATGTTGTTGAATGCTAATGCAGATGATTTGAAAAATGCAGGAAGTTTTACTCGATTCCGATACAAGTTTATTGCCTTGCTGAATAAGCTAGTTCCCTATAAAAAAGCAATTACTGTTATTTATTTAGTAGGTGCAATTATAATTGCTATTTTTTTATTTTCAATTATTGGCCGGGATGTATTACCTAAAACAAATGCCGGACAATTCCAATTACGTATTAGAGATGCGGATGGTACCCGAATTGAGAAAACTGAGCAAGATGTATTAACAACTTTGAATGTTTTATATGATATCGTTGGAAAAGAAAATGTCGCTATATCATCCTCAATGATTGGTATTCATGGTTCACAGTTTTCAACCAATCCCATTTATTTATTTATGGCGGGTCCACAAGAGGCCGTTTTACAAGTAGCATTGAAAGAAGATTATAAGACAGACATGGATACTTTGAAAGATGCTATTCGCAAACGGATGGCAGTTGTATTACCTAATATTAAATTATCGTTTGAACCCATTGAATTAACCGATAAAATTTTAAGCCAAGGTTCACCCACACCTATTGAAGTTAAAATAATGGGAAAGAATAAGTTAGAAAATGAAGTAATGGCTGATAAGGTAATTGATAAATTAAAGCAAATACCTTATTTGCGCGATGTGCAGCTTGATGAGGCTATACATTATCCTGCTGTTAATGTAAATGTTGACAGGGTACGAGCAGCTCAATTGGGAACCAATGTAGCAGAAATCTCTCGTTCGTTTGTAGCAGCTACTTCTTCTTCGCGATTTACTGAAAAAAATGTTTGGATTGATCCAAAATCACAATTAAGTTATTTGGTGCAGGTTGAAATTCCCGAAGCTAAAATGTCATCTGTTTCCGACATCAATCAGATACCGTTAGTACCCGGAAGTAATCGCCCCATGTTGGGTGATGTGGCCATCATACAGGAGGATTCTGTTTATGGACAAGATGATGATATCGGTTCTATTCCTAATTTATCAGTAACCGCTAACATTTATAAAAAAGATTTAGGCACAGCAACACACGATGTTGAAAATGCAATAAAAAGTATTGGAAAACCACCACGAGGTTTATTTATTGAAACCAGAGGATTAAGTCAAGTGCTAACAGAAACATTGAGTAGTTTGCAAGGAGGATTAATTACTGCTATTGTAGTAATCTTTTTAATGCTGGCAGCTAATTTTCAATCGTTCAAAGTTTCACTAGTTGTATTAGCAGCAGTTCCGGCAGTTTTGTTAGGATCATTAATTATGCTGATGCTTACCCATTCAACGCTTAATTTACAATCATATATGGGAATTATTATGTCGGTCGGAGTATCCATATCTAACACAGTGTTGTTAATTACCAATGCTGAAGCCTTAAGACTAAAAAATGGTGATGCATTACTTTCCGCAAAAGAAGCTGCAGCTATTAGGTTACGCCCAATTTTAATGACTACTGCCGCCATGGTAATGGGTATGTTGCCCATGGCAGCGGGCTTGGGTGAGGGTGGTGCTCAAGCTGCTCCACTAGGAAGGGCAGTGATTGGTGGATTGTTAGCATCAACTATTGTGGTATTGTTAATTTTGCCTTTACTCTTCTCATGGGTGCAGCAAAAAACTTCAACACAATCTGTTTCATTAGATCCACATGATAAACATAGTAAATTTTATATACCTGAATTAGATAATACTAAACATGAAAACGAACTTTAAACCCTGGCTTTATTTTTTAATTGTGCCTTTTTTAGTAATGGCATTTGGTTGTAATAATACGAAGGATAATAAAAAAAATACAACAGATAGTACAACTAAGGTTAGTACTCCGGTATTTGTGGTGCAAAAAGAAAATTTACAGGGTAATTTAAAATTGCCCGGTGAGTTAATAGCTTATCAGGAAGTGAATATTTATGCTAAAGTAAATAGTTTTGTAAAAGATGTTTTAGTAGATGTGGGCAGTCAGGTACACCAAGGTCAATTATTAGCAACTACAGAAGCTCCTGAAATTAATGCACAACTATCTGCTGCAGAATCAAAATTAAAATCATTAGAAGCTACCTATATTGCAAGTGATGCTGCTTATAAACGACTTTTAAATACCAGTAAAACTCCGGGTACTATATCCCCCAATGATTTAGATTTGGCATTGGCTAAACAGAAATCTGATTTTGCACAATGGCAAGCAGCAAAAGCAGCTTATAAAGAAATATTGGATACAAAGAAATATTTAACCATTCAAGCCCCTTTTACCGGAATGATTACTTTGCGTAACGTCAATCCGGGTGCGTATGTAGGTCCATCTGGTAAAGGGCAAGATGTTCCCATGTTTGTGTTACAACAACGCGATAGATTAAGATTAGTTGTTTTAATTCCTGAACAATATTCGCGTTATTTAACGCCGGACAGTAAAATTCATTTTAAAGTGAAAGCATATCCTGATGTTGATTTTACAGCATCTATTAATCGAATGGCAGGTGCATTGGATTCAAAATTACGTTCACAACGTATTGAAATGGATGTATATAATACTGATAAACGATTATTGCCCGGTATGATAGCTGAAGTAAATATTCCACTCTTTACAAAAGAGCCTCATTTGGTAGTACCCAAATCGGCAATTTTATATTCTACTACCGGTACTTTTGTTTTGGCAGTTCATGAAAATAAAGTGAACTGGGTACCTATTCAACGTGGTAATGAAGATAGTACTCGAGTAGAAATATTTGGTAATATTTTACCCGGTGATACTTTAGTGCAAACAGTTAATGAAGAAATTAGAGATGGTAGTACTTTGCAGCACCTAATTATCAATTCAAAAAACAAACAATAGAGTTATTCTTTGTAAAATAGGTTTGAATTAGCTTGAGCTGTGCTCGTTACAATTAGTTCATTAATACAAACATGTTCGGGTAAAGTGGCACAGTAATAAGCAATGTTTGCTATATCACTGGCATATAAAGGCGTATAGCCTTCATAAACTGACTTGGCAGTGGCTTCATTTCCTTTAAATCGTACAATTGAAAATTCTGTTTCTGCCGCTCCGGGATGTATGGCTGTAACCTTTATTTTATGTGGTAATAAATCTATACGCATAGCTTTACTTAAAGCATCTACCGCATGTTTGCTGGCACAATAACCATTGCCATTCAAATAAACTTCTTTCCCCGCAATTGAACCAATATTTATTATGTGTCCCTTCTTGTGTGGAATCATATAGGGTAATACTGCTTTAGTAACATACATTAAACCTTTAACATTAGTATTCAACATTATTTCCCAATCTTCTAAATTGGCCTTGTCAAATGGTTCTCTACCTAATGCTAATCCGGCATTATTTACCAGTATATCAATCTTTTTCCATTCAGATGGTAAATTATTTATGGCGTTAAATACAGCATCTTTTTTCTGTACATCAAATACTAGTGGGAGAACATTTATGCCCATTTTTTCTAATTCTGAACATAATTCGTTTAAGCGATTTTCTCTTCTACCTGTAACAATTAAGTTCCATTTATTTTGTGCAAAAATTTTTGCTATTGCTTTTCCAAATCCGGAAGTTGCTCCTGTAATGAGTATAATATTTTCCATATGAAATTTCATTGAATATTTTGAAAACAAAATTACCTGATTAACACTATGGTTCCATTTTTTGTTATAGTATTTCCTAAATAATCAACCCCTTTTGCCATAAATATATATGCCCCGCTTGGTTGTGCAGTGCCGTTTAGTGTACCATCCCATCCAGCATTCGGTTGTGCAGTTGAATAAATGAGTTGTCCCCAACGGTTGTATATACTAAAATAATCTAATCGACTAATCCCTAATAAAATGGGACGCATAATATCATTTTTACCATCTCCATTTGGTGTAAAGGCTTTGGGAACAAGAATATCAGGTCCGGTATTATATACTTTCACTAAAATACTATTTTGGCCAGTACATCCCGCAGTTAATTCAGTTGCTTTTACTGTGAAAGTTACATCGGTTACAGGTGTATTAATAATGGCAATTGGATGAGAAATGGATGGATTATTTAAATATTCACTGGGTGTCCAAGTATAAGCGAAATTGCTACTATCAGCTAATATCGCTTTTAGTTGTAAAGGTTGATTAAGGACTACTGAAGTGTCGGCACCTACGTCAATGGTAATGGGTTGTATAACTTTTACTAAAACGCTATCGGATACGGCTTTTATGCATCCACTGTTATTTTTACCTGTTAAAACATAGTAAGTGGTTTTATTGGGGCCGGCTGTTGGATTAAGTGTGTTGGCATTTAGTAAAGTATTACTTGGCGACCAACTAAAATTTTCTGCATTGGTAGTACCACTAAGTTGCGTTGTATTGCCAAAACAAATATTAGCATTTCCACTCGCAGTAACAGTGGGATATGGGAAAACCTTTACGTTTACAGTGTCATAAGCAGGACATTTTCCCAAATTAGCTTGAACATAATACGTTGTATTGGTTAGTGGTGCCACCTTTGGATATTTAACCTGTGCAATGGGTACACCATTAGACCCCTTCCACTGATAACTTAACGCATAGCTTACTGTGTTAAATTGTATTGTATCAGTTTGGCATATACTAGTATCTGGCCCAGCATTAACGGTAATGAATTGCAGTACATTTATCTGTATGGAATCTTTATTTAAGCAACCATTGTTATTTACTGTAACTACATATACTGCAGTGTCTTTAGGATGTACCATTGGATTAGCTGAAGTAGCATTAATAATGCTATTGGGCGATTGTATACTGCTCCATTGAAAGGTACTACCCGGGCTGTTGGCTATTAACGGAAGTGTATCAATACTACAAATAAGGGTGTCGTGAAAGGGTAGGAATAAATAGGGTTTATCGGGAACGTTAATTACTTTCGATAAAGTATCTACACACCCTTTGTTACTGGTTACAGTTAAAAACACTGTTTTACTACCAGTTGAACCATAAGTGTAGGAAGGATTTTGTTGCGATGAAGTATCAGAAGAAGTATTAGCATCACCAAAATTCCATTGCCAGCTATTAATTACACCATATTGTGCAACACTTATATCTTTAAATTGATAGGGGTTTAATATGCAACTGCCATTCACTGAAAAATTTGCTTTAAAACCCGGAAAAACGGATACTCGTGCACTTGTGGAATCAGTACAACCACCGGTTGCAGTAACTTTCAACTTCATGGTGTAAGTACCGGTGTCGGAATAAGTATATGTAGGTGTTGGTTTACTGGAGGTGTCGAAATTTGAATTTTTAGTATCGCCAAATTTCCAGGCATATGCAATAATGTTAGGGTTAGTACTTTCATTAGAAAAATTAAATGTAAAATTGTTACAATTAATGTATTTGGGATTCAGATCAGCTCCATTCACAGAACAATCACCAATGGTTAAGATAAAATCTTTTCGATGCCTATCTAATAAAATGCCATTACGCCATTCTTCCACTACAACACAAACAATATATTTACCTGCGGGTGGAGCAATACCACTAATTAAGCCTGTATTCACATTAATTGTTACACCACTTCCTAATGGTTGTAAACCGGAATATGGGGCTATATAATTTACTGGCACGGGTTGTAGAAGAGGTATTAGTGATGGGTCGGGATCAGGTGTACTCGTTCCAACGTAATTTCCTGGTGTACCATCATAAGCAGGTGTAAATTTATAAGCTAACGAATCACCATCGGGATCCGATGCAGAGTAGTTAAAAGTAAAGCCGGTGTTTTTGCAAACAATGGTTGTGTCGCTAATAGTAAAAACCGGACTGCTATTGAAACCGGTAGGTAATTGTTGAGTGCCGGGAATTTCTGCTGTAAAAGTTGCACCTACACTACTGCCGGCAACATTTTGTACCACTGCTCTTGAATATCGCACCCATGAAAGGGTATAGCCATTGGGCGTAATGGGTAAATCAATTGTACTACTGTAAGTACCTACTTGGTAACAAGCAATAGGATTACCTGTTAAACACGGATTAATGCCCGGCGTGTTTTGTATACTGGGTGGATTACCTACAAACTGTTGTGCCAGTTTTAGTTGCGAAATATAATTACCTGTTGATTTATCGTAAATGCCAATGGTAACATTTTCACCATTTAGTTGTGCTGAGGTAGATGGGGCATTACATTCTCTAAACAAGCGCATGGTAATTAAATAGCGCGCTGTGTTTGGAGAAGCTCCCGGCCCCTGGTACAAATAACTTAGTTCACCTGCGGCAATATGTACTGCAAAACTTTTGAATATGAATGCATGTAATATTAGTATAACAAATAAAATTTTCCGCATGTTTTTTTAAAGGGTATCAAGTAAGGTGAATAGTAAATGTACAAAACCATTGTATTCAAAGATAATTGGAGGCTAATATTTGCTACTCATCGAATTAAAACAACAGTACCTTTTTTAAATACTTTTTTTCCTGTAAAATCAATCCCCTCCACTGTATAAACATAAGCACCAGATGGTTGCATGGTGCCGTTATATGTTCCATCCCAACCTTCACCAAATTGGTGTGAGGTAAAAATAAGTTGCCCCCATCTATTATAAATGTTAAAATAAAGTAAAGAAGTTATACCAACGGGTATGGGTTTTAGTATGTCATTTTTGTTATCATTATTGGGTGTAAATGCTGAAGGAATAAATATATCAGGACCGGTTTTAAAAATTCTAACCCATAATTTATTATTGCCTGTACATCCTGCACTAGTGGTTGCAGTTACAGTGTATTGTATAGAGTCATTTAACCCATTAAATGTAGCGATTGGGTTTGGAATATTAGCGTTGTTTAAAAAAGAGGAAGGTGTCCACAAATATTGTACAGTTATACCCGTACTATCACTATCATAATTGCTTTTTGCAAATAATTGTAAGGGTTGGTTAACCACCACAGCAGTATCATTTCCTGCATTCACTTTAACTGGTTTGTAAACAGTTACTACAATTGTATCAATTATGGGTTTAATACATCCGGTATCATATCTTACTGTTAGTAAGTAAGGTGTGGTACTACCTGGGGCAACCGTTGGTTGTAAAGTATTACTATTTAGCATGTTGCTGTTAGGGCTCCATGAAAATATAGACGCATTGGTAGATGCATTTAATTGTGTTCTGCTGCCAAAACATATACCTACGTCGGTTCCTGCATTAGCGCTAGGATAAGGGTCGGCAATTATACGGGTATAAGCTGTATCACGGCATTTACCTAAGTTGGCAATTAACCGATAATTAGTTGATGCACTTGGTTTAAACAAGGGGCTTTTAATTTTTGGATTATCAATACCTGTTGCCGGCGACCATTCATAACCCAAAGCTTCACTTATAGGATATAACCGAAAAGTATCGGTTAAACAAACCGTAGTATCTGCAACCACTTTAACAGTTATAGAATCTAATACCCTCACTCTAACGGTGTCTTTGCTAATACAGCCATTATTGTTTACAGTAACTTGGTAGGTAGTGGTTGTTTTTGGATAAACGAGCGGTGTAGCTGTGTTTTCGTTTATAATATTATAACTGGGCGACCAATTATAGGAGCCATTACTTGTTGATTGCAATTGTAGGGTATCTATACTACAAATAAGCGTATCGCGGAATGGAAGATTAAGCGGTGGATTGCTATATATTATAACAGATTGTTTGGCCGTATCAACGCAACCTTTATCACTTTGAGAAATTAGTGTAACTAAAACAGTTCCGGGTGCCGAATAGGTATAAGAAGGGTTTTGTTGTTTTGAAAAAGCTGCATTTGAATTAGGGTCACCAAAGTTCCATTGCCATTTAGTAACGGTGCCGTATTTTGCATTGCTTTGATCTGTAAATTGAAAAGGACGTAAGTAGCAATCGCCCTGCACACTAAAAGCCGCCTTGTATCCCGGATAAACCATCACAATGGTACTATCAGTTCCTATACATGAATTGGGGCCGGTTACAGTTAAATGTGCAACAAATCGGCCGGTGTCTAGGTAAGTGTATTGTAAAGTAGGAGTATTTGCAGAAAAGGTAGGATTCGCAGGATCACCAACAGTCCATTGATAAGATAAAATGGACGAAGAAGTTGATTGATTTTCAAAATAAACCGTATAGTCTTTGCAGTTTACGATGCTTGATGGTAGATCTGCTTCAATAATATCACATGATTGTACTTTTAAAATAAAATCTTTCCTGTGATAACCAATTTGCTTACCATTTCTAAATTCCGCTATGCAAACATTAACCACATATTGTCCCGCCGGGGGTGCCGTGCCACTAATAATGCCGGTAACAGGATCAATACTAACATCAGGGCCTAAAGGCATAGTACCGCTATAAGCTCCGCCATAGGGTACCGATGTAAGTGAAAGTATTTGGGGTGGGGCTTGATTTTGGCCTGTATTAGGTGCAGTATAAGCTTCACAAAAAGTATAACTCAAAGAATCATTATCAGGATCAACTGCACTAAAATCTAAGTTGAATTTTTTATTTGCACACACTAAAGTTGTGTCTTTTATTTTATATTCGGGGCTGCTGTTGTGGCCAACAGGTAAAGTGTTAGTGCCGGGTAAAAAAGTTACATAATTACTGCCAACATTATTTGTACTTAGGTTTGAAATATTATCTATACGGCAGCAACCCATACGCGAAAGTGTATATCCATTTTGGTTAATAGGCAAATCTATGGTATTCGTAAATAATGCTATTTGATAGCATACACTTACATTGCCTACTAAACAAGGTATTAAAGCAGTATTAAGTTGTATGGTTGAAATACCTCCCGTTAAAGGCAGTACTAGTGTTTGAACCAAGGTGTTTCCATCATAAAAACCTACTATAACATTTTCCGATTGTAATAAGGGGCCTGTTGAAGCACAATCTCTAAACAAACGTAAGGTTACTTGGTAGCTATTGGTACCAGGAGTAGCACCGGGGCCTAAGTATTTATAAAATAATTCGCCACCCGCAACATGCCTTGCATGAGCAGCAAATACAAACAACATAGCCAATGCTATCAAAATATTTTTTTTATTGAATACTATGTTGTAAAAAAAAATCATTTATTAAAGTTGTAAAGATGATGAATATATGGTTTTTAAAAATTCTTCAAAATATTCATTCACTTTATTAGGTGATTCTAACATACCCATATGTCCCACATTTTCTAAAATGTGTACATAGGAACAAGTAGGTAAATGCAATTGTTGTAGTACATCATTCATTGGTGCAGCAATGTCTTCTGTTCCAATAATAAATAACACCGGACAGCCAGCATTTTTTAAAACATTTGTTCTATCGGGTCTTATGCGCATAGCTTCATAATACTGTTGGCAGGCTGTGGTATTGAACACATTGGCCTGTGCAATTAGTAGATCTACTTTTTCGGGAAATGCTGCTTTAAAATTGGCCCCAAATAAATTAGGAATGGTGGTTTTAATGAATGCAAAGGCACCATAGTCTTGCATTATTCTAATGCCTTTCAACCGATTCGCTTTTTTTTCTTCGCTATCTGCAAAAGCGGTTGAATGCACTAAACCAAAACCTTTTAATAGGGAAGGGTATATTTCTGCAAATGCTAATGTAATATAGCCGCCTAAACTATGCCCAAGCATTACTAATGAAGTAATATTTTCTGCCTCAACAATGGCATGTAAGGCAATTGCATAATCTTTTATTTCAATTGGATTATCATTTTCCGATTGTAATAAAGTTGATTTGCCCGTTCCGGGAATAAAGGGTGTGATGACAGTATAATTCGATTGTAAATATTGCACTTGATTATTCCAAATGGAAGCATATTCGCCAAAACCATGAATTAACATTACCACAGGGCCATTTCCTTCCATACCATAAGCAATGGTTCCATTTTTATACTTACAAACTTTTTCCATAATGCATTATTTTCTTAGGCGCAAAGCCAACCATCGATACAATTGATATAAAATTACTAATAAGGCAATAAAGCCTGCTATTTTGTATAACCAATCGCCCCATTTTACATAGAAAGTGGTAGTGGTTTCAGTGGGAATGTTATAGCGAATTACAGCAGGTTCATTATATTCTGTTGAAGTTATGATTTGTCCGGTTGGACTAATTACGGCACTAATACCTGTGTTGGCACTTCGTGCAATAAATTTTCGGGTTTCTATGGCTCTTAAACGAGCATAATTCAAATGTTGTAAATGTCCTGGCGTATTCCCCCACCATCCATCGTTGGTAATAATGGTTAACAAGTTGGCACCTTTACGAACATAGTCAGCAACATATCCACCATAAATACTTTCGTAACAAATAATGGGTGCCATTTTGTAAGGATTATCAGGCTCGGAAAATACTACCGCACCGGTATCCCTTCCATAGCCGCCGGTTGTTCCCCCAAATTGTTCAAATATGGGAGCCATAAAATTTAAAAAAGTGGGTAACGATTCTACCCCCGGCACTAATTTGCTTTTGTTGTAAAATTGGTTGGGCTGGCCAATATGCAGTGCTACTGCACTATTAAATGCATCAAAATAAGTACCATTAGGCATTGCATGTGCTGTAGGTGTTGCTTTTTCATTACCATAGGTTACATAACTTTCTACACCTGTAAGTAATGTAATATTAGAATGTTGTTGTAAAAATTTGAATACCGGTTGATATATTCCAGCACCGGATAATTGGCTCTGTGCTACAGGTTCAGGTAAAGCTGTTTCGGGCCATATTACCAAATTGGTTTCATTATTGATGGCCGAATCACTAAGGCCAATTAACCGTTGTAGTTGTGCTTGTGTTGAAAGACTTTCAAATTTTTGGTAAGGATCTATATTTGGCTGAACAATTACTACATTGCTACTATTGTTGTTGTTATGTATGTTTGGAATTGAAAAATAACTGATAAGAATTGGGAAAATGAGAACAATGAAAGCAGAAAGTAATTTTTTAAAAGGTACTTTTTTAACTTCCAGAAATTCCTGTAGTAATTTAAAGAAAAGCAGGTTTACTATCAAAACCCATAACGTACCCCCGCTTACGCCTGTAATAGAATACCATTGTATCCAGTTGGGATGGTTAGCAAAAACATTTCCTAATGTTAACCATGGCCAACTTAATTGCCAGTTTAAGTGAATCCATTCAAACAACATCCAATAAACAATGAAGCCCAAATTGCTATAAAATTTGTTGCCTACATTTTTTAATTTGTAATAACCCCAAAGTGGAATGCACATTAAAATGGAATTGGCAATCATGGCGGCAATGCTACCTACATCTGTAGAATTCCATATCCACCAAGTGGTACCTACATTCCAAATTAACATGCTTAAAAATGCATAGCCTATGAATGTTCGTATTTTTGAAACAGTATTTGCTATTTGCAATAAGGGAACCCATGCAAAGAAAAT